>JALSPG010000001.1 GCA_026986115.1 Thermodesulfobacteriales bacterium
AAAGAATAGAACCTCTTAGCCGGCCAGTTGAAGCCCGGGTCAGAGTACCCGGTTCAAAAAGTATTACCCAGCGGGCTCTCCTTTGTGCCGCTTTGGCAGGAGGAGAAAGTTTGCTTGAGGGGGCCCTAAGGAGCGAAGATCCTGATCTTCTCGCAGCCGCCCTAGCGGCTACCGGGGTAGCGGTGGAATTTTCGGAAGATAGTTTGCGTATTAAGGGTGTTTCCGGAAAACCTAAACTTTCCGGCAAAGAAATTTTTATGGGAAATAACGGTACCGGAACCCGCTTTTTTTTGGCTTATGCTTCTTTGGGAGAAGGTTCTCCTCTAGTTATTACCGGAACAAAAAGGCTCTGTGAACGCCCCATCAACCCCCTTATCCGGGCCCTTAAAGATTGGGGAGGTCAAATAGATTTTTTAGAAAAGGAAGGTTTTCTTCCGGTAAAAATTGCTGGAGGAGGACTTAAGGGAGGAGAGGTTTCTCTTTCTGTAGCCCAAAGCAGCCAATTTCTTTCTGCCCTTCTCTTGGTGGGGCCTTATACCCAAAAAGAGGCCTTGATAAGGCTTACCACGCCTCTGGTGTCCCGCCCTTATGTGGATCTTACAATTGCTGTGATGAAAGCCTTCGGGGCCGAGGTAGAAGAAAAGGGAGAAATATTTAAAGTTAAAAAAAAGTCTTACCAACCACGGCACTACCAAGTAGAGGGAGACGCTTCAAGTGCCTCATATTTTTTGGCGGCAGCGGCCCTTCTTGGAGGAAGCGTACAGGTGGTCAATTTACCCCCAAAATCTCTTCAAGGAGATGCTGCCTTTGCAGGGCTCCTTTCCCGAATGGGATGTGAGGTATCCTATAACGGTGGTGTAAGAGTAACGAGATTTCCCGAAACTTCTCTCCAGGGTATAGAGATCAACATGGGCCGTTATCCGGATTTAGTTCCTACCCTAGCAGTGGTAGCAGCCAAGGCCCGTGGAAAGACTCTTATTCGTGGAGTTCCTCACCTACGTTATAAAGAGACAGACCGTCTCAAAGCCGTGGCCACAGAGCTTCGCAAATGTGGGGCAGAAGTAGAAGAACTCGAAGATGGTCTTATCATCACAGGTTCTCAGGAACTCCGTGGAGCAGAAATCGAGACCTATCAAGATCACCGCATTGCAATGGCCTTTGCTATCCTCGGATTAGTAGTACCGGGTATTGTAATTCGAAATCCAGCTTGCGTAGCAAAATCGTTTCCCAATTTCTGGGAGATATTAAAAGGGCTTTATACTTCATGAAGATAATTCTCATTGGTTTTCGGGCTACGGGGAAGACCTCGGTGGGTAAGGCTCTGGCAGATCTTTTAGGGCTGCCTTTTTACGATCTCGATCGCCTTATCGAAAGGCGAGCTGGAAAGGACATCAGCACCATAGTGGCTGAAGAAGGTTGGCCTTATTTTCGCAAATTGGAAAGAGAAATGATGTTTGAGGCCGCCTCTTGGCCCCAGGGTGTAATTGCCTTGGGAGGTGGGGCAGTAATGCATGAAGATGAAATGAGACTTCTCAAACAAAACGCCTGTGTGGTATGGCTTAAAGCTTCTCCCGAAATTATTGCCAAACGTCTATCTTTTGACGAAAAGACCGCTACCCAGCGTCCTTCTCTAACAGGGTTAGATGTTCTTGAAGAGATTGAAACCCTTCTTACCAAAAGAGAACCACTTTATCATCTCTTTGCAGATTTAGAGGTGGATTCTTCGGAACACGACCCAAAACTTCTAGCAGAAGAAATTTCGAGCCGTCTCAAGCGATGTCTCTGTGGCCGCGGATAGCAAGGGCCAAAAAATTTTCTCCCTCACGGAAAAGAAGTTTTTTGTCTTCAAGATCTTGTAGAAAACCTCTCAATTGAGAGGCAGACAGAGCTGGAAAACGGGAGGTAATTTCGGTCCAAGAACGTATATCTGTCAAGAAAAGATAGATTTCGCGAGAAGTCCCTTTCAGGCGATGATGAAGAACTGTACCGTCTGGTAAAACCTGGCGGATAATAATAAAGTCCTTCCCGTCTCGGTAAGAAAGTAGAGGTCCATGTTTTTTTCGCAAATTTTCATAGTTTTGTTTCCAAATGTCTACAGCTTTTTGGACAGGTTTCCAAAGTTTTCGTTGTCGCTTCCTATCTCCCTGATATCCCCAAATGAGGGGCACAAAGTTTTTCAAATAAGCATCAGGGAGGAGATAACGATAATTGGGGTGAGGATAAATCCTTTTGATGCCAAATGCTCGGGGATTTTTAAAAACCGGGCATCCGTATCCCAGCCAGAATGAAACACATTTTAAAGGCCGGTAAGGAAAGACATAAGGGAGGACTTTTAGAGTTTCTTCTACTTCTGCTTCTGTGCTACCCGGAAATTCCAATATGAGATTGGCTTCAAGCCTTATTTCTGCTTCTTCACAATGTTTCATAGCCGCAATATTGTCTATAAGTTTAGTACCTTTGTGAAGGCGTTTGAGGAGAGAAGAGCTAAGGGCTTCAATACCTATTTGGACCCATTTCAACCCTCCTCGGGCAAAAGCCTGATAATCTTCACGCCGATAACCAGCACGCAATTCGGCAAAAATTTGATAATCCCGTCTGTGAGAAGCAAGACTTTCAAAGAGCTTGCGGGCTTCTACTGGGGGTAAGGAATTGTCCATAAAGGCGAAGTCTAAAAATCCAGCCCGGGCGTGGGCCTCGATCTCGTTGATCACCCGAGCAAGAGGCTTTTTGCGAAAACCTCGCCATTGGAGATTGAGATTACAAAACTTGCATTTGAACCACCAACACCCACGGCTTGCCTCTAAGGGGATCATGGGGAAGAAACGCTTTTCAGGTGGCAGGGCAAGTACTTCTTTAAAATAGTCTTCATATCGAGGGGAGGGTAGCTCTTCGGGAGAAAGTTCCCAAAACCCGCCTCCAACAACTTTTCCATTTTTTCGGTAGAAAACCCCTTTCTCAGGGAAAGTTTCTCTTAAGAAGAGATGTCTTAGGAGGAGATAGAGGGGTTTTTCTCCTTCCCGGTTGATAACGAAATCCACCCAAGGGAAAGTTGCTAGAAGCCCTCGCCCTAGATCTTCAGCACAGGAAGAACCGCCAAAAATAAGAGGAAGCGTTTTATAGCGCTTTTTAAGCCATTTAGCTGCCCATAAAGAAGCTCCTAGTTGGTTGAGACATACTGAAATACCAATGGCTTTGTATTTTCCCCAGTTTTGACGCTCAAAATATTCTTCAAGGCTCTTTTTAACTTTTTCTACTGTCTCAAAAAAGGGAAATGAAACCTGCCACTTTTTGGCTTCTTTGGAGACAAGCTTTTGCAAGATTTCTTTTCTTTCTGGAAAGAGAACGGCAAAAGAGACAGCTTCAGAAAGGAGGCTGCTCTGAGAAATTTGATGATAAAGCTTGTAACCTAAATCTTTGGCCACACAAAGATAGGGGTGTAAGGCTTCTACTTGGAGTTCAGGCCAATTTTTGTGGAGATAACCTTTTAAGACCCCAAGCTGGATTGAGGGTCTGCTGAAAAGGGGCCAAGGAAGCGCTAGAAGAGCAAACTTCATGGTATTTCGGGATGTAAAAGACGAATCATTTGCGCTAACGCGTCAATAATTCTAGGCCCTGGACGGGCAAACAAAAATTCATCCACGTAATATACACGTTTGTTTCTTACCGCAGGAAGTACCTGGAAGTAGGGTCTTTTCTCCGGGGGAGGAGGGTTCTTATTCATCGGACCTTTTTGGATGATATAAACTTGCGGAGCCCAAATGATAATAGTTTCCGGCGAGACCCTTACTAACTTCTTAGAAACTCCGACGACGTTTATCCCTCCAGCCTTTTCAATAAGATCATTTACAATATGCTTTTCCCCCGCTGCCAGAATTGCCGGATAAGAGACTTCATAGAATACACGGGGTCTTTGGGAGATTTGGGAAGTTTTATTTTCTAAAAAGTGGAGTTGCTCTTTGAGTTCCCGCACAAATGCTTTTGCCTGCTTTTCTTTTCCCAAAAGAATACCGACCCTCTCAATGGTGGAGAATACCATTTCAATGGTATAAGGATTGAACACAGCAACTTTAAGGCCCCTTTCTTCAAGTTGCCGAACCGCCCCAAGCCCGCCACGAGAAACCGAGCCCTGAAGAATAAGATCTGGTTTGAGAGAAAGTATTATTTCCAAATTGGGCCGCAAATGAGTGCCAACTTTGGTCTTTTTTAGAACACAGGGAGGATAATTTTCATGTGCTGTAACACCTACTATGGCCTCACATTTTCCCAAGAAGGCTACTGTTTCTGTTAAAGCTCCGTAGAGGGAAACAATCCTTTTGGGGGGTTGTTTAAGGCTTATTTCTTTTCCCCGGTCGTCAACGATGGCTATTTCAGCCCGAGCCACGGAGAAAAAGAGAAACAGAAAAAGGCTTACGCCGAGGAATTGTTTCGTTTGGGGTAGCATGTTAAATGTAAACCATCTTCTATCTTTCTGTGCAAGCCGGAGGTAACATGAGAAAGATAAAAGTAATAGTCACTGCCGGTTATGGAACAAACTGTGAGCGAGAAACTGCTTATGCTTGCCAGATAGCCGGGGCAGATCAAGTAGATATTGTCCATTTAAGTTCTCTCATCTATGGAGAGGTGCGTATCGACGACTATCACTTGTTGTGTTTACCTGGGGGTTTTTTAGATGGAGACCACTTGGGAGCAGCCCAGGCCGGGGCCCATCGTTTTCGGTATGCACGGGTGAAAGATACGGAAGAGAGGCTTCTTGATCAGGTTCTGCGGCTTATTGAGCAAGGGGGGCTTATTATTGGCATCTGTAATGGCTTTCAGCTGCTAGTAAAATTAGGGCTTCTTCCTGGTTTTGATAGAAACTATGAAAACCGACTCACAAGTCTTACTTACAACGATTCTGGCCGTTTCGAAGATCGGTGGGTCAAACTCAAGATAAATCCTGACTCTCCTTGTGTTTTTACTCAAGGTCTTACGGAAATGTATCTCCCCGTGCGTCACGGAGAAGGAAAATTCGTAGTCAAAGACGAAGGGATCCTCAAACGCCTCCGAGAGAACAAACAGATCGTTTGTCAATATGCCGATCCCAAAACTGGTGAGCCCACCATGGAATATCCTTACAATCCCAATGGTTCTGTAGAAGCCATCGCGGGAATATGTGACGAGACTGGAAGAATTTTTGGCCTCATGCCCCATCCGGAAGCCTATAATCACTTTACTAATCATCCTCGCTGGCGCCGGGGAGAAGGAGATACTCTTGGCGTAAGCCTTTTCAAAAACGCCGTTTCTTATCTGCGTCAAAACCTCTAAGTAAATGTTGACAGAAGGTGTTTCTGAATCTCTAGGGCAAGCGGTAAAAGCCCTTTCAAACCTTCGGCGCAAGTTCCTTTATGGGGCCTTTTTGTTTTTTGGTCTCACAATTTTTTATTATTTTTCTTCTCCCCGGATACTTTTTCACCTAACCACCCATCTTCACCAAAAGCTCGCCTTTTTTGGAGTTTTCGAGACTTTTTTAGCCTTTCTCAAAATAGCCATCTCTTGCACAATTTTAACCTTAGTACCTTATTTTCTCTGGCTGATCTGGCTTTTTGTTTGTGAAGTTTTTGGATTTAAAAAACGTACTGGGTTTTGGTTTATATTAGCCGGAGTTATTCTCTTTTACGGTGGGGCTACCTTTTGTTATTTTGTAACCCTCCCTTATGGGGTGAAGTTTCTGCTTTCATTTCAACGCGAAAACATCATTCCTCGTATTGCAGTAGGGCATTTTGTGAATTTTGTAGGCCTTTTCCTCTTGGCTTTTGGAACTATTTTTGAGCTTCCTCTTATTATGGTAACTCTTACTAAAGCTGGTCTTCTAAATCCTCACACAGCAGCTCGTTTTAGACGCCACGCCATTCTTATTATCGTGATCCTAGCAGCTATCATTACCCCCACCCCCGATGCTTTTAATTTGGCCCTGATGGCTGTTCCTTTGTATCTCCTCTTCGAAGTGGGACTTATTTGTAGCCGGCTTACGGCTAAATAGCCCTGTTACACTTTCTTAACTTTTTTATCCTCCGTCCGAAAAGAAATGAAAAAAACAAAAGGGGGTTGTTATGAAAGCCATTAAATGGGGGAGGGGTGCAAAAATTTTTGTATTCCTTTTGTTTCTGGCAAGTTTTGCCTTTGCGGGTGTTTGCCAATCGATCTCCAAAGAAAAAGCCGAGGAGATAGCCCGCTACATTGCCGATGTTATTGTAGCGGGCCGAGGAATTGTAGCCGAGCACCAAAATCTCATCAACGATCCTAACAAGGCAGATAAGGGCTTTACCCCTGAATATGTAGAACAGTTGATACGCAAAAGATTTAAAGAGATGACAGGCAAGGATATTTCGGAACTCGATCCAGAGGCCCGTGAGGTGGTGGAGCAGGTGATAGCGGCGGCCAAGATGAGTGTCCGAATGAATCAGAAGCGTATCAACCAGCCGGGAAAGGCGTTTAAAGGTTATATTCCTGCTGTTTTTGGCCGTGAAACCGGCCAGATCCTAAAAGCCCGCTGTAACATCCAGATCAAACAGACCACTTTTAAGTATCGCAACGCCTATAACCAGCCAGATCCTTTTGAACGTAAGATTCTTAAAAAGTTTGAAGATCCAAATTGGCCCAAAGGGCAGGGTTATGGAGAATTTATAAATGGCAAATATCGTTATCTCAGACCTATTTATATCAAAAAGGCCTGTCTTAAATGCCATGGAGAACCCAAGGGAGCACGTGATATCGCTGGCAGGATCAAGGAAGGATACAAAGAGGGAGAGTTGCGGGGTGCTATTAGCGTAAGTTTTCCGGTGAAATAGGGGGTGAGATATGTGGGCGAGGCTCTCTTTGCGTTCCAGATTGATTTTACCCATGGTATTTTTACTTCTTCTTTCCACCTTCCTTGGATCTCTTGGTCTTTACCGCTTTACAAGGGAACGCGGGAAAAAAGAAATCAAAGAAGAGCTCGCAACTATTAAGAAAAGGCTTGAAAGGGAGAAGAAGGCTTCTTTGGCTATTGGGGATCTGATTTTACAAAATCTTGCCAGTAATACGGATCTTCAATTCGGTCTAGCCCTTCAGGATCCAAGCATCCTGGCCAGGTTGGCTGCCCCTTTTTTAAAAAGTCTTAAAGAACAGGATCTTTTGAGGGCGGAAATGGTCTTTCTGGATACCTCTGGAAGCCCTTTTTACGCCACTAAAAAGGCTTTTCAGAAGGTTAACATCAAGGACTTCAAAGATTTTCAACAAGAAGGCCTTTCGGTATTAGATGGCAGGCCTTTTTTTAAAGTGGTTCGTCGGGTGGATTATAACGGCGAACCAGCAGGTTTTATTGCTCTTTTTATTGACCCTGAAGGAATATTTAAAAAAGTAAAGGCCTCTTTGCGTTTCGTAGATCTGGCCTGGGTGGTGCGAGAGGGAGGCTATTTAATTGGTGGAGTCACGTCTCCAGAGGCTTTTAAAGACTTGGCTAACCAGATCTCCTTTTCAGAGAGCCATTTTGAAAAAAACGGCTATCTCTATAGCCTTCATCCTTTAAATGACCAAGTGGCTATTCTTCTGGCTTATGATCAAAGGCCTCAAATTGCGGCTCTAAATGCGGCCATTTTTCGCCTTGTAGGCACTTCAGGGGCTGTCTCCTTGCTCACCATTCTGGTTTTGGTATTTCTTATTTCCCGTGTCTCTAAAGAGCTCCTTTCGGTAGTGGAGGGGATTACGGCCCTCAGCCAAGAGCTCGATCTTACCAGAGAATTGAAAACCACTGATCAACAAGAGATTGGACGCCTGGCCAGGGCCTTTAATTCTTTTCTCATTAGAGTGCGGGAACTAATTACCAGAAGTAAAGAAGAAACAACCTCGATAAAAAAGATTTCCTCTGATCTTGAAGAAACCGGAAACCTTCTTCAGGAAAGAGCTAGCCATCTTGAAGAAAAGAGCCAGGTAGCTGCAGAAACCAGTAAGACTCTTTCACAGGAAGCTCGTGAAGTACACCGTATGATTGAAGAGATGGAACAAGCTATTAACGAAATAGCTTCTCATACCAGTAAAGCAGCAGAGGTTTCGCAACAGGCCAGTCAGAGGGTAGCAGGGGTCCATGAAATTGTAAATGAGCTTGGAGAGGCTTCTCAGGAGATTGGAGAGGTTTTGCGCTTTATAGGTAAAATTGCCGAGCAGACAAATCTTCTGGCCTTAAATGCCACTATTGAGGCGGCCAGAGCTGGAGAAGCAGGCAAAGGTTTTGCTGTGGTGGCAGGAGAGGTTAAAGACCTTGCCCGTCAAACAGCTAAAGCCACCGAAGATATTGCCCAAAAGGTTCACGGAATTCAAGAAGCTATTGGGAAGGTAGTGGCTTCTATGGAAGAGACGGCTTCGGTAATAGGAGAGATCAGCGACGTTTCTAACACTATCGCTTCTGCGGTTGAAGAACAAACCATTACGGTTTCTGGTATTCGGGAGAGCATGTCTCAGGTAGCCGGGGTTTCCGAAGAGTTTGCCAATATGGTACCAGAGCTCGAAAAAACGGCCCGCACTGTGGGAGAAATTGTTGCCAAATTGCAAGAAGATAGCACTCAATTGAGTGCCTGTGCGGTAAAAATCGAAAAACTTGTTTCCCGATTTCGGACAGATTAATTTCGGAAGGGGCGGAAAAACGCCCCTTCTCTTAATGTTTGGTCTCCGGCGTTTTTATCTCTATTGGGGTTAAGCCTAAAGTATATTGTTTGCCAGATAGCTGGAGAATATATTCACCCGGGGCTAAATCTCCCAAAGGCACTCCAAAAGGTCGCTCTATGTCCCAAAGAAGATCTTTATCAAGAGATAATAGTGAACTTTGTAAAATCTGGTTAGTTTTAAACCCCAATTTATTTAACAAAAAGATCAGTAACATGTTATTAGGAACAATCTCTTCTTTTAGAATTCTTTTGTCAGAAATCGCGACCTTTATAAATGATATATCTTCAGAAAGATGTTCATTTCCCATAGCAGGATAAATAAATCTTAAAGTGCAATTTCGATAATTAAATTTTCGATTTATACGTTGGACTATGTCAAGATTTTTCTTGATTTTGTCTTTAATGACAAATAAAAGAGCACGCAAAATATTAAAATAGACCAAAGGAGAAAGAGAAAGAGGATAGAAAAGTATATTTTTTGTCGATTCTTCGAAAATAAGGAAATATTCCACATTTTTAAAGTTTGTCAGATTTTAAAGAGGCAAATTTCTGATAGTCTTTAGGATGAAGGTGCAAATAATCTTCTTCATAATAAAAACATTCTAACTGCAAATCACTACTAAATTTTTTGGTATAAATTTGCATAAGATCTTTTATCGTTGGATGATAACTTAAACCAAAGAAAGTGAGATCGTGCCCCATTGGTATTAGATACCCTTTATCAACTCCATTTTTCTTTTTAAATAAATAGGCACACCAGGTTCAAAAAACTTCCAAAATTTGTATTCTAAAAGGGAAAGGGTAATATGGACAAAGTCTTGAAGAATTTTGAGAAAAATCAGCCAGATAAGGAAGGCACGGATAAGAAATTTTTTTGGCTCGGTGAATATCAAAGAGTATTTTTTGAAAAAGATGTCTAGTTTCGGGAATTTCTTTTATCTCGATAGGAATCCCCATCCCCTCAAGCAGTTCTTCCAAGAGGGAAACGGCTTCTGAAAGGGAAGGGCTACAAATAATCTTTTTGGGGCTTGCTGGGGGAAGATGTAAATCCTGTGCTTTGGAGGCCTTTTTAAGAAGGCGTTTTAAAACATTTTTGGTTATTTTGTCGGTGCCTTGGTATGCTCGCACAAATACTTCAGAATCAAAGACGAGAAGTATATATGAGGGATATGGAGACCCCTTCGGAGGAACAATCCAGTCTGTAAGATCACCTTCTATTACCCAGAAATCCTGTAGCTTTCCTTTTTCAAAGATTTTTTCTTGCATTTTCATGGTTCACTCCTGTGTTTTTGATCTAAACTAATCTAAAAATGCCGGCGCGGCGTTCGTCTCCAGCCCCTTCGAAATGGTCATCTACTAAGTGCACCCCGCCAAAATAGAGGTCCTTTACTGACCAGAAATTTACCGGATATGGAAACCCAGCAAGTTGTTCTTTAGAGATTCCTGGTTCTACCTGAAGGGTTTCACCGTCAAAGTGCATTCTCGGGGCGGAAACCGCTACTTCAGCTGGCAAGGAAAAATGAGCCAACGCCACCAAGACTTCAAATATTGCTGACCGGATCCTCTTACTGCCGCCACTCCCAAGGGCTATTTTGCGTTCTCCGATATAGGTTATGGAAGGAGCCATCATGGAAGAAATCCTTTTTCCAGGGGGATCGGCAAAAAAACCTCGTGGATGTAGATCGTCCTCTCCCATAATATTGTTCAAAATAATTCCTGTCCCGGGGACCACAAAACCCGAGGCTTCCCCAAAAGTCATGGTAAGGGCAGCGAGATTTCCCTCGGCATCAGCCGTACTAATGTGAGTGGTCCCTCTGGTAGATGATTTTAGGAGCTTGAGAGCCCGAAAAGGGTCTTCACGGATTATCTTTTCTCGCAATTCATGAACTTCTACAAGAGTAAAGGCTAGGGCTTTTATATGTTCAGCAGAGAGGAAATCACCACCTTTAAAATATTTCGCAAAAAGTTTTAGAGACAAACAAACCATAGAACCCCCAAAGGAAGGCGGAGGATTAGTAAAGAGTATTCCTTCTGAGAAGTCATATCTCAACGGTTCTCTTATATGCACCGCATAGGTGGCTAAATCTTCAGCGGTAAGGAGCCCGCCCGCTTGTTTCATGATTTCGGCGAGTTTGTTGGCGATTTTCCCTTGGTAAAAGTCTTCTATACTTTCTGGTATGGCTTCTAGAAAATCAGCCAGTTCGGGGTTACGAAGAACTTCTCCCTCCTGGGGAGGGCGCCCTTGGGGGCAAAAAAGGGAGGCTGTCTCTGGGCGAGAGGAAAAAATAGGAAAAAGGAGTTTGAAACAATAAGCCTGGAAGGCATCAATTTCAAAGCCTTCCCTTGCAAAACGTATTGCAGGAGAAACAACTTCTTTGAGAGGAAGTTTCCCCAGTTTTTGATGGAGGAGAAGAAGGCCCTTTAAAGTTCCAGGGACTGCCACCGAAGCCAACCCCACATGAAAGTCTTGCGAAGATCCTGGAAACTGGACAGTTACGGTGTAAAAATCAAGCCTAGAAGGCCTGACAGAAAGGCCCTTACCGGGTGTATCTACAAAGAAATCATAAACCATGGGCTTGCCTTTAACAGGATAGACCGTAGCAAAGCCTCCTCCACCTAGGCTGGTAAGGGCTGTTTCACAAACTCCGGCAGCAAAAGCTGCCGCACAAATAGCATCAAAGGCGTTTCCTCCGGCCTCGAAAATTTCGCAAGCAGCTTGAGCTGTGTATTTGTTTCCACAAGCAACAGCTCCTCGCTTCACGTCCAAAACTCCTCCTGGATGGTCTTTATAATTTCGCGAAAGGTAGCGCCCCTTTTAAAAAGTGCAAGCATGCGAAAAGAAACGGGTTTTTCTTTAAGGAGGACGGATAGAAGATTAAGGGCTTCTTCGTTTCCGAGTTCTAGGGACAATATTTTAAATTTAGAGAGAAAATCTTTTGCTACTGACAGAAAATCTTTGCGCCTTAAATCTTCTGGATCTACAAAAGAGCCGTCAAGGCCGTGCCGTGCGGCTTGCCATTTGCCAAAAGCAATTATTTCGTGAGGAAGACCAGGAGGAGGCTTTCTGTCTGAGAGGAAATAGGCCAATGTCTGAATAAAGGCTACTAAAGCCAAAAGATCCCTAAAACGCCCGGGAACATCACAAATTCTTACTTCTACCGTACCAAACTCTGGTTTGAGACGGATATCCCACCAAAGATCCCTCGGAGAAGAAATAATTCTGAGATGTAGAAGGATGTTTACTAAAGATTCGTATTCCTCCCAGGCGCTAAAGCTTCTAGGGAGCCCGGCCAAAGGAAGGACCTCGAAAAGTTTGCTGCGATAAGAATGAAACCCGGTTTCTTCTCCTTCATAAAAGGGAGAGGAGGTACTGAGGGCAAGAAAGAGCGGGAGATAGGGGCGCAGAAGGTTATAAACTTTGAGGGCAGTCTCTTTGTCTGGCATTCCTAAATGTACGTGAAGTCCTTGAGCAATAAAGCGTCTTCCAACAAGCTGGAGTTCTTCAAAAATTTTAAGATAGCGCTTTTTCTTCCACACTTTCTGTTTTTTGGCCTGTGAAAAGGGATGAAGGCTGATTGGTAAAAGAAAAGCTCCACGCTTCAGAGCAAGCTCTTCTAAAGATTTAAGTCCTTTTCGAAGAAAGACTTCCACTTCCGACAAGTTTCTACAAACCGGCGTAACAATCTCAAGCATAGATTGATAGGCTTCAGGTTTGATAAAGGGGCGAAGAAAAGCCGGAGCGCTTTTTATAAGTTCTGGCCCCAAAGGAATAAGTGCCAAATTGGAAGTAGAAATGGTTTGGAGTTCAATTTCTACTCCCAATGTAAAAGGGGCACTAGGATGAAAATCGATTTTCTTTTTTGAGATACTCAATGGCAAGTCTGGCTACTTTTGCGAAAAATCGGGCTCCCAAAGGGAGTACCCTTTCATCAAAATCAAATTTTGGACTATGAGCCGGTATGTTTTCAAGTCCTTTTTTGGCCGCCCCCAGGCGTACAAAACATCCTGGTATTTTTTGAAGATAAAAGGCAAAATCTTCTCCTCCCAAACTAGGATGAGACTGGCTCACAACACCTTTCGGTCCCACTACCTGATGGGCGGCTTCTCGTGCTATTTGAGTGGCTACGGGATGATTGATTACTGGAGGATACCCTTCTTTGATTTTAAGCTTGATTTTAGCTCGGTGGCCCTCTGCTAATCCCCGGGCTACGCGTTTAAGGCCATCCATGATGCGCCTGCGAGTCTCAGGGTCGGTACTGCGAATGGTTCCTTCAAGGCGAGCTTTTTCGGCAATAACGTTGTGGGCACTTCCACCTTCAAACTTTCCCACAGTTATCACGCTGGGGTGGGCAGGGTTAATTTCCCTGGAAACGATGGTCTGGAAGTTTACGACCAAAAGGGATCCCACCACAATAGAATCTACAGCCTCTTGAGGCCAAGCTGCATGTCCGCCTTTACCATTGATAATAACTTCAAAAGAATCGGTGAAAGCACAAATGAGGCCTTCGTTCACTGCGATTTCTCCTACCTTAAAATGCCGATCAATATGTCCTCCAAAAATGAAAGAAATTCCTTCAAGTGCTCCTTCTTCCATAATTGCTCGCGCCCCTGCTCCCCGTTCTTCTGCAGGCTGAAAAATCAACCTTACCCCTCCCTCAGGAGGATCCTGGACAAGAAGTGCCGCTGCTCCAAGAAGCATGGCTACATGACCATCATGGCCACAGGCATGCATAATCCCTGGCCTTTTCGAAGCAAAAGGAAGCCCTGTTTCTTCGTTTAGAGGAAGGGCATCCATGTCAGCCCGCAAGGCAACCCGAGGTTTTCCGTTGCCAATATCAACTACCACCCCGGTGCGGGCTATGCCAAAACGCGGAGAAAGTCCTAAAGCTTGAAGTTCTCTACAAATAAGGGTAGCAGTACGCTTTTCTTCATAGGCAAGCTCTGGCCAAGCATGTATTTCACGCCGAATTTTTCTAAGCCAGGCCTCAAAGTCTCCCTTCAAAGGCATGTCTCCACCCTAAACGCAAAAAATGTTTTTGCAAACCTTTCCCAAATTCTAACGAAATTTCTTGAATATTTTTTCCAAAAAATCAAAAAATTTTGATGATTTTTTCAAACTAACTCTTATCGTCACCTCTTTTCCTACCGAAATTCTCAAAAAGATATTCCGACTTTTTATTTTCCTGTTTGCTTGGACGATGGGATTTTAGTAAACACATATTCAAATGTTCTTTGCCTTGCGGGAGGGGTGCAAAGAGATGAGGAAAGTCTTGATTGTAGAAGATGAGGCTGATGTTCTTGAAATTTTGGGAGAATTTTTTCATTTGATGCATTTTTCTGTCCGGAAGGCCAAAGATGGAGAAGAAGGATTAAAAGCTTTAAAAGAAGGGCCCTATTGTCTTTATATTCTAGATATAAGGCTTCCCAAATTGGACGGTTTTGAGCTCGCGTCTCTTATTCGCCAAAAAGATCCTCATACCCCTATAATTTTTCTCACGGGCCTGATAAACTCAGAAACTCAAACAAAGGTAGAAAAAATACCTCTGGCTTATTATTTTAGAAAACCAATAACATTTGAAAAATTGCAAGAAATCTTGCAAAAACTTGGAGTTTTAAATGAGGCTTAAGTGTTTTGTAATCTTTTTCTTTTGCTTGGGATATAATTTCGTTTGGGCCTCTGAATTTACTCCTCTGATTTCTTATCTCAAAGGAAGGGGTTTTTCAGAAAGCTACCTTCAGGAACTTTTTACACGTCCTGAAGTACGTTTTCTTCCCCAAATTATGCCTCGCAAGCTTCTTCATGACGAATATAAACTCAATTATGCCCAATTTTTGGCTCCAGAAAGGCTTTTGCGGGCCCGAAAATTTCTCACGGCTCACCAGGATTTTCTCAAGGCCTTGGAGGCCCGCTTTGGGGTCCCGAAAGAGATATTGGTAGCAATTTTTTTAGTGGAAACAGATCTCGGCCGCTTTACTGGCAAATATCGGACCTTTAACGTCCTTTTAAGCCTTGCTCTATCAGAAGACTGGGAAAGAGTTAAAAAATATCTTCCCGAAAACCTTTCTCTAGAAGAAGAAAGGCGTCTCAAGAATTTTATGCTCCGGCGTGCCCGTTGGGCTAAAAAAGAATTGGTGGCCTTTTTACATTACACGGAGAAAAATGGGTTTGATCCCCTTGCCATTAAAGGTTCTATTTTTGGAGCTTTTGGTCTTCCTCAGTTTGTACCTTCAAGTGTACTTAAATATGGGTACGATTGGAACGGAGACGGGAAGGTCAACCTTTTTGAACTCCAAGACGCTTTGGCCAGTATGGCCAATTATTTGGCGCGTCATGGCTGGCAAAAGGCCTCAAACCCAAAAGACCAAATAAAGGTCATCAAAACTTACAACAAAAGCCAACCTTATGCGGAAACAGTCCTCAAAATAGCTCAAAGGCTTTCCTATGCCTCCTGATAGAGAAGAGCTTATTCATCGGGTCTCAAAACTAGCAGAAGGGTTAGATCAAGAAGGGTTTGAAGCGGCACTTTTACGCTATCCTTTAAATATTTTTTACTTCACCGGTCTTTTTGTAGATGGGCATCTTCTCGTTACCCGGAAGGCTGAAGTTCATCTTTTGGTCTATCGTACGGTAGGGCGCCCTGAAAAAAACCTTTTGGTTGAACCGCAGCTTTTCAGGAGTTTAAGGGATTTGCCGTCCTTTATAAAGGACTTGGGAATAAATACTTTGGGGCTTGAAGCGGACCGTTTACCCGCAAACCTCTATGCTCGCTATCGTAAACTTCTCAGCGATTTTGAGTTAGGAGACATTGGCCTTCTTTTAAGAAAACTGCGGGCTATAAAAAGCCCCTACGAGGTGTTTTGTCTCCGCAGTGCAGCGCAGATGCTTTCTGAGGCCTTAAATGTCTTTTTGCCTTGTTTGCACCCAGGAATGACAGAGCTTGAGGCCGCGGGTCTTTTGGAAGCCGAGCTTAGGAAAAGAGGGCATCCTGCCTTTACCCGCACTTATGCTTTTGGTCAGGAATTGGCTTACGGACATCTCCTTTCGGGTATTTCCGCAGTGGTTCCCTCTTATGTTACTACAGGTCAAGGCGGAGCTGGAGTTTGTGGTTTTCCTCAAGGCCCATCTTTTAAGAAGATCTCCGAAAATGAACCTTTACTAATCGATTATGCCGGGTGGTTTGAAGGATATATGGTAGATCAAAGCCGTATTTTTTATTTCGGGAAACTTCCTTCCCAAGCTGTAACCCTTTACAATAGGGTTCTCGAACTCATAAACCACCTGGAAGGGCTTTTGCAACCAGGAATAAGTGCTAAAGAAGTTTATGAGATGTCCCTTTCTCTTGCTAAAGAACTTGATATTCTAGACTATTTTATGGCTCACGGCCCGGAAAAGGTCCCCTTTGTGGGACACGGGGTGGGGCTTGAGATTGATGAATGGCCTCCTATTGCGGCTGTAGATGTCCCTCTTGAAGAAGGGATGGTCATAGCTCTTGAACCCAAATGTCACGTCCCTTCTTTGGGAGTTATTGGGATCGAAGATACTTATCTCATTACTAAAGATGGGGCTCAGCGTCTTACGCAGTTTCCTCGCGAGCTCCGAAAACTTATTTTTTAGTTGACCTGGGGAAAGTTTTAACCTAAGAAACATTAAAGGTTCCTTCTCCACGATTTTAATTAACACTTTTTATCAAGGAGGTAGGTTTATGAACAAGGCGGAACTGGTGAATAAAATGGCTGAGATAGCAGATCTTCCTAAAGTAACCGTCGAAAAGGCCCTTAATGCCTTCATGGAAGCGGTAACCGAAACTCTTAAAAACGGAGAAAAAGTCACTTTGGTGGGTTTTGGTACCTTTATGGTAGTAGAACGTGCTGAAAGAATAGGACGTAATCCCCGTACCGGTGAACAGATCAAAATTCCGGCGCGCAAGGTGGTAAAATTTAAGCCTGGTAGCAAGCTTGAAGAAGCTGTTAGTTAAAATAAGAGGGGCTTTGCCCCTCTTATCTTTGCATTTCTACCCCGGCTAGAGAAAAAATTTCTTTGGCCCTTTCTAATAAAAAGACTTTTTGGGCCGGGGTAGCAGGGCTGATACAATCACACCTTACACGCTGAAAATTTCTCACCAAAAACTCAAAACTTATAAAATCTTCTCCGATTTCTACCGCAAAATAATGGGGGCCACAGGTATGGGTATGTTCTTTTTGTATTGGAGCTAAGATTTCTTCTGGAATTTCAATCCAAAAAAGACCTCCTAAAGGTGAAGGTTTGGCTCTTTGCTGAAGGACACTTTCGAGACGAGAAATTTCTTCAGGGCTCAGTTTATCTACAGTAAAATTTTGCATTTTTATTTCACCTCCGGAGGTTTTCTGAAAGGTCCCACTGATATTTTCAATTGATGACCATTACGTAAAACAAGCAATTTGACCTTATCTTCGGGCTTCTTCTTATAAAGAACGAGCTTAAGATCAGTCACCGAGCGGATTTCTTTCCCATCTGCTTTTAAGATAAGGTCTCCTTCTCGAAGGCCAGCCCTTTGAGCTGGGGTCTTGGGGAGTACTTTTCGAATCACCAGCCCCTCTTTGGTCTCCTCGATGAGAACCCCAAGCTTGGCAGAGAAAGGAGCCTTTTCAGGAGCAGGGAAAAGGACATAATCAGCCATGCCAGGGGCCAAATTTTCCCCTGGGCTTAAGAGAACAATGGCATAGTCTCTAATTCCGCGACGCGCAATCCTTGCAGGAATGCCATAGCCGTATACTACATGTGCCCGCCCTACAATTACTACTAATTGTCTTTCGGGGTGTTTAGAAAGGTAGTCAACAATGCTTTCAGCCATTCCTTCATCCCAGAGAAGTTGAGCCTCATAGAAGGTCTCAAAGTCTTTGATTTCTCGTCTATTTTCCGGATGGCTTTCATAAACCTGGCGAAGATATTCCCGGTAAGCAAGGTTAGAACGGTCTATTTCGGGAAGGCCAGCTTTTTCTGCAGAAGAGAGACCTTTAATACCTGCTTTAGCTACTTTATCTGTGAGTTCAGCTGGAATATTAAGGGCTACGAGAGGAATTTGATTTTGACGGGCATAATCAATTATGGGCTTATAAAGACGCCAGTTAAAGCCCCAGCGTTTAAAATATTCACTACGCCGCAGAAATTCTTCTTCGCTGATTTGGCCAGAGATATAGGCTTCGAGGACTTTTTGAAAGGGCCTCTGAAACATTTCAAGACCGATAGCGATACGGTGTCCGTTTTCATGAAGCCAGCGGATAATAGCAAGCTGGGCAAGATGCTCTTCGTAGCGGTCATGTCTTTCTCCCAAAAAGATTACTCTCTGAAGAGAAACAGCCCGCGCGATGGTCTCAACTGGCCAAAGATTTGCAAGAGAAGTCCCTCTTACCTCTCCAGTAAGTTTGATTCTTAAGCCCTGAATGAAACGGGGTTTTTTTCTTAAGACAATTCTTCCAGCTTCGAAACATATTGTCTGATAAGACCCCAGATGGGAGATTTTAGGCAAGGCCTTTTCTATTTCCGTACGCTTCCGCGCCACTGAAAAAGCTATTATTTTCTCCGGAAAACGAGGATTTTCCTGGACCGAAAGACAAAAACCTTTTTCAAAACGGGGAAAAAGCCCTTTTATCCTTTCAGGAATTTGCCCCAAATAGATAAGGTCTTGGCGAAGTTCAGTAGGTAAAAAATGGTTGATCTCTAGCTGAAACCGGTTTTTCTCAAAATAGTTGATCAGGGGGCGGTAAATATTTATCTCTTTTTTACGCCAAAGAACCAGATAGCCATTTTCAGCTCCCAAAAGGCGAGAAATGGCGGGAGGAAATTCAGGCTCACTCAAATACCTTGCAAGGTCATATTCTGGATCTAAAACTGCTTGAAGGGGTCTTCCCTTTATTTCGATGTCAATTCTTGCGCGCGGTCCTGAAAGATAAAGGAGGGTCTTTTTGGTTTCCCGTTCCGAAATTACTATGATAGGAATAGTGAGTTCGTAAAGAGGTTCTTCTTGTATCACAGAAAGCCCTACCAGATATTTATCTTCACCGGTCTTAAGGAGTCGTTCTCTAAAAAATGAAAGTTTAGGCAGCCCTGGTCTTTCAACCCATTGACGAAAGAAATTTTCAAGAGAACTTTTACTTACCTTTTCAAAGGTCCGTTGGAGATCAATCCAACTAGCATAGGTAAAAAGATGTTTTTGATAAAAGTTTCTTAAAGCTTGATAAAAAAGATCATCTCCCAAGCGCTTTCTAAGCATATGAAAGACAAAGGCCCCTTTACCATAACCTATGGCTTGAGAGCGCTTATCAAAACGAAAACGGAAGTTTTTGAGAGGGAAATCATTTCCTTCTTTTACATAACTCAGATAGTCAACCAAAAGTCGGTGACGATAAAGGGCTCCTTCGCCTTTTTCCTCTGCAACGTGATGATCTGCTAAATAGGCTACCAACCCTTCACTCCAATTGCCGCTTTCCCACAAGGGGTAAACTCCGCAACCGAACCAATTGTGTAGAAGTTCATGAGGAAGAGAGATTTCACGAATAAAAGGGAGAGCAAGCAAACGGTTCCCGATAAGGGTAAAAGAGGGGTAGGCGTAGCCTGTTTGTTGAAGATTTTCAACCACCGCAAAGCGGCGATAAGGATAAGGCCCGATGAGCTTTTCGTAATAACGTAAGTAGTGCTCAATAGTAGCAAAATAGGCACGGGCTAACCTTTCATTGGGTTTTAAAAAGTAAGCGGCAAGCGTAATTCCACGAAAACGGCGTTCATAGTAATGATAGCGGGCTGCAATAAGAGGGGGAGCTTCTTGGGGATGATTAAATATAAAATGATAAGAAGAAACCCTTTTTTGCCTTTTTACCTTGATAGTATCAGCCGGAGCAACTGCTTTAAAGCGAGAAGGTACCCGGAGATGAAGATCATAGTAGGCGAGTTCTTCGACCGAAGGAAACCAATTGTCTGTTAAAACGATGGCCTTCTGGTTGATTATATTCCTAGGGCCTAAAAAACGTCCTGCAAAGGAGATGCGAAGTGTTTGTTTGGCAGAAGTAGCCAGGATACGAAAACGACCTTTTTCTAAAGCTGGTTTAATGTTTCGACCAGAAAGGGTAACTTTTTTTAGGGTGAGGCCAGAAACATTTATCCAAATTACCTTGCGCGGGGGAAGTTCAATCTTTACTTCTCCACGTACCAAATTTTGAGCAGTGTTAAAAGAAGCATCAACTCTTACCCGGGCAATCCTTTTGAGAGTTTCTGGGTCTTTGCCAGCCTCAGCAGAAAAAGAAAAAAAGAGAAGTAAAATCAGAGCCCAAAAAAATGGCATTGCTTCCTCCTTTAATTAGCAACTTGACGCACAAAGTGCTTTATTGCTTCGGGGTTGCTTCCAAAATGTAAATGAAGGTAGCTAGCAAATATCCTTTGTGCAACGACTCCGAAGGTTGAAACCGGTTCGCCAAAGGCATCAAAAGCAACAAAACCACATGCCTTGCCTTTTTTTAAGGTGCTATAACGAAATTCGTGCCCTCTAAAACTATTTTCTCCGAAAGGGTTAAAGGCTTTAAGGCGGATTTGGCGATATCCCAGGGCTTGAAGTCTTTCGGTAAGATAGACTTCCCCTTCAAGTATCCCGCAGAAGGTATAACTTTTCTCTCTCAAGATGATTTTTCGGTTTAAAAACATGAATCCCCCACACTCCGCAAAGATATAAGCCCCCTCTTGATAGCGCTTGTGAAGGGCAGCAAAAAGGTCTTTTCGTTTGGCAAGTTGGGCAGCGTAAAGTTCCGGATAGCCACCTCCTAGGTAATAGGCCTCTGCTAAGGGTAGAGGATCTCTTAAAGGAGAAAAAAACACTATTTCAGCCCCGGCTTCTCGTAAAAGGTCAAGATTTTCTTGATAATAAAAACAGAAAGCTTCATCTTTTGCTACCGCTACTCGAGGTCTGGCAACCGGGGCAAGAGGAGAAAAAGAAGGGATGGAAAGAGGTTTTAAGGTCTCTAACACTCTATCAAGGTCTAAAAATTCGTGTGCAACTTCGGCAAATTGTTCGTAGGTTTCACTAGCTGTTTCTTCGGCTAAAACAAGCCCTAAATGTCTTTGTGGTAAAGTAAGTTCCTTGCGTCTTGGCAGAAAACCCAAACATCTGAGACCACTTTTTTGAAAAGCAGGCCAAAGAAGCCTTTCTTGTTTGGCGCTTGAAACCTCTGTAACTACCACCCCCAAAAAGGAAAGTTCTGGATCAAAATCTACAAGGCCCTTTGCTATCGCAACGAGGGTTTGCGAAATACCCTTGGCGCTTAGTACCAGAAGTATAGGTAATTTTAATAATTTGGCCACCTGAGCCGTTGAAGCCACCCCGTTTGCTGTGCCATCAAAAAGTCCCATTACACCCTCTACTAAAACCAAGTCTTTCTGGATACATCCTCTGGCAAAACTTTGCTGTACTCCACGAGGGCCAGTCATCCAGGGGTCGAGGTTATAACAAGGAGTCCCCGAGGCCCGGCTTAAATGTCCGGGGTCAATATAGTCTGGCCCTACTTTGAAAGTACCCACTCTGAAACCCTTTTTGCGAAAGGCAGCGGCCAAAGCACAGGAAAGAATAGTTTTTCCCGCCCCGCTCTGGACAGCCGCTATTGTCAGCCCTCGAATCTCCATAGGGAATGAATTTAACGGGCTTTATCAGCTCCACAACGGTAAAGTGCTTAAAAATAGTTTGTAGACTGGGCCTAGAAAAATGGTTTTCAAAGGTCTCTTTAAAATTAGAAGCGTATATATTGTTGTCCTAACCCCTCCTGAAAGGAAATGGAAAAGCCCTTCTTAGAAGTGAAAAAGAAGACTCCTTTGCGGGAGGGAAAATGAAGAGGGGTCAAAATTAACCAGAAATTGGGGTATAATTTTTTAAAAAAACGAGATCTTGTAGAAAAATTTTGGTAAATAGGTTTAGTGGTTAGGCATGAGTAAGACTTTACATGGAAATTTAAGCGGCCTTAAGCCAAGCCAGCTAAGACGTCTGGAACGACTTTACCGGAGAAGGGTAAAGCCAGATCAAATTATCTCTCACGAACTAG
>JALSPG010000002.1 GCA_026986115.1 Thermodesulfobacteriales bacterium
CCCGCAGCTTCTATTTTTTTCCGGGCAGATTCCGAAATGGCATGACATTTTACTTTGAGAGCAATGTTTATCTCTCCGTCACCCAAAATTTTTACAGGCTTGGGCTTACCCTTGAGAAGTTTTGCCGCTCGCAAACTTTCAGGAGAAATTTCTGCCCCCGCCTCAAAACGTTTAGCTAGATCTCCTACGTTGAAGACTGCGTATTCTACGCGAAAAGGATTTTTGAAACCCCTCTTGGGAAGTCGCCTTAAAATAGGCATCTGACCTCCCTCAAACCAAGGGGGAACTCCTCCTCCTTTTCGGGCCTTTTGCCCCTTATGTCCGCGACAAGATGTTTTCCCGTGGCCAGAACCCGGCCCCCGACCAACCCGCTTTTCTCTCTTTTTAGACCCCGGAAATGGGGAAAGATTGGAAAGGCTGATCCCTTCAGCCATTGATCTCCTCCACTTTGACAAGGTGTTTGATCTTTTCAATCATTCCACGAATACACGGATTATCTGGGCGGATAACCGTGTGCCTTATCCGCCTTAACCCTAGCGCTGCAATAGTAGCGCGCTGTTTTCGAGACCATCCATACTTACTTCTTACCAAAGTAATCTTAAGCTGCTTCGCCATGGCCCTCACCTACCGTTTCTTCCTGTGAGAGATTTCGTTTTTTGGCTACGTAATCAGGACTCTGGAGAGATTCCAAAGCCTTAAAGGTGGCCTTTACAACATTGTGAGGATTAGTGCTCCGGATACACTTGGTCACTACGTCTTTAATTCCCACGGCATCCATGATGGCCCGCACCGTAGAGCCGGCAATAACTCCTGTCCCTGGAGGGCCAGGTTTAAGAAGCACCTTGGCCGCGCCATATTCCCCAATAATAGGATGAGGAATGGTTCCTTCAATTACCGGGACTGTAATCATATTTTTACGCGCCTTTTCCAAGGCTTTCCGTATCGCATCTGGAACTTCTGGAGCCTTTCCCAAGCCATAGCCTACCTTGCCAGCCCCGTTTCCTACTACTACTACCGCTGAAAAACGAAAACGACGCCCACCTTTATGAACCTTTGCTACGCGGTTTATAAAAATTATTTTCTCGATAAACTGTTCGTTCTCTTTAGGTGATGCCACCAAGGCTCAAACCTCCTTCGAATTAAAACTCTAAACCTGCCGCACGGGCTCCGTCTGCCAAAGCCTTAACGCGGCCATGGTATTTATAACCACCTCGGTCAAAAACCACTTTCTTAATACCAGCCGCAACTGCCTTCTGGGCAATCAATTCTCCTACCGCCTTAGCAACCGCTGTCTTTCCACCTTCTTTTTTCAACTCCGCCAAACGCTCTCGAATTTGAGGTGTTAGCGAAGAAGCCGCCACTAACGTCCGCCCTGAAATATCATCAATAATTTGGGCATAAATATGCTTACAAGAACGAAAGACCGAAAGACGCGGCCTTTCCGGCGTACCAAAAATTTTCTTCCTTACCCGACGTTTCCTTCTAAGACGAGCCAGAACTTTTTTGCTGGTTCTTCCCATAGCCCTTTCACCCTGTTCCTATTTCTTGCCGCCTTTGCCGGCCTTACGAAGTATTTTCTCTCCTGTATAACGGATCCCTTTGCCTTTATAAGGCTCAGGAGGACGAAGTTTACGGATATTAGCTGCCGTTTGCCCTACAAGTTCTTTGTCTATCCCTTCTAAAATGATTTGAAATTGGACCTCACCCGCTCCCTTTTGCACTTTGGCACTGACCCCTGGAGGAAGTTTAAATTCTACCGGATGAGAATAACCTAAATTTAAAATTAAGGTATCTCCCTTTAATTCAGCTCGGTAACCAAGACCCACAATATCTAGGGATTTGGTAAAACCCTTGCTCACCCCTGTTACCCAATTATTAATAAGGGCTCGTGCTAAACCGTGAAAAGCTTTCACTTTGCGAGCTAGACGCTTTTGAACTGCAGCTGGCAAAACACGAATTTCATTACCTTCTATTTTGATTTCTACCAGAGGAGGACGAGGCTTCTCCAAACGCCCCTTCGGCCCCTGCACTACAATAGTATCTTCTTTTATCTCCACCTTTACCCCATCGGGAATCGGGACAGGTTTTCTACCAATACGTGAAAGCATAACCCTCCACCTCGTCTACCAGACTTCACAAATGACTTCCCCGCCAATACCCCTTTTGCGGGCTTCTTTGTCGGTCATAATGCCTTGAGAGGTAGAGATAATAGCTATCCCATAGCCTCCCAATACCTTGGGTAATTCGTCCTTTTTAACGTAAACCCTTCTGCCAGGCTTTGTGATCTTCTTCATACCAGCAATTACGGGCCGTTTATTATCATCATATTTGAGGACTATTTCAATTTTCCCTTGCGGCCCTTCGGGTACAAAACGAAAATCTTCGATGTAGCCTTCTTCTTTGAGAATTTTGACAATTGCCAATTTCATTTTGGAAGCCGGCACCTCTACAGTTTTATGCCGGACCATACATGCATTTCTAATGCGAGCTAACATATCAGCAATGGGATCCGTCATCATAGCGCAACACCCCTTACCAACTTGCTTTCCGTACGCCAGGAATCTTGCCTTGAGAGGCCAGATTGCGAAAACAAATCCGACACAAGCCAAATTTGCGAATATAAGCCCGTGGCCTCCCGCATATAGAACAACGATTCCGTTTGCGCACTTTAAATTTCGGTTCCTTAAGGGCTTTAACTATCTGAGCTTTCCGGGGCATGATTCCTCCTATCTCCTGCGTTTAAAGGGCATACCCAAAAGTTTCAAAAGTTCAAAGGCCTCTTCGTCGGTCTCCGCAGTGGTTACAAAAGTTATATTCATCCCTTTGATTTTTTCTACCTTGTTAGGATCTACTTCCGGGAAAATAGTGTGGTCTGATATGCCCATCGTATAGTTACCACGCCCGTCAAATCCCTTTGTCGGAACTCCACGAAAGTCCCGCACGCGAGGAAGAGCTACGTTTATTAAACGGGTAAAGAAATCGTACATGCGATCTTTTCGCAAAGTAACCATTACCCCAATGGGCATGCCTTCACGCAATTTAAAGGCCGCAATAGACTTGCGTGCCCGACGAATGCTTGGCCTCTGGCCAGAAATCATCGCCAGCTCTTCCACCGCCTGGTCAATAATCTTAGGATTTTGAACCGCCTCCCCCAAACCCATATTGAGACAAATCTTTTTCAGCCGGGGGACCTCTAAACGATTGGTATAACCAAACTTTTCCATCAACTTAGGGACCACTTCCTCTTCGTAGTATTGTTTGAGCCAGGACATAACGATCCTACTCCTTCGCTTCAATTATCTCGCCACATCTTTTACACACCCGGACCTTGCTGCCATCTTCCAAAATTTTTCGACCAATTCTCACGCCCCGGGTGCACTTGGGACAAAAGACCATAAGATTGGATATATGAATAGGAGCCGGTTTTTCTACAATCCCTCCCTCCGCATAAGGAGTGGGACGCATGTGCCTTTTTACAATATTTACACCCTCTACAATGGCCCGCTGTCGCCGCGGAAACACTTGCAACACCCGACCAATCTTTCCCTTGTCTTTTCCCGCGATCACTACCACCTGGTCGTCTTTGCGAATATGACATTTGACCTGGTGAGGTTTTATGTCCCGACGTTGTTTACTCCTAAAAAGCGGCATGGCCTTTTCTCCTTATAGTACTTCTGGCGCGAGTGAAATTATTTTCATAAAATTTTTAGCTCGTAGTTCTCTGCCTACAGGGCCAAAAATTCGAGTTCCTACCGGCTCTCCCCACTGGTTAATGAGAACAGCAGCGTTCTCATCAAACTTGATCAAAGTACCATCTGAACGGGGTTGTTCCTTTTTGGTCCGCACGACTACAGCCCGCACCACATCTCCCGCCTTCACTTTCGAATTAGGAAGTGCCTCTTTAACCGAGGCAATAATGACATCCCCTATCCGGGCATACCGACGACCCGAACCGCCAAGCACACGAATACACATGATACGCTTGGCTCCGGAATTATCTGCCACATTAAGATATGTTTGTTGTTGAATCATGGCCTTTCACCACCCTTCTTAAACTTCCTGTTCCTGCGGAGTCTCTGCCTCTTCTTTTTCGAGAACTTTGGCCCTTTCTAGTATCTGCCGCACTCGCCAACGTTTGTGGCGTGAAAGAGGTCTTGTCTCTTCGATCAAGACTTTATCACCAATCCGACAGGCATTTTCTTCATCATGGGCCATGAATTTCTTGCGTCTCTTAATGTATTTCTTGTAGAGCGGATGTTGTGTGAGCCGCTCTACCATAACCACCACGGTTTTATCCATTTTGTCGCTTACCACAATTCCTACAAATTGTTTCCGATTAGCCTTCTTTTCGCTCATCTTCATGACCCTCTGTTATTAAGAACGAATTCCCAACTCTTTTTCCCGAATTACCGTTAAAACCCGGGCAATATCCCTTTTAACCTCCCGAATACGCATCGGGTTCTCAAGCTGGTGTATAGACTTTTGAAATCGAAGATTAAAAAGTTCTTCACGCAGCTCTCGCAGTTTCTCTTGCAGTTCCACCACCGAGAGTCGGCGCAACTCTTCCGCCTTCATATCCGATCCTCCCGGGAAACAATCTTACACTTAATGGGCAATTTATCTGCGGCCAGTTTTAAAGCTTGCCGGGCTACATCTTCCGGCACCCCTTCAATTTCATAGATAATCCGGCCGGGCTTAATTACCGCCACCCAGCCCTCTACATTACCTTTCCCTTTGCCCATACGGGTCTCAGCAGGCTTTTTAGTAATGGGCTTATCCGGAAAGACCCGAATCCAAATTTTGGCTCCTTTTTTAGCATGGCGCACAATGGCTACACGGCCAGCTTCTATCTGCTGGGCTGTAAGCCAACAGTGCCCTAAAGCTCGCAGACCAAATTCACCAAAAGCCACGTAATTACCTCGCCAGGCCTTTCCCCTGTTACGGCCTTTTTGTTGTTTACGATATTTAACTTTTCGCGGTTGAAGAAGCATCGCTCCTACCTCCTAGAGACTAAGAGGCGGCATCTCACCCTTCTCGGGTAAGACTTCACCCTTAAAAATCCAAACTTTTACCCCAATTACACCATATTTGGTGTTGGCCTCGGCAAAACCATAATCGATATCTGCCCGCAAGGTATGAAGAGGTACCCGCCCTTCACGATACCATTCTTTACGAGCAATCTCGGCCCCCCCCAACCGGCCTTTACACTGGACCCGAACACCTTGAGCCCCAAACCTCATGGCTAAGGCTACCGCCCTTTTCATCGCTCGCCGAAAAGAAACTCGTCTTTCCAGTTGGGTAGCTATATTTTCGGCCACTAATTGAGCATCAAGCTCAGGACGTCGAACTTCTATTATATCGATATGGATTTCTTTCCCTTCCGTAAGCTCCTCTAAAGCCTTTTTAAGGGCCTCAATTTCAGCCCCTTTCTTACCGATCACAATTCCGGGACGTGCCGTGTGAATAATGATGCGCACTTTGTTGGCGGCGCGTTCTATTTCTATCCTTGAGATTCCCGCATGTTTGAGCCGATCTTTTATATAACGTCGGATCTTATAGTCTTCATGAACCAACTTCGGAAAATCATTTTTAGCAAACCAGCGGGAATCCCACGTCCTTGTAATCCCGATCCTCAACCCTATGGGATTTACTTTTTGACCCAACTTTGACCCTCCTCCATTTAAGGCTTCTCTTCTACAACAATGGTAATATGGCTCGTCCTTTTAAGGATACGACTTGCTCTTCCGAAGGCCCGCGGCCAAAGGCGCTTAAATCGAGGCCCCTCATCCACATAAGCTCTCTTAACATAAAGACGATCCGGATCCATTTGATAGTTGTGCTCCGCATTTGCTATCGCTGACTCCAGCACCTTTCGCACCAGCCTCGCCCCTTTTTTAGGCGTAAATTGCAAAATATTCAGGGCCTCATCCACGGGTTTGCCGCGGATGAGATCTACCACCAGCCGCGCTTTATAAGGTGAAATGCGAACATACCTAGCTACCGCTCGCGCTTCCATATCTCAAACTCCCTATTTTTTCTTTCCTTTTACTTTACCTTTGTCGGCCGCATGGCCCCGATAGGTCCTCGTAGGAGCAAACTCTCCCAATTTGTGCCCTACCATATTCTCGGTCACGTAAACCGGAATAAACTTGTGGCCGTTGTGCACAGCAAAAGTAAGACCTACAAATTCCGGCAAAATAGTCGAACGCCGACTCCAAGTCTTAATGACCTTTTTATCTCCTGTCTCAAGGGCCTTGCGCACTTTTTTAAGTAAATGTTCATCTACAAAAGGCCCTTTTTTCTTTGACCTAGGCATATCTCACCTCTCCTAGCCCTTACGTCTTCTGACAATGAATTTATCTGAAGGTTTCTTGCCACGGGTCTTAAGCCCTTTAGCCAATTGCCCCCAGGGAGAACAAGGATGGCGTCCACCATGAGTCCGCCCTTCTCCACCACCCATAGGATGATCTACAGGGTTCATCGCCACTCCTCGCACATGTGGACGTCTACCTAACCAGCGTGAGCGCCCAGCCTTCCCAATGGTTACATTTTCATGATCAATATTTCCAACCTGACCAATAGTGGCCCGACAATTCAGATGCACCATCCGGATTTCACCAGAAGGGAGTCGCAAATGGGCATAATTACCCTCTTTAGCCATAACCTGGGCGAAAGTCCCTGCTGCTCGAGCCAACTGCCCCCCTTTACCGGGGCGGAGCTCAATATTATGAACAATGGTACCCAAAGGGATATTTTTAAGGGGCATACAATTGCCCACTTTTACTTCTACCTCTTCCCCAGACATGAGTACATCACCCACTTTAAGCCCTAAAGGCGCCAAAATATAGCGTTTCTCTCCGTCGGCATAATGTAAAAGGGCAATGTTAGCCGAACGGTTCGGATCATACTCTATAGCCGCAACCTTGGCCGGAATACCATCTTTATCGCGTTTAAAATCAATCCGACGATAAAGACGCTTGTGCCCCCCTCCACGAAATCTCGTAGTCACCCGGCCATAATTATTGCGTCCCCCGGTCTTGGGCAATGGCTCCAAAAGAGACTTTTCAGGCTCTTTACCCGGGGTTAGGTCCGGGTCGATTACAAAGCTCATAAAACGTCTTCCCGGAGATGTAGGCTTACATTTCTTGATTGGCATAGCCAGACCCCTTATACCGTCTCAAAAAATTCTATCGTGTGCCCTGGTGCTAAACGCACAATGGCCTTTTTCCGCACCGAACGCCGCCCTTCATAACGGTATATGCGTTTGGGTTTTCCTTTGACTCTAATAGTTTGAACCTTTTCCACCTTGACATTAAAAAGATCTTCCACTGCCTTTTTAATTTCGATCTTATTGGCGTCCGGATGGACCCAAAAAGTAACCTGATTATTCTTTTCTTTGAGATACATAGACTTTTCTGTAATAACCGGTTGTAAAATAATCTCTCTCGGGTCCTTCATTTCGAAAGCCTCTCTTCAATTTTTGGCAAGGCCTCACGCTTAATAATCAAATACTCGTAATCCAAAATGTCGTAGACATTTAGGCCTTCCACCGCCAAAACCTTTACCTTGGGCAAATTACGAGCACTTTTTTCTACTATTTCATCTCGCTCCGGAACCACTACCAAAGCATCATCAACTCCCAAGTTTTTCAGAAACTCCACAAATTTTTTGGTTTTAATCTCTGAAAGGCCAAAGTCATCTACTACTAAGAGTTTTCCTTCCTTAGCCCTAGCAGAAAGGGCCATCTTAAGGGCCAAACGACGCTGCTTTTTATTGAGCTTGAACTCATAACTCCGAGGCTTAGGACCAAAAACCACCCCACCACCAACCCAGTGAGGGGCCCTGATACTCCCCTGCCGTGCACGCCCTGTGCCCTTTTGACGCCAAGGCTTTCTACCGCCCCCACGAACTTCACCGCGGGTTTTAGTACATGCTGTACCGGCCCGCCAACGTGCCATCTGCCAACGCACTACCTCGTGGAGGAGACCCACTTTTACCGGGACGTTGAAAATATCTTCACGCAAATCCACTTCGCCCACCTTTTCGTTTTTGTTGTTCACCACTGTCACCGTGGCCATCTCTTTACTCCCACTACGTATTGAAATAGACAAATACGTAGCTATTTACCGAACCCGGAACCGCCCCTTTTACCAGAAGGACGTTCTTCTCCGGTTTTACTTCCACAATACTCAAATTTCTGATGGTAACAGTTTCATTCCCATAGTGGCCAGGCATGCGTTTACCTTTAATAACCCGGCCCGGGAAAGTACTAGCTCCACTTGAGCCAGGCTTACGATGTACCTGCTTGGCACCATGGCTCATAGGTTGACGCTGGAATCCCCAACGCTTGATAGCCCCCGTAAAGCCCCGACCCTTACTCTTCCCCGTAATTTTTACTTTCTGACCAGGTTCTAAAGAAAGTTCCGCCAAACTGATCACCTGACCCGGGGTAAAATTATCGGGGTTTTCCACCCGAAATTCCTTGAGAACATAAAACCCGTGATCTAAACCCGCTTTGGCAAAATGGCCTCGCATGGGCTTTGTAAGCTTAGAAAATTTTTTAGGTTTAAACCCCAGCTGAACGGCATTATAACCATCCCGCTCTACAGTCTTGACCTGCACTACAGTGCAGGGCCCTACCTCCAAAACCGTCACCGGAACCACTTCCCCTGAAGGAGTAAATACCCGGGTCATACCCAATTTTTTGCCGATTAGTCCTTCCAACATAGCCATTTCTTCCACCCCTTAGAGCTTGATTTCCACTTCCACCCCAGCGGGAAGTTCAAGCTGCATGAGCGCGTCAATTGTCTGCTGGGTGGGCTCTAATATATCTAACAAGCGCTTGTGGGTCCGGATCTCAAACTGTTCTCGCGAGTTCTTGTCAATGTGCGGGGACCTAAGCACTGTCCAACGACTTATCTTCGTAGGAAGCGGTATCGGACCCACTACCCGCGCGCCTGTATCGCGCGCGGTGCGCACTATTTCTGCCACCGAATGATCAAGAATTTTATGATCAAAAGCCTTCAACTTTATACGTATCCTCTGGGTCGGGACTATCATGACCGGACCTCAAGCCTCCTAAAACTATTCCAAAATCTTAGTGACCACACCGGCACCTACCGTGCGCCCACCTTCCCGTATCGCAAACCTCAAACCCTCTTCCATCGCTACCGGCTTTATCAACTGCACCTCAAGCTCCACATTGTCCCCAGGCATCACCATCTCCACCCCCTCAGGCAACGTCACTACACCCGTCACATCCGTCGTCCGAAAATAAAACTGCGGCCTATAACCATTAAAAAACGGCGTGTGCCTGCCCCCCTCCTCCTTCGTCAATACATATACCTCCGCCTTAAACCTCGTGTGCGGCGTTATGCTCCCAGGCTGCGCTAATACCTGCCCCCTCTCTACCTCGTCCTTCCCTACTCCTCTTAACAACACCCCTATGTTGTCTCCCGGTATCCCCTCATCCAAAATCTTCCTAAACATCTCCACACTCGTCGCCACCGTCTTAATCGTCGGCCTCAACCCCACTATCTCTACCTCATCACCAGGCCTTATCACACCCCTCTCTACTCTACCCGTCACCACCGTCCCTCGCCCACTTATGCTAAATACATCCTCTATCGGCATCAAAAACGGCTTGTCTATCTCCCTCTTCGGCTCCGGTATGTACTCATCTACCGCCTTCATCAACTCCCATATCGGACCACACCACTGACAATCCTCCTTCCCACACCCACACTCAAGCGCCTTCAACGCACTACCCCTTATCACCGGCACATCATCCCCTGGAAAATCATACTTGCTCAATAACTCCCTCACCTCTAACTCCACTAACTCCAATAACTCCTCATCATCCACCATGTCTATCTTGTTCATAAACACCACTATCGCCGGCACATTCACCTGCCTCGCCAATAATATGTGCTCACGGGTCTGCGGCATCGGCCCATCCGTCGCCGCTACTACCAATATCGCCCCATCCATCTGCGCCGCACCCGTGATCATGTTCTTGATATAGTCCGCATGCCCAGGACAATCTACATGCGCATAATGCCTCTTCTCCGTCTCATACTCCACATGCGCTAACTGTATCGTTATCCCCCTCTGCCTCTCCTCCGGCGCCTTGTCTATGTTCTCAAACGGTATGTACTCCGCTAATCCCTTCGTCGATAAAACCTTCGTGATCGCACTCGTCAACGTCGACTTCCCATGGTCTATGTGCCCTATCGTCCCAATGTTTAAATGCGGCTTCCGCCTCTCAAACTTCTGCTTGCTCATCTCCCTAACCTCCTTCCTTTACGCTGCTAACTTGGACTTACGAATAATTTCCTCAGCCAAAGGCTCAGGCAATTTTTCGTAGTGAGAAAATTGCATCGTAAAAGTTGCCCGGCCCTGCGTCCTGGACCGAAGTTCTGTAGCATATCCAAACATTTCTGCCAAGGGGACCAGGGCCTTAATTACACGGACCCCTGGACGTTGCTCCATTCCCTGAACCTTTCCACGTCGAGAGGAGATGTCACCTAATACATCCCCTAAATATTCCTCAGGGGTAACCACTTCAAGCTTCATGATAGGCTCTAAAAGTACTGGTTTGGCCTTTTGAGCCGCCTCCTTAAAAGCTAAAGACCCAGCAATAGCAAAGGCAAGCTCAGAAGAATCTACCTCATGGTAGCTGCCATCAACCAAACGCACCTTAACATCTACCACCGGATAACCTGCAAGGACACCCTGCTCCATAGCTTCTTTAATGCCCTTCTCTACCGCCGGAATATATTCTTTAGGAATCGCCCCTCCTACAATTTCAGAAACAAATTCAAAGCCCTTTTCAGGGTTAGGCTCGATAACTATCTTTACATGCCCGTATTGACCTCGTCCGCCTGTTTGTTTGATGTATTTACCTTCAGCCTCAGCCGGCATAGTAATAGTCTCCCGGTAAGCTACCTCTGGCCTACCTACATTCGCCTGAACTTTAAATTCTCGGGTAAGCCGATCCACGATAATTTCGAGATGTAGTTCTCCCATACCCCAAATAAGGGTCTGACCTGTTTCATGATCCGTAACAACGCGAAAAGAGGGATCTTCCAAAGCGATCTTTTGCAAAGCCACAGAAAGCTTCTCTTGATCGGCCTTGGTTTTGGGCTCGATGGCTACCGAGATCACGGGCTCGGGGACTTCAAGAGACTCAAGCTCGATAGGATGAGCCTCATCACATAAGGTATCCCCTGTAGTAGTAACTCGCAGCCCTAGGGCCGCCACAATATCTCCAGCCTCTGCTTCGGTAATTTCTTCTCGCCGGTTGGCATGCATCCGCACCAGGCGCCCTATGCGCTCCCGCTTCCCCTTGGTGGCATTATAAACGCTCATACCACTTTCAATTCGCCCAGAATAAATGCGCAAAAAAGTGAGAGTGCCTACATAGGGGTCGGTCATGATCTTGAAAGCAAGGGCTGCAAGGGGAGCGTCGGGATCTGTAATCCTTTCTTCCACCTTACCAGTTTCAGGATTTACACCCTTTACCGGAGGAATATCTATAGGAGATGGCAGAAAATCGATAATAGCATCAAGAAGGGGCTGAACCCCTTTATTTTTAAAAGCAGAACCACAAAGCACTGGCACCCCTTTAAGACCTACTGTGGCCTCTCGAAGAGCAGCTCTGATCTCATCAGGGGTTATCTCCTCTCCTTCGAGATACTTGATCATGATATCTTCATTGATATCTGCCAGGGCCTCAAGCATCCGCACCCGAAACTCTTCAGCTTTATCTTTGAGCTCTGCCGGAATTTCTTCAAAATGGAAACGGGCCCCAAGGGTAGACTCGTCCCACACGATGGCCCGCATTTCTACTAAATCTATTACCCCCCGGAAATTCTCTTCTGCGCCATAGGGTATTTGAATTGGAATAGGATTAGCCCCCAAACGGGACTTCATTTGCTCAAGAACCGCCTCAAAATTAGCCCCCACGCGATCCATCTTGTTGACAAAAGTAATCCGCGGGACACCATATTTGTCGGCCTGACGCCAAACAGTCTCGGACTGGGGCTCTACCCCTCCTACCGCACAAAAGATCACCACTGCTCCATCGAGCACCCTTAGAGCGCGCTCCACTTCAACTGTAAAGTCCACGTGACCAGGGGTATCAATAATGTTGATACGATGGTCTCTCCAGAAACAGGTGGTACACGCCGAGGTAATTGTAATGCCCCTTTCTTGTTCCTGGGGCATATAGTCCATGGTGGCCGTCCCTTCGTGAACTTCACCGATTTTATGGGTGCGCCCGGTATAATATAAAATACGCTCGGTGGTCGTAGTCTTTCCAGCGTCAATGTGCGCTACAATACCAATATTTCTGGTTTTTTTAAGCTTAGCTAAAGATTCCTTATTCATACTCCTCTCAACCCCTTCCAAAAATTCTCAATTTTTCAAACATAAAGAATGGGGAAACTTTAAAAGTCTCCCCATTCTTAAAATGGGCAAGATTTAAAAACTACCACCGATAGTGAGCAAAGGCCCGGTTGGCCTCCGCCATACGGTGAGTATCTTCTTTCTTTTTGATAGCGGCGCCACGATTATTATAAGCGTCCCAAAGCTCTCCTGCCAGACGCTCCATCATAGTTTTCTCAGGACGCTCACGGGCTGCTAAGATAATCCAGCGGATAGCAAGGGTACGCTGTCGCTCGGGACGCACTTCTACAGGAACCTGGTAAGTAGCCCCGCCAACACGACGTGAGCGAGTCTCAAGTAGCGGCTTTACATTTTCTACCGCCTTCTCGAAGATCTGAAGAGGATCTTCACCTTTGGCCTTCTTCTTTAGAAGCTCCATGGCGCCATAAAAAATACGGCGCGCTACGCTCTTTTTACCGTCTACCATGAGACGGTTAATAAAACGCGCTACTAATTCACTCCCATACTTGGGATCTGGTGGCACTTCTCTTTTAGGAACAGGTCCTCTACGCGGCATAGCTCTTATCCTTATTTAGGTCTTTTTGCTCCATATTTAGAACGAGATTTGCGCCTATCTTGTACCCCAGCAGCATCAAGGGCGCCACGAATAATCTTATACCTCACTCCCGGCAAATCCTTAACACGACCGCCACGCACTAGCACCACAGAGTGCTCTTGCAAATTATGCCCTATACCAGGGATATACGCTGTAACCTCAATCCCGTTCGTCAGCCTTACACGCGCCACCTTCCGCAATGCCGAATTGGGCTTTTTGGGAGTAGTGGTATAAACCCTCGTACACACTCCCCGACGCTGTGGACACCCTTGAAGGGCCGGCGATTTAGATTTCGTCTTTCTTTTTTCACGACCAAGCCTTACAAGCTGGTTGATCGTTGGCATACTGACCTCTCTTCAGAAAGTAAATAGTACCCTTTGGGCTCTTGCCCTGCGGGCCGCAGTTATATAACGGCCCCCAAGAGAATTGTCAAGAGTTAAAGTGTTTTCCAAACCTTAAACTTTGGAACAGAACTATTTTATCGGACTTGGCGCCTGCTGTCATCTACCCAAAAGTTTTTTGCCAGCCCCCAACAAAATGACAAACTTGTTCTCCCACCTGATTTTACTTTTGAAAGAGTCTCATTATGAATTTAATCCGAAATTCTGGAATATTAGAACTTTGTTGGGGAGAAAAATCAATTTTTTCTTGCTTTTTAACAATACCTTCTCTAAAATTTTTTTAATTAAAATTTTTGGATGGCAAATTGCAAATCCGATATAGTAAGGAGATTTTGTAGTGAAGTCTTTTTATTATTTCCACCCCTCTATCCCGAATTTTTCTTATCTAACCTGTCTAAGTAAAAAACGCAGAAGAGATCTCTGGTATATTTTGCTAAGGTTTATATTTTACAAGGGTCTTAATGTGTTTTTCTGGATTCTCCCGATCTCAGTTTTGATCTCAATTTTCCTAGTCCCTTTGGCCCAAGCTAAAGTTGTAGAATATCACCTTGTAATTGAGAAAAAATTTCTCCAAATAGGAGGAAAAACAGTAACTGCAATGACAATTAACGGCCAAATCCCCGGGCCTACGCTTTATTTTGAAGAAGGAGATTGGGCTCGCATCAAAGTGGAAAATCGTATGGAGGAAGAAACTTCCATTCATTGGCACGGGGTTTTGGTTCCACCAGAGATGGATGGGGTTCCTTATCTTAGTTTTCCACCCATTCTTCCAGGTAAGACATTTGTTTACGAGTTTCCTATTCGACATAGTGGTACGTATTGGTACCACTCCCATACAGGTCTTCAGGAACAGCGCGGTGTATATGGAGCCATTGTTATTTATCCCAAAAAAGCACGTTTTCAAGTTGACCGTGATTACGTAATAGTTCTTTCGGATTGGACTCACGAAGATCCAAATCATGTTTTGCGAACTCTAAAGGCAGGTCGAGAGTGGTATAGCATCCGCAAAGGCAGTGCCCAGAGTCTCATAGGAGCTATAAAGGCTGGCATGCTAAAACATTTTTTAAAACGAGAACTGCTTCGTATGCCACCGATGGATATTTCAGACATTGCTTATGATCAATTTCTCATCAATGGCAAAAATAATCTTCAGCTCCCTGCCAAACCGGGAGAAACAATTAGATTGCGAATTATTAGTGCGGGTGCTGGAACTAATTTTTACGTAGAATTTGCTGGCGGTCCTATGACTATTATTTCTGCTGATGGACAAGATGTAGAACCTGTAAAAATCAAAAGATTATTTATGGTAATAGCAGAAACTTATGATGTACTTATAAGAATTCCAGAGAAAGGTTCCTTTGAATTCCGAGCTACGGCTCAGGATAATTCAGGACATGCCTCTCTTTGGTTAGGACAAGGTGAAAAACATTACGCTCCTGACATTCCATCGCCTAATCTGTATTATACTATGGGTAAATTTAATTTAAAATATTTAATAGCTTTGAAGCCTCAAGATGTCATGGGGATGTCTGATGGTGATGTCCGAACTGGTAAGTTTGATCATCCTGATATGATGTCAAAAGGTATGATGTCAATGGGAAGTATCTCTCGAAAACCTTCTAAAGGTAAACTTGCTATTGATGGTATGGATCCCAGGAGACCCTGGTCGCCATATAAGAAATTGAGAGCTTTAAAGAGGTTTAATCCTGGCAATAAACCTATTCGAACTATTCGCCTCACATTGGACGGCGATATGGAAAGATATGTTTGGTTATTAAACAATAAAGCCCTTTCAGAAAGTGATGTTATTACCATTAAAAAAGGAAAAATAGTTCGTTTTATCTTGATTAATAGAACTATGATGCATCATCCCATGCATCTTCATGGACACTTCTTTAGAGTGATAAATGGTCAGGGAGAATATTGTCCCTGGAAACATACTGTTGATGTAGCTCCCATGTCCACAACAGTTATCGAATTTCCTGCAAATGAAAAAGGGGATTGGTTTTTTCATTGCCACATACTTTATCACTTAGAAAGCGGTATGGCCAGGGTAATACATTATAAAAACTATACCCCTCCAGATGAAGTTCAAAAAATTAGAAAAAATCTATATCATGATCGTTGGTACGCTTGGGCAGAAAATACTTTTGCAAATAATATGTTAGAAGGATATATAAATTTATCTAATACACGTTGGAATTTAAAAGCATTTTGGGAAGTAGGATGGAAAGGCGTAGAAGAAACAGAAAGTGAATGGATATTCTGGATAGAAAGATATTTTAACCGTTTTTTTAGTTTATTTTTAGGGGCTGACATTCTTGCCAATGAAGAAGACAAAACCAGAGCTATTGCAGGTTTAACATATTTATTACCTCTTAACATAAGATCATTTATTTGGCTAGATTCTGATGGTGGAAGTCGATTTGGTTTTGAAAAGGAACTACCATTGACGGCTAGATTATTTTTAGAACTTTATACTGAATATGATAGTCATGAATTTTGGGAGGGAGAAGTAAGTTTTAATTATATTATCTCTAAAAGGGTTACTTTAAGAAGCTTTTGGCATTCTGATTACTTTTGGGGCTTAGGAATGAATATATGGTTCTAATTTTTTATTTACTAACTTGTTTCAAGTTAATACTCAAGAGCCCAATTACCTTTCCAGAAAAACAAGGGAATATTTAGCACATACTCTAAATTAGCCGAAAGACTCTTCAAAAAGAAATGTACCTACTGCCATTCTGCTCCGTTCCTATTTTTCGGAACGAAAATAAGAACGGATCCTAATGTCGAACTTGATGCCCTATTTAACTTAATACTTGTTTTCGTATGCTTGTTTTCGTTGCCACTTTGGCCTCACCTTTCCGTCACTTGAGCCTTCTCCTTCCCGTTATATTGAGCTTTCGTCATCCTGAGCCTTTTCCTTCACGTCATCCTGAGCCTAAGCGAAGGATCCATTATTAGATTCTTCGGGCCTACGGCCCTCAGAATGACGGGTACTAAATCGACATTCTGAGCGGAGCGAAGGATCCATTATTGGATTCTTCGGGCACTTCTTGCCCTCAGATAACAGCGGTAAATTTCTACCCGGAAAGGGTGCTCAAGGAATAGTAGCTATGACAGGAGGAGTACTATTATTGTAGCCATTAATGCCAAACTACTAAAAGGAAAAACTTCTAAAGATCTTTCATTTAAGCCAAATTTTGCAACATAAAATTATACAATATTTAGTGATCTTTTCTCAAAGAGAAATAACGAAAGAAGACCAGAGCAGAAACTACTAACCCTAAAGAAATAGCAAATTTCAAAACTTTATCTGGCTCCTCCCAAAGGATAAAATGCTCCAAAAACTCCACCGCAAGAATAACTACAATCACGTTGATAAGCTGTGCCTCCAAATCTCTCAGACTTTTAACACCAAGCGTCATACATATACTTAAAGGTTGAATAAAAAGACTATAAAAAGCCATACCAACTAGGTAAAATATAACAGCCTTCAGCATATCACTAATAATTTCTAAAAATTCAACCACTAAAGAGATAGTGAGAACATGGGATTTTAACTCTGCATGCTGAATTAGATTTCTAATTTTGATAGCACTTTCTATTGCTCCAAAGACAAAAATTGTCATAGAAATTGCCAAAACAGCTAAAACAGCAATAAGAACTACGTAATGGGTATTTTCGATCATTCTAGTAATGAGTTTTATGAGCCTCGATCTTGGAGGAGTACGACAAACGGGTTCCTGAAAAGGGCCTCTATCCATAAAACATCCTATTTTTGGAGATGCAATTTAACCTGAAAAATTTCAAAGCGTCAAAAGCACTTTTCAATTAAATTTTAGAAAATTTAATTTTTTACTTTACAAAAAAGCTAGATTACCTTAAACTTAAAAAATAGAAGAATTGGGGGGAATCGAGGATGGTAAAAAAGATAAAATGGCTTAATTCCCTAGAAGAAGGTTTAAAAGAAGCTCAGCAAGCAGAAAAGGCGATATTTTTGGATTTCTTCAATCCTGGTTGAATAGGTTGCCAACAGATGGATGCCGTGACGTATCCTGATGAACGGGTTATCCATTTCTTACAAGAAAAATTTATCCCTGTTCGTCTTGCCTATGATCATCCTGAGTTTTCCAAAAAATTTAATGTTACCTGGACGCCAGCGCTTTTTATTCTTGACAATGAGGGTGTTATCCACCATGGAGAGGTAGGATTCCTTTCTCCTGAAGAAATTATCCCCTTTGGTCTTTTAGGGCTCGCTAAAATTGCTTTTGATCAAGGCCATTACGATCAAGCTCTTTGTTATTTTGATAATATTCTTGAGCATCATTCTCAAAGCGTAGCAGTTCCAGAAGCTATTTATCTTCGTGCAGTTTGTCTTTTCAAAAAAACCAACGATGCCAGCGTACTCAAAAAAGCATATGAGGAACTTTCAACCCGTTTTCCCGAAAACGAATGGACAAAAAGGGCTTATCCTTATCGACTCCTTTAAAAATGCAGAAAAAATTTGAAATAAACATCCTTTTTGGGGGCCAAGCTGGTGACGGTATAAGGCAACTGGGTACTTTATGGGCCAAACTTCTTGCCAAAAGAGGGCTTTATGTCTTTCTTTATGACGACTATCCCTCTCTTATCCGCGGGGGACATAATTTTTCTATTGTTCGGGCAGCAAATTATCCGGTAGAAACTCACAAAGACCAAGTCGATCTCATCGTGGCTTTGGATTTAGAAACAATCAATCGTCACCATCATCATCTTTCTGAGAAAGGTTTTATCTTGAGTGAGGGAAAAACATCTCAAGGTTTTTCTCTACCATGGTCAAAAACTGTCAAAGAAGCCGGGGTTCCCCGCATTATGAAAAATACCGTTGCTCTAGGTTCATTGGCCAAGTTTTGTGGTATTAGTTTCGAAGAGCTTTCGCAGGTGGTTAAAAAGCTTCCCCAAGCTGAAAAAAATCTCGAAATGGCTCAAAAAGGTTATAATTTAATCCCTCAAACGATAAGCCTGCCTTCTCTTCCTGAAGAAAAGCGGTTTTTATTTTATGGAAACGAGGCCATCGCTTTAGGGGCTGTAGCTGCGGGCCTTAAATTCTACATCGCCTATCCTATGACTCCGGCTTCCTCTATTTTGCATTACTTGGCAGCCAGACGAGAAACCTTTGGGGTGAATGTTATCCATCCAGAGAATGAAATCGCCGCGGTCTTAGCAGCCTTGGGATCGGCTTACACCGGATCACCTGCTATGGTTGGGACCTCTGGAGGGGGATTTGCCCTTATGGTTGAAGCTTTAAGCCTTTCAGCCCAGGCAGAAATCCCTATTACCTTTGTAGAGTGTCAACGCCCAGGGCCAAGCACAGGAGTCCCAACATATACTATGCAGGGAGATCTAGAATTTGTATTACATGCCGGCCACGGAGAATTTCCCCGGGTGGTTTTAGCTCCTGGAGACGCCTTCCAGGCCTTCTATCTTACCGCTCTAGCCCTCTCTCTTGCTTGGCGTTACCAGATCCCAACCTTTATTCTTTCAGACAAACATCTGAGCGAAAGCCTTTTTTGTCAAAATCTTCCCGAAAAAATTCCTCAAATAAGTTACAAGAAATGGCACAAAAAAGATGAATATCAACGATATTCTTTTGAAGAAGATGGTATATCTCCCCTCGCCTTCCCCGGAGACAAAAGGGCAGTCGTTAAAGCCACATCTTATGAACACGATCCCTTTGGTATCACCACTGAAGAGGCTGAAATGATTGCCCGAATGCAGGCCAAACGCCTTAAGAAAGAAAACCTTCTCTTACAGGAGACCGAGAAGCTTTTAGAAACAAAAGGGCCAGAGAGAGTACCTGCTTTGGTTTGTTGGGGTTCTTCTAAAGGAGCTGTCCAAGAAGTATGTAAGGCCTTAGGATTAAGATTTATACAACCTCTCGTGTTGCGACCCTTTCCAAAAAGGGCTTTAGAGAAAGCCCTAGCTCCGGCTTCCAAAGTCATTGTTTGCGAAACAAATGCAACCGGCCAGCTTGCGAAACTCCTTAAATATCATGATTTAGAGGTAGATGAAGTCATTTTACGTTACGATGGTCGGCCATTTACGACAGACTCCCTTAAAAAGAAAGTGGAGCCTTTAATATGAGTTTAGAAGGCAAAACCCCCCTTAGCACTTACGCACCCAATACATGGTGTCCCGGGTGTGGCAATTTCGGTCTTCTTTCAGCAGTCAAACAGGTCCTCTTGCATTTAAAAGAAGATAATAAACTTCACCAAGTGGTTTTGGTCTCCGGGATCGGATGCCACGCCAAAATTGTAGATTATTTGGCTGTTAATAGTTTTTACAGCATTCACGGCCGGGTGCTTCCTGTGGCTTGGGGGATAAAAATGGCAAATCCCTCTCTCATAGTGATCGGTCATGCTGGCGATGGAGACGCTTATGGAGAAGGGATTTCTCATCTCATCTTTGCTGCCAAAAGAAACACGGACCTCACTTTCTTAGTACATAATAACCGCGTTTACGGCCTTACAACCGGGCAATTTACCCCTACTTCGCCCAAAAAATTTAAAGGCCGCTCTACCCCTTTTGGGAGCCCAGAAGAACCCTTAAACCCCATTGAAATAATGTTAGCAAGCAAAGCCACTTTCGTAGCCCGGAGCTATGTAGGGCGTCCCAAGCATTTGGCCTACATCATAAAAGAAGCTATCAAGCATCCCGGATTTGCTTTTATCGATGTTCTTCAACCCTGTTACACCTTTTTTAATACTTATAACTTTTACAACCAGTATGTCCGAGAAATACCGCCCTCACATCCTAGAGAAAATCTGGAAGCGGCCTTAGAGCTTGCTAGACGTTGGGATTACGGGGAGAAAGCACAAGAGATTCCTATTGGAATTTTTTACCAAATCAAGCGTCCCACTTTTGAAGAAGAAGCTTTGATCAAAAAACATCCTTCTTTTGATCTTAAAGCCTATGTAGCACAAAATCACTCTTGATTGAGGAGGAAATTTTATGAGTAAAAAGATCCAGATTGACCCCGAAAAACTTTGTAAAAAGATAGAACAAATATATCCTGATATCGGCGCTTGTGGAATCAATGTCTCTGTAGAATGGGACGAAGAAGCCGAAAGCTGGGCAGTAGTGCTTGAAAAAGACGGAAAAAGCCTCAAAACCCATTTAGAACCAGAAGACATTGAAGCCTGTGAAAAAGGGGAAAAATGTGTGGCTTTAGGGCTTCAAATCGGAGAACTCAAAAAGAACATAGGTCTCCTTTAAGGTGATCCTTTGGACTGGACAGAAGAACTGCTACACTTCTCGTGGGGAAATTGTCCCCTGCAAGGGGACCGGACAGGATGGCGAGTTCCAATTTGGAGCTTATAAGGAGCCCCGATTCAAAATACAGGGAGAAATAGTAGAGGATCTTCTTACAGGTCTTTTTTGGCCTCAAAATGCTAACATCCTGGGCTTCCCCCTCCCCTGGGAGGAAGCCCTTTTAGTGGTCAAGGATCTTAACCGTCAGAATTTCTTGGGTTTTTCAGACTGGCGTCTTCCAAACAGAAGAGAATTAAGAAGTCTAGTCTTTTTGGAAGCCAAAAATCCAGTCCTTCCCCCGAATCATCCCTTTAAGAATATCTTTCACGGCTGGTATTGGACCTCTACCACCGCGGCTATCAATCCTCGTTATGCTTGGAACATCCATTTTGGTGGGGGACGCATGTTTTACAGCCGCAAAGATGAAGAAAGACTTCTCTGGCCGGTTCGAGGAGAAAACAAGTATCTTTTTGCCACCGGGCAAAAAATTTGTTTTGACGCCAAAGGAGAAAAAATAAATTGCCGACATACCGGCCAGGACGGAGATTACCAGACAGGAATTTCTTGGAATGAATACCGTTTCGAGATGTATGGGGAGATCGTACGGGATACATTAACCGGTCTTATCTGGACCTGTAACGCCGACCTTGCCAGAGGCCTTACCACCTGGGAAGAAGCTTTTGAAATTATCAAAAAATTAAATCGCATAAAATATGGCGGTTTTTCCGACTGGAGACTTCCCAATATTAACGAGTTGGAATCTCTTGTAGACTGTGCCGAACACTCTCCGGCCCTTTCCAATAGGCACCCTTTTAAAAA
>JALSPG010000003.1 GCA_026986115.1 Thermodesulfobacteriales bacterium
TTAAGAGAGGTAGATGCATCCGTAGTGATGGTAAATGCCTCTACTCGCTTCAATGATGGGGGGCAACTGGGATTAGGGGCTGAAATTGGTATTTCCACCACCAAACTCCACGCCTACGGGCCTATGGCACTTGAGGAGCTCACCACCCTCAAATTTATTGTTTTTGGTGAAGGCCAAATCCGGGAATAATGGAAAAATTAGGCCTCTTCGGGGGTACTTTTGATCCTGTCCATTATGGTCATCTAAGGGCAGCCGAAGAGGCCTATCACGCCCTTGGGCTTAAAAAGGTTATTTTTTTGCCTACAGCTGATCCCCCCCATAAAAAACGGCCAGACCTGAGCCCCTTTGAACTTCGGGCAAAAATGGTCCGGTTGGCCATTAAAGGGGTTCCTTATTTTGAGGTTTCAGATCTGGAAGAAAGACTTCCTCACCCTTCTTATTCTGTAAGGACTCTCAAAGCCTTACGCGAAGCACAAAAGGATCTCGAAATATTTTTCATCCTCGGCCTGGATGCCTTCTTGGAGCTTGAAACTTGGTATCATTACCAGGAGCTCCCTCTCTTAGCACATCTGGTAGTTGTTACAAGAGGTGAGGGCGGGCAAGAAGCCTTTCTAAAAAAGGTCCAGGAATTATTTCCTATAGTTCATCAGGAAGGGGACATTTTCAGGTTTCCCGGAGGTTACACCTTGAGATACCTTCCTATTTTAAGGCTTGATATTTCCTCTACTTACTTGAGGAAGCTGGTGAGGAAAGGAGGCTCTATTCGTTTTCTCCTTCCGGAGCGGGTACGGAAGTTTGTTCTGGAGAAGGGCCTTTATCAGGTTGATGTCTGAGGTGCCACAAAAGGTTGCGACAAAAGCCCTGAATAATGCGCACTTCCTGGGAAGTTAATTCCAGCCGGGAAAGAAATCTCCTGATAGTAGTCATCCAAAGGGTGACATTATCATGAGGTACATAATCTATGGCCTCAAGGGTTTCCTTCAGGATATGATACATAGGTTCAAGTTCACGGCTGGTGGCAAGCTTGGGCTTGGGCAGCTCGATTTCGCTGGCTTGAGAAAAAATTTCGTAAAGTACTATTACTACCGCCTGGGCCACATTGAGAGAAGCATTTTCCGTAGTGGGGATAGTTACTACCGTGTGACAATAGTAGAGATCTTCATTAGTAAGGCCCCATTTTTCATTTCCAAATAAAAGGGCAACGCGGTTTTCCTGAGAAAAGGCTATAAAGCGGGGAGCGGCTTCCCGGAGGGTTTCATAGACTTTGCGTTGACGCCCAAGTCTAGCAGTGGTCCCCACGATGTAGCCAAAAGGGGCCAAGGCCTCTTCAAGGTTTTCATGAATTTTCATCCTTTCCAGCACGGTCAATCCTGCTTTGGTGGCCATGGCCCGCATCTTTTCCTGATCAAGATTTTTAGGACGCACCAGGATGAGATCTTTTACTCCGAAATTGGCACAGGCCCGGGCCACAGCCCCAATATTTTCCGGATAAAGGGTCTCCACCATAACAACTGCAAAATTTTCAAGTTTCGCCCTAACTTTTTGCGCCGCAGGCCTTATTTGCATACCTAAAGCTTACTCCCCGGGGTGCAAAGGCGTCAAAATTTTTTCTTGACATTTTTTAAGAATAATTATAAAAAACAATAAAATTGCAAAATCTTTGATTAAGAAAAATAGAATCATTTGCAATAGGAGGTTTGAAAATGTTAAGGTTAATTTTGGGTTTTCTTCTGCTCTTTTTTTCTTCGGTATGGGCCGGGGAGATTCCCTTGGGACTCCCTCCGGTCCCCGTACCAGCTGACAATCCTATCACTCCTGCAAAGGTGGCTCTGGGTAAGAGGCTTTTCAATGATACCCGCTTTTCTGCCGATGGAACGGTAAGCTGTGCCACCTGTCATGATCCCCAAATGGCCTTTGTGGATGGACTTCCGGTTTCAGAGGGGATAAAGGGCCTTAAGGGCACACGTAACGCCCCTACGGTGATCAATGCTGCTTATTATACCAGCCAGTTCTGGGATGGAAGACGAAAGACCCTGGAGGAGCAAGCGCTTGATCCTTTTGTGAATCCCGTAGAACATGGCCTCAAGAGTCACGAGCCCATTGTCAAGATTTGTCGTGAAGATCCGCTTTACCGCAAGGCCTTTAAGGAAGCTTTTGGGATTAGCCCACAGGAAATAACCATTGATCACGTAGTAAAGGCCATCGCGGCCTTTGAGCGCACGGTAATTTCCGGAAACTCTCCTTTCGATCGTTACTATTTTGGAGGTGAAGAAAATGCCATTTCAGAAGCGGCCAAGCGGGGCTTCAAACTCTTTCAGACCAAGGCCCGTTGTCAGGATTGTCATCGTTTAGATCAGAGCTTTGCCCTTTTTACCGACAATAAATTTCACAACCTTGGGGTGGGGATGGAAAAGATTCTCCCGCGCTTTCGAGAGATTATAAATACTTACCGGCGAGCCAAAAAAGAAGGCCTAAAGCTTGACGAAAAGGTCCTTACCAGTAGCGAGATTTCAGAACTCGGACGCTTTGCGGTAACGCTCAAACTTCGCGATGTAGGTGCCTTTAAGACTCCTACTCTTCGAAACGTGGCGGTAACCGCTCCTTACATGCACGATGGGAGTATTGAGACCTTGGAAGAAGTTATTGAACTTTACAATCAGGGCGGGCATAAAAATCCTTTTCTTGCAAGCGGTATCAGGCCCCTTAACCTCACCGAGCAGGAAAAGAAAGATCTGGTCGAGTTTCTCAAGAGCTTGACCAGCCCCGAATACCAGCATTTGCTCAGAAAATAAGGAAGAAAGGAGAAAAGAGATGAAGAAAAAGTTGACCAGAAGATCTTTTTTAAAGAAGACGGCGGTGGCCGGTCTTGCCGCCGCAGCTCCTCTAAAACTGGTAGAGGTAGTTTACGGGAAAGAAAACGAAAAATTTACCTTTGCTGTCATTTCTGACGCCCATCTTACTCACATCAAAGGGACGAAGTTCGTGAGAAATTTTGACGAGGGGCTTGAAAGAGCAATTATGGAAGTTTCTTTTATGGATCCGCAACCGGATTTTGTGGTATTTGGCGGAGATTTGGCCCAGCTTGGAAAAAAGGAAGAGCTGGATCACGGGCTGGAGATGCTTTCAAAGCTCAGCTTGCCTATCAAATTTGTGGTGGGAGAGCACGACTTCTACCTTGATATGGGAGAATACTGGCAAAAAAACATTGCCCCGCTTAATTACAGCTTTGATCACAAAGGGGTCCATTTTGTGGTCTTAAATAGCATCCTCACCTACCAGAGCTGGATTGACCAGTTTAAAGACCCTATGGAGCGCATGTTAGGGATGGCAAGGCTTGATAATCCTAAAGGGTCACCATTTATCGTAGGGGAAGAAGGTCGTAGGTGGCTTAAAAAAGATCTTTCTAAAGTCTCCCCAGATATACCCATAATCGTCCTGACTCATTCTCCTCTCTACAAAATCTTTAAACCCTGGAATTTCTGGACTGATGACGCCGAAGAGGTCCAGGCCATCCTTTCCCGTTTTAAAAAAGTAACGGTGATGCATGGTCATGTTCATCAGATTATCTATAACCAGATAGGCAACATTTCCTTTTACGCCTTTATGTCTACTGCCTGGCCTTGGCCTTATCCTCCAACTTACACGCAGAAACCCAATAACTTCCCCAAAATTACGGTTATGATGAACCGGGCGGATCCTTTCCACGAGCGAGATGGAACGGGCTGGTCCTGGGTCGAAGTTATAAATGGACGGGTGACTCATCATTATGAACTCTGGGAAAATACTCCACGGACAGTTTATTACGATGAGAAGCTTGGCCATCCGGTAGACAAAGAATATCAGGATCCAGCCAAACGCATACCACCACAATTTCATTACTAAAAAATACGAATAAGGAGGAACGGAGATGTTAAAAAAATATTTGGTCTTGGCCCTTTTAACAGTGTTCTTTTTAGTAGGAAAGGCTTCCGCAGATGAGTTTACCAAAGAAGATCTCAAAAAATGGCAAGATTCTTTTATGAAGGTGGTGCAGGAAGGAGAAAAACTCTTCCATTCTCCAACCCTTGGCAAAAACCGGGTTTCTTGCGATATGTGCCATCCTAACGCTGCCAATACACATCCTGAGACTTATCCCAAGTTTCAAAAACAGTTAGGGAAAGTGGTGGGCTTAAGAGATATGATCAATTGGTGTATTCAAAACCCTTTAGAAGGAGAACCGCTGCCTTTAGATGATCCTCGTATGATTGCCCTTGAAGCTTACATCACTTGGGAAAGAAGGGGAGTTCCTTTAGCACCGGGTAAGCACTAAGAAAGAAGGCGAGGCGGGCGGGGCCTCCCGCCCCTACCATCTCATTAGGGCACTGGCCCAGGTAAACCCTCCACCGAAGGCCACCATTAAGACCAGATCTCCAGGGTTCAATCTTCCTTCCTCTTGAGCCTCAGCAAGGGCAATAGGAATACTTGCCGCGGAGGTGTTGCCATATTTGTGAAGATTTACAAAGACCTTTTCCCTGGGAAGCCCCAAACGCTCTCTTAAATACTCGATAATCCTGATATTGGCTTGATGAGGCACTACGAGATCTATATCTTCTGGAGAAAGATCATTAGCAGAAAGAGCCTCAAGAGCTACGGTTTCCATAGCTCGCACGGCGTTTTTAAACACTTCGCGTCCCTGCATCCGAATGTAATATTCTTCAAGAGGTAGCTCATCTCCACAGGGAGGATAAAGAGAGCCGCAACCCTTAAGAGTTAAAAGATGCCAGAGGCTTCCATCGGCATGGAGATGGGCAGAAAGAAGGCCCCGGTTTTCATTATAAGAACCGGTTACTACAGCGGCTCCGGCACCGTCTCCAAAAAGCACGCAGGTGGTTCGATCTTGCCAATTTACCTTTTTGGAGAGAACCTCACTTCCGATAACCAAGATCTTGCGTTCGGGATCAACTCGCACAAATTGGTCTGCCACTGCTAGACCATAGATAAAACCAGAGCAAGTAGCTGAAAGATCAAAGGCTCCAGCCCGGTGGGCTCCGAGTTCTTTCTGGACTAAAACTGCTACCGAAGGCATGAGATAATCAGGGGTAAGGGTTCCTACGATGATGAGATCAAGCTCTTCAGGGGAGATGCCGGCTCTTTCGAGTGCTTGGCGTGCGGCCTTGACCGCCAGTTTGCTGTTTGATTCTCCAGGGCCTACAATTCTTCTTTCTTTGATGCCAGTTCGCTGGGTTATCCATTCGTCAGAGGTGTCCACCAGTTTTTCAAGTTCTTGGTTAGTTAGCCGACGAGAGGGAAGGGCCGCTCCTAAACCGATAATAAGGGCGCCAGTCTTCATCTTTCCCCTGGTGCTAAAACTGCTGGCAGGTTTTCTAAGGCTTCTACAAGATTGGTCACTACGTCTTCTTTTACGAAGCCTAAGGCTGTACCCAGGGCATTTTTGATGGCCTGGGCGTCAGAACGACCGTGGCTTATAATTACCACTCCTTTTACTCCGAGAAGTGGGGCACCTCCTCTTTCTCGCCAGTCGATACGGGCTTTGAAACTTTTGAGGGCTTTTCTGGCAAAACTAAAGCCTAACTGGGCAAGACGATATTTTTTTATCTCTTGGGCCATCATGCACATGAGGGCCTCGGCCAACCCTTCAGAAAGTTTCAAACAGATGTTGCCAACGAATCCGTCACACACGATCACATCCACATCTCCCCGGTAAATATCTCGCCCTTCTACGTTGCCCACATAGTTAAGCTGACTCTGGGAAAGGAGCTGGTGCGCCCGTTTGACCAAAGTGTTCCCCTTTCCTCCTTCTTCTCCGATAGATAGAAGCCCCACTTTGGGATCAGCAATCTCTAATATTTCTCGGCAAAAAACCATCCCCATATAAGCGAATTGGAGGAGATGATGAGGTTTACAATCCACATTAGCCCCAGAATCTATCATCACAGCGCTGCCTTTTATGGTGGGAAGGACGGTGGCAATAGCAGGTCTTGAAACCCCCTTAATTCTGCCCAGCACGAAAAGGGCCGTAGCCAGAACCGCCCCGGAATTGCCAGCACTAACTACAGCCTGGGCCTTTTTCTCTTTGAGGAGTTCAAAAACTTTTCGAATGGAAGAATCCTGTTTGGTTCGTAGGGCCCCTATGGGGGACTCATCCATGGCTACTACCTGACTGGCAGGGATAATCTCTAGACGCCTGCTCTTTTTTCTTTTGAGAAGCGGGGTAAGAATTTCCGGTTGCCCTACTAAATAAATCCCCAAATCAGAAAATTCTTTAAGAGCAAGAAGAGCCCCCTCAATTGTGGCGCGGGGGGCAAAGTCTCCCCCCATTGCATCCAGAGCCACCCAGATCGCCACTTCTTAAAGCTCCTCTTCCTCCGTGGTCAAAAAGACCTTGCCACGATAAGTCCCACAGGAGGGACAGATACGGTGAGGGAGTTTGGGAGATTTACATTTGGGGCATACACCCACCGCAGGGGCTGTAAGATGTTTGTGAGCCCTTCGCATGCCCCGGCGAGAACGAGAGCTCTTTCTCTTAGGAACAGCCATTTTGGCACCTCCTTTCTCGGACTAACGGGAAGAAACTACCAGTTTCTTGAGAATTGCAAAGGGGGAATCTTTGAGGGTGGGTTTACAACCACAAGCCTTTTCATTTAGATCTTGCCCGCAAATCGGGCACAAACCCTTACAGGACTCTTTACAAAGTTTCCGCATAGGTACGGCTAATAAGATCTCTTCCCTCACTACCTCGTCAACTTCAACCGTTACTCCGTCAAAGAAAATAACGTCAAGATCTTCTCTTGTAAGACGTACTTCTTCTTTGAACCTAGATAGTATGGCCCGGGGTTCCAATAAGACATTAATCTTTCCTTCTATCCGGAAGGGAAACTCCCGTAGGCAACGGTCACAGGAAAGGGTAAGCTCTGTTTCTACTTCTCCGGTAATCTTTACGTCAATCCCCCAACGCTGGAGATGGACTCTGGCCCTGATGGGTTTTGAGATAGGGTAACAGTCTTTTATCAAATCGCCCTTTTGGTCTTCAAACTCCAGCGAAAGCCCCTCTGGAGGAATGTCTTCAAATTTGATTTTAAGCTCGTCTCTATTCATAGCTCTAATTCAATTTTCACAGAACTAAATTTTCTTTAAAGCTTAAACGACAAATCAGAAAAATTCTATGCCCCCAGGATTAAAATTCTCGGACACCTCAAAAAACAGAAGAATTTTTAAATCCAAATTTCATCACTTAGGATGACGATTTACCGCAGTCATTCTGGGGGGAGCGGGAGCGATCGAAGAATCCAGAGATCGATTAGTGGATCCTTCGCTTGCCCCTTCGCTTCGCTCAGGGCTTAGGCTCAGGATGCCGGAAAGGGAGAGGCTCAGGTGACAACTTATCGTAGTCATTCTGAGGGCCTGCGGGGCCCGAAGAATCCACACCAACAGGAGTAAACCAAAAATTTGTGTCTGATAAAAATAAAAAAACAGGAGGAGGTAAACGATGGAAGAGATCAAAGAAGTAAGTCCCAAAAGATGTTTGAGGCCCTTATGGATATGCTGACCTCTAAAATGGCCAACTATAAACCTTTCTTGACTATGTTCTTCGAAAAATTGCTTAACTACCTTATGCTCAAAGAAAGAGAAAAATTCCTGGCTAAAAATCGGGACAATAAAGCTAACAGTTTCTACAAACGACCCTGGCCTTGTCTTTTGCTAAACTAAATCTTAAAGTCTTAGAGTCCGCTCCGGAAATTCCTTCTGCCCCTCCCTCTAGAGGTTTCGGTGGCAGAAACCGTTAGCGGAGTTTTCGTCTGGGCATGGCCACCTCCTCCAACATTTTCCAAATCCTATCCTCACAAAATTTCTCTCGCCTCCTGAACCACCACTTTAAAGAATGCGAAGAAAAATCCGAGTAAGAATAATAAGATGGCCACTATTCTCATTGTAGATGATGACAAAAGCTTACAGGAATTTCTTGAGATTTTTCTGACCAAAGAGGGCTTCGAGGTAGCGGTGGCAGGGGATGGAGAAGAGGCCCTTTCCTATCTTTTACGAAAGCCAGCGGATCTAGTCCTTGCCGATATTCGTATGCCCAAAATGGACGGGCTAACTTTTCTCAAGACCCTGCGAGAAAAGGGTTTAAAACTTCCCGTGATCATGATCACTGCTTACGCCTCTTTGGATACCGCGGTACAAGCCAAAAGAGAGGGGGCTTTTGATTATGTTTCTAAACCGTTCAAGCTTGATGAGTTACGGAAGCTTATTAGAAAAGCCCTTGAAAAACATGCCGAAGTGAATTTGCTGGAGGAAGGAACCTCTTTCGGTATTATCGGTAAGAGCCCGGCCATGCATCGGGTATTCGAAATGTTACCCAGAATTGCCAAAGCTCCCTCCAATGTCTTAATTACTGGAGAATCGGGAACAGGTAAAGAGCTTGTGGCCCGCGCCATTCATCTGCTTTCTCCCAGAAAAGACAAACCCTTTGTGGTGGTAAATTGTGGAGGGATACCCCCAAATCTGCTGGAAAGCGAGCTTTTTGGTTATAAAGCTGGTGCTTTTACCGGGGCTAATAGAGATAAAGAAGGCCTTTTTCAAAAAGCCCATCAAGGAACCATTTTTCTAGATGAAATTGGCGAAATTCCCCCCGAAGTACAGGTGAAACTCTTAAGAGTTGTGCAAGAGAAAGTTATCATGCCTCTTGGGGCTACCAGGGAGGTAAAAGTAGATGTACGTATTATTTCGGCTACCAACCGCGACCTTGAGAAAGAAGTTCTGGCTGGAAATTTTAGGGAAGACCTCTATTACCGTTTAAACGTTATTTCACTCCATCTTCCACCTTTGCGAGAACGCAAAGAAGATATTCCCCTCCTTGTGGAATATTTTCTCAAGAAATATGCCCAAAAGATGGGCAAAGAGATTGAAGGCATTTCCGATTTTGCCCTTAAAGCTCTTTTAGAATACGATTTTCCTGGAAATGTTCGAGAGCTCGAAAATATTATCGAACGTTCTGTAGCCTTGGAAACAGGCCCCCTTATTTTGCCAGAAAGTCTGGCACTTTCGCGCCGTAAGGAGAAGGAATTTCAAAAGGATTTCGAGGTCAAATTGCCTCCAGAGGGACTTGACCTTGAAGAATTTTTGGCTCGGATAGAGATTTCACTCTTAAGACAGGCTTTGACCCTTTCTGGTGGCAATAAAACTGAGGCAGCCAAACTTTTGAAGCTTAATTTCCGTTCTTTCAGGTATCGTCTAGCAAAATACGGTCTTTCATGAAAATTTGGAAATTTTCAAACCTCTTCTTTTTACGCCTTTTCTTACTTACAGTAGGAACCCTTCTTTACTTAATAAGTCTTCAAAGAGGAGGGCCATTTTCTCCTGAAGCATATTGGGTATTTGGCGGGTTTTGGGCAGAAACAGTCCTTTTTTGGTTTCTAAGAAGACGTTTTTCACCTCTCAAGCTTCTTTGGGGCCAACTTTTTGCAGATCTTTTTTTGGTAACATTTCTTGTATATTTTAGCGGGAAAAGAGAAAGCCCCTTTCTGTTTCTCTATCCTCTGCTCATTTTCGTTGGGAGTTTTCAGCTAGGTCGTCGAGGGGCCGATATTTTTACCTTTGTTACCCTCGTCTTCTACGGTTTTATTTTTTGGGGCCTTGCTCCCCGGCCGAATTTTGATGCTCAAGCCGTCCTTCAGTTTTCGGTCCCTCTTTGTGCTATGGGACTTTCAGGGCTTTTGGCCCTTAAATTTGCCGAAGAAATTAGACGCAGCCAAAAAAAGATTCGCGAGACCCACGAGGCCCTCTTTCGAGCCGAAGAACTTCATCGTCACATCCTTCATTCCCTAGCTTCAGGACTCATCATAACGGATCTTTCCCGAAAGATTATGTCGGCAAATCAAGCTGCTCGTGAAATCCTCATGGAAGAACAGCTTGAGGGGAGAAATCTTTCGGAGATCTTGCCCGAGCTGGAGACCACCGAAGTAGCAAAACGTTCAGAGCTCACGCTGAAAAAGGGAGAAATCTCTCGCTATATAGGCTATAGTTTTTTTCCTCTCAAAGAAGAGACGGGCAAAATCTTTGGTTATGGTTTTATCTTTCAGGACATCACGGAGATCAAAGAACAGGAAGAACGCCTCCGACGTGCCGAACATTTGGCTGCCTTGGGAACCATGGCTTCCGGGCTGGTTCACGAAATCAAAAACCCTTTGGCCTCTATTTGTGGAGCGGTGGAGTTCCTCAAAGAAGGGGGGCTTGTGCTCCGGGAAGGAGAAAGACTCCTTCACATCATCTCCCGAGAGGCCCAAAGGCTTGACAAGCTGGTTACAGATTTTTTGCTCTTTGCCAAACCCAGAGTCACAGATACAGAACAGGTCTTCCTTCGCCCCCTCTTAAAAGAGCTTGAAGAAGAATTATCCCTCCAATATGGGTCAAAATTTCTCCTAAAATATTCTTTTCCCGAAGGACTCTATTTTTGGGGGGAAAGAGATAAGTTAAAACAGATTTTTTTAAATCTTTTTTTAAACTCGCTAGAGGCAGCTCCAGGAGGGGAGGTCTCTGTTGAAGTAAGTTTTTCGAGAGAAAAAAAGCAGGGCAAACTTCTGGTAGAAGACAACGCTGGAGGTATTCCCGAAGAGATTCAGCAAAGGGTTTTTGAACCATTTTTTACCACCAAACCCCAAGGTACAGGGCTTGGCCTTGCAGTGGTTTATGGTGTAGTGAAAAATTGGGGTGGGCAAATTTCTTGCAAATCTACTCTTTCCGGCACTCTCTTCGTATTAAGCTTTCCCCTTGAGCGTTTTGGTTGGAAATAGAAAGTTCCCCCTGCAGGCTAAGAGGGCCATATCTCGTCTATCCACCACTTTCTACCACCAAAAAGATTTCGTTTTTCCAATCTGCTTCTCTCAATATTTAGGATTTTGTTTAAAAATTACCACTATATATTGAAATTAAAGTTTTTTCTTGACATCACCGATAAAGGCTTACTAGCTTGAGGTGGTATAAAGTGGTATAAAGTGGCCGGAGGTGGTGAGTGAGGTTTCGGGGGCGCTCAACTCATAATTTAGATGCCAAGGGGCGCCTCAGCATTCCGGCTCGTTTTCGGGAAGTGCTCAAGCAGCGCTATGGCAATGCGACCCTTATTATGACCAATACGCCAGAATGTCTTTATGTTTACCCTTGGCCTGAATGGCAAGAGCTTGAAGAAAAGCTCTTGAGCTCCCCCATAGATCCACCAGAGCTCCGGCTCTATAAGCGTTACTTTTTAGGGTCTGCAGAAGAATGTCAACCCGATCGTCAGGGCCGCATTTTGATTCCAAGCCACCTCAGGCAAGAAGTGGGTATTGAAAGAGAGGTGGTGCTAGTTGGAATGCTTAATTATTTCGAAATTTGGAGTCCAAAGCGCCTTGAGGCCGAATTCCAACGTGTCCGAGAAAATTTTGCCGAACTCAGCGCAAGCGTTGCCAACCTCCTCGGCGGAGGAGGGGCCACATCATGAAAGCGTCCTCTTAAAAGAGGCGCTTTGGTGGCTTCGAGTAAAGCCAGGCGGGATTTATGTAGATGGCACGGTGGGCCTTGCTGGTCATAGTAAGGCGATACTTGAGCGTTCATCGCCCGACGGATTTTTAGTGGGCTTTGAATGGAATGAAGCTTCTTACAGGCTTGCAAAAGAGAAATTAAAACCGTTTTCCGGGAGATATCTTTTGGTGCGGGAAAATTTTGCCCTACTCAAGGAAGTTCTAAAGAAGACGGGAAAAGCTCCGGTGGACGGCATTCTTCTTGATCTGGGGCTTTCTTCTTATCTCTTGGAGGGAAGTGGGGGTGGTTTCAGCTTCTTGCGGGATGAACCTCTTGATATGCGGATGGATAAAAGACTTCCCCGTACAGCTAAAGATCTGGTGAACCAACTTTCACCTTTACAGCTTGAAGAGCTAATTCGAGCTTATGGCGAAGAGCGTTATGCCAGACGCATTGCCTCTGCTATCTGTAAGGCCCGGCGCCAAGAGCCCATCCGAACCACCCGTCAGCTGGCAGAGATCATTTTTCAGGCAGTGCCCCCTAAATATCGTCACGGTAAGATTCATCCAGCTACTAGGACCTTTCAAGCGCTGCGGATTGTTATAAATCGCGAATTAGAAAATCTTAAAAAATTTTTGGAAGATGCTCCCGAGGTATTAAAGCCCGGGGGGAGGCTGGTAATAATTTCTTTTCATTCCTTAGAAGATCGTCTGGTCAAAAAGGCATTTAAAGACGATCACAGGCTTAAAGTACTTACTAAAAAACCCATTTTACCCGCACCAGAGGAAGTTCTAAGCAATCCCCGGGCACGGAGTGCCAAATTGCGAGCGGCAGAAAGGATTTAAAGGAGGGGAAAAATGTCTGCCAGACAAGCTACCTATACTTTTACCCCGGAAGAGCGTCTCCGGCGCGGAAAGTTTCGCTTGATAAACATTTTTCAAGTCCTTGCCAGTGTGCTTCTCTTAGGCCTTTTTATCCTTACCTTGGTGGGAGGGATAATTGTTTATAAGGAATATCGTTTCTATCTTAAGCTTCGCAGCGAAGTAAGCTCTTTGGGGTATCAAGTTACTGTTCTTTCACAAGAATATCATCACTTAACTTCCAAAAAGATGGTTCTTGAGAAAGCTTCAAAGTTGGGACTCCATCCTGCACGACCAGAGCAAATAGTCGAACTTCAATTGAGGTAAAATGAAGAAAATAGCCTTTTTACTTTCAGTATGTTTGGTTCTTCTTTTGGTTTGTTACGGAGGGGCCCAACTTCTTTTAGAACCGGCCCCCAAAAAGCTTGAAGAATCCTGCGCTCTCGGACGCGTTTATGACGCCGAAAGGCGCCTTTTGGCTTCCTCCCAGAGAAAAGAGGGGTTACTTATTATTCCCCAAGCCTTTGAGGTTAGTTTGCAGAACTTAAATTTGCTTCAAAGGCTTACGGGAAAAGACCAAAAAACACTCACCCTTCTCCTTTCCACCAAAGATTCGCCTTTTTTTCTTCCCCTCCTTTCTCAAGAAGTCCCTGCCCTAGGAGGAATCCTTAAAAAAGAATATTTTTGGCGTTCTTACCCTTATGAAGCCCTTTTTTCTCCTCTTTTAGGAAGAGAGAACGAATTGGGGAGTCTTGAGCTTTATTACCAGTCCCTTCTTGAAAAACCAGGGAGTTTTTTACGCACGGCCCTCAAAGTAGAGCTTCAAGAAACTCTTCAAAACGACCTTCGTTATACTTTAAAGCGTTTGCGTGCCTCTGCTGGAGTGGCGATTGTAATTGATATTTATTCTGGCCGGGTAAAGGCTCTCGTTAGCCAGGGAGATCCTGAGCTTTTTTTGGCCCCAGAGATAGTACTTTCTTGGATTTCTGAGCCCTTTGAACAGGGTTACTACGATAGCATGTACGAAACATGGCATGAATTTTTGCGTGCCTTAGGTTTTGGAGAACCCACCGGAATTGATATTCCAGGTGAACCTCCGGGTCTTTTGCCAGCTAACATAGAATCTTTAGAGGAGGTAAAGGGATCATTAATTCAAGTTTTGCGAGCCCTTGGGGCGTTGAGTACGGGGCAGCTTCTTTCTCCTAAATTAGCCCTGGAAGCAGGATTTGCCGGAGAGGGTAAATATACCATCGCTGTAGAAAAAAAAGAATTGGACGATCTTATACCCCGCCAGAAGGGAGGTATCTGGTGGTATGGCGGTAACCGCAAAACTGGCCGTTTTTTATTAGTGGGTCTTTGGCCCCGCCAAAAGCCATATTTGGCCTTTGGTTTAATGGCAAAAGGGGTAAGAGTTTGGGGGCTTCCCTGCTATTACACCCGGTTTATTTCCAAAACTGTAAGATATTTTAAAAATGAAGATGTTTTCAAAGACGAAATTACGAAACATTTTGCCCTGTCCCAAAAATCTGGCATTCGGAAAATGCCGGATGTAAGGGGGCTTACCCTTAAAGCTGCCCTTGAAAAGTTAAATCCCTTAGGGATTGATGTGCATTTTTCGGGCTTTGGGGTCACTGTAAAACAATGGCCGGCCCCTGGTACGCCGCTGTCTAAGATTTCTTATTGCCGTTTGGTGTTACGATGATGACGCTCAAAGAATTAACAGCAGATTTAAAGCCAACACTTCTCCTTCGCGGAGACACAGAAATTAAGGGTTTAACAGAGGATTCTCGAGAGATCCGGCCTGGATTTGCCTTTGTGGCAATTGCTGGTTCTCGCTGTCATGGTCTTGATTTTTTGAAAGAGGCTCTATTTAAAGGGGCAACAGCAGTAATTACCGACCGTGAAATCACACCCCCTGAAGGGATAGGTTTTTGCGTAATACCTCGTCTTAAAGAGTTTTTACCCCTTCTGGCTGCGCGTTTCTATGCGTTTCCAGAAAATGATTTGACCCTCATCGGGGTTACCGGCACTAATGGTAAGACTTCTGTGACCTTTTTTGTGAGAGATTTGTTGAAATATTTCGGAGAGAAGGCAGGGATCATTGGTACTGTGGGTTATTTTTGGGGTGAAGAGGAAGAGTCTGCTTCTCATACTACTCCCGGCCCTTTCAAATTGCGAGAAATGTTAGCCCGGATGCGAGCGGCAGGGGCCTCTTACGCGGTGCTGGAGGCCTCCTCACATGCCCTTTCACAGGGGCGGCTGGCCGGCCTTTCTTTCAAAGTGGGAATTTTTACAAATCTTTCCCGTGATCACTTGGATTATCATGGTGACATGGAGAATTACTTTCAGGCCAAAAAACTCCTCTTTAAAGAACATCTTTCCCCCCAGGGCAAGGCTGTGATTAACGTAATCGATCCGTGGGGAAGGAGACTTCTGGCCGATCTTTTGCAGCCCGTGATTAAGGTAGGGGAGGATTTAAGGGGGATGGTAAGCAAAAGATCGCCTCAGGGGTTCTCCTTCCGTTTCTGGTGGGGTTCTCAAGAATATGAATTAGCGACGACCCTATTCGGTGACTTTCAACTTGAGAACCTCCTTCTGGCCTGCTCCTGCGGCCTTGCTCTGGGGTACCCTTTTGGGGAAATCATGAAGGCCTTAAAAGGGGTAAAAGCCCCCCCAGGAAGATTGGAGTTGGTGGCAGAAAAAGAAGGCGCGCTGATTTTTGTGGATTATGCCCATACCCCAGAAGCCCTCCAAAGGGCTCTTTTAAGCTTGAGGCCTTTAGCTAGGAGACTCTTTGTTGTTTTTGGCTGCGGAGGAGAAAGAGACCAAGGTAAACGTCCCCTCATGGGAGAAGTGGCGGAAAGGATAGCAGAAATCGTGATCCTTACCTCTGATAATCCACGGGGTGAAGACCCTAAAAAGATTATCTCTGACATTGTTTTGGGAATGAAAAGTTCTCCCCTTATTGTGATAGATCGTCGTGAAGCTATTGAGACGGCGCTTTCCCTTTTGAAAGGCGGTGATATATTGCTTATCGCTGGCAAGGGGCACGAAGCCTACCAGGAAATTGCCGGAAAACGCTATCCCTTTTCCGACCGAACCTTCGTTAAGGAAATCTTGGCGCAGGAGGCAGCATGATCACTACTGAAGATGTTGTCCGGGCTACTGGAGGGATCCTCTTAAATGGCGATATGAAAATAGCTTTTTCGGGTGTTACCCAGGATAGCCGAAGCCTTAAACCCGGTGAGCTCTTTGTAGCTCTTAAAGGCCCCCGTTTTGACGGGCACGAGTTTGTCTTGGAAGCCATAAAAAAGGGGGCCAAAGGTGCATTGTTGGAATATTGGCCTGCAAACGTTAACATTTTCGAACTCCATAAAGCTATCTCTATTATCAAGGTATCTAATACTTACAAAGCCTTACGGGATCTTGCTTCCTACTGGCGAAAAAAATTGGGGGCCAAGGTCGTTGGTATAACAGGTTCTTCTGGCAAAACTACTACCAAAGAATTTTTGGCCGGCCTTCTTGAAGAGCTAGGCGTTTATAAATGCCCGGGCAACTGGAATAATCTCATAGGAGTGCCTTTAAGTATTTTAAATGCCCCCCAAGGAATACGTTTCCTGATCCTAGAACTCGCTACCAACCAGCCAGGTGAGATTCCTACCCTTACAGAATTGGCAGACCCGGAGGTGGCTGTTCTCTTGGGAGTAAAACCTGCCCATTTAGAAGGTTTCCTTTCTTTTGAGGATTATTTCGCCGAAAAATTGGCCCTCTTTTCCTCTTCTAGAGGGGCCTTAGTTTATCCTTTTGATCAAGAAGAAATAAAGGTCTTGGTAGAAAGAACTTATTCCTCTCGTCCGCACAGATCTTTCGGTTTTAAGAGAGGAGCAGATTTTTTAGCCAGTGAGATAAAGCTCTCAACCCAAGGGACAGAGTTCCGCTTAGAGCATGCAGGAAAAACATATCAAGTAAGACTTCCCATTCTGGGGCAACATTTTGTCTGGGATTTTTTGGCAGCTTTGGCAGCGGCTTCTTTTCTGGTGCCAGAATGGGAAGGCTTGCTTGAGAGGGTCCCTTATCTAAAAACGCTTCCTCGAAGATGCGAACTCAAAAAAGGGATAGGTTTTTGGGTTCTAGATGATACTTATAACGCTAATCCTGCTTCTTTAAAAGCAGGCATAGAAGTTGCTAAAAATCTAAAAGAAAAATTCAAACGGCTTATAGCGGTGATAGGTCCTATGAGGGAGTTAGGAGAAGAGACGGATTTTTGGCACCGAAAAATGGGGGAAGAACTATCTCGAAATTTCGATCTCTTATACGTCGTGGGGGAAGAGGCTCGAGGTGTAATCGAAGCTTCAGAAGGGAAAGGCCTATTCTTTGAGGACAAAGAAGCCCTTTTAGAGGCCCTAAAGAAGGAACTCCGGGAGGGAGATTTGGTTTATGTAAAGGCTTCTCGGGCGATAGGGCTTGAGGAGTTAGTAGACAAACTTTTGGTTTCTGTTGGGGGCTGATGTTTTACCATCTCCTTTATCCTTTGCATGAGTGGCACGTTTTCTTCAATGTTTTTCGCTACATTACTTTTCGTACCATTTATGCCATTATAACCGCGGGGCTCTTGGTTTATTTTTTGATGCCCCCTTTCATCCGCTATGTCAAACGTCGCCAATTTGGCCAGGTAATAAGGGAAATAGGCCCAGATCACCAGCACAAAGCGGGCACCCCCACTATGGGTGGGGTGGTAATTATTTCAGCCGTTGTTGGGGCTGTTTTATTATGGGGAAATCTTACCAATCTCTATTTGTGGCTTACTTTGGGGATTTTTTTAGTCTTCGGGTTCATTGGTCTTTTAGACGACTGGTACAAGGTGACCAAAGGGCGATCCCTTGGTCTTACGGGGAGGCAGAAGCTCTTCTTTCAGGCCTTGGCAGCGGGGGTTTTTCTTTTCTTGGCCCTGCGTTTTGGAAATTTTGATACCAGACTGGCCGTCCCATTTTTCAAGGGATTTCGGCCAGACTTAGGGCTTTTTTATTTTCCTTTCACAATTTTGGTCATTGTAGGCTCTTCAAACGCCGTTAATTTGACTGACGGTCTTGATGGGCTTGCGATCGGTCCGTTTATCATAGTGGCAGGGGTTTATATGCTCTTTGTCTATTTGGCGGGGCATGCCAAGCTTGCGGCGTATCTCCATCTTCCTTATGTTCCAGGAGCTGGGGAGCTAAGCATCTTTTGCGGGGCTCTCTTGGGGGCAGGGCTGGGTTTCTTATGGTACAATGCTTATCCGGCAGAAATCTTCATGGGAGATGTGGGTTCTCTTTCTTTGGGTGCTTCTCTAGGAGCTTTAGCTGTGCTTTCCAAACAGGAGCTTTTGCTCGTGCTAGCCGGTGGCATTTTTGTAGCAGAAGCCCTTTCCGTAATGCTTCAGGTGGCCTACTTTCGACTTACGGGCGGGAAGAGGGTTTTCCTTATGGCGCCGCTTCATCATCATTTTGAAAAAAAAGGTTGGCCAGAACCCAAAATAATCGTGAGATTTTGGATTATTTCGGCCTTTTTGGGGCTGTTGGCTATAAGTACTCTCAAACTCAGATAAGGCCATGCTTGAGGGAAAATTAAAAGGTAAAAAAGTTGTGGTTTTGGGATTTGGACGTTCAGGGCAGGCTGCAACCCGGTTGCTTTTGATTTTAGGGGCCAAAGTGACCGTCTCTGAGGTCCGAAGCCGGGAATATTTGTCTGGCTCCCTTTTGCGCAATTTTGAAGAACAGGGAGTGACTTTCGAAACAGGAAAACATGATCTGGAGACCATGTTACAGGCAGATCTGGTGATCGTGAGTCCAGGAGTACCGCGGGAGATTTATGCTCCAGCCCTAAGTAGCGGGATTCCGGTAATTGGGGAGCTTGAGCTGGCTTACCACTTTCTCTCTCCTCGGGTCAAAATTGTAGCCATTACAGGGACCAACGGAAAGACTACCACCACCGCTATGGTGACTGACATTTTACGCCTCTCTGGCAAACGTACTTTTGTAGGGGGAAACTTTGGTACTCCACTGAGTGAGTTTTTCCTGACCGGGCAGCCGGCAGATTATGTAGTACTTGAAGTTTCAAGTTTTCAATTGGAAACTATTTCGCAATTTTGTCCGGACGTAGCGGTTATTCTGAACATTACTCCAGATCATTTGGAACGATACCGTGATTTTGATGAATACGCCCTTGCCAAAGCCAGGATTTATGAAAATCAGGGGCCACAAGAACACGTGATTCTTCCCGAGAAATTGCCCCTTCCCCTTCCTTTTCCCAGAAGCAAAGTCTACTTCTTTGGGCACCAGCCAGGGGGCTTAGGAGCCAAAGTCGAGCCGGGCGGGTTTCGCCTCTTCTTACCAGAAGGAGAAGAGTTTTATTCTTTTGCCGGTTTTAGACCTTTAGGGGAGCACAATCGTTTAAATTTTGCGGTTGCAGCTTTGGCTGCAAGGCTCCTTGGGGCTACGGACCGGGGAGTGCGCGAAGCCATCCGGGCCTTTGTAGGGTTTCCTCACCGGTTAGAATTCATAGGCTGTTTCGGAGGGGTATATTTTGTAAATGACTCCAAAGCCACCAATGTTGATGCTACCAGAAAGGCCCTTGAGGGTTTAGTAGGTCCTATCATTTTAATTTTGGGAGGGAAACATAAAGGGGCCACTTATCGGCCATTGATTCCGCTTTTGCGCCAGAAGGTTCGTCTTTTAATCTTGATGGGAGAATCTCGCTATGTAATGGCAGAAGATTTGCGCGGGGTGGTGGAGACCAAAATTGTCGAAAACCTGGAAGAAGCTGTCGCTTTAGCCATTTCAGAAGCTGCTTCAGGGGACACGGTGCTTTTATCCCCTGCGGCGGCAAGTTTTGACCAGTTTGAAAACTATCAAGAAAGAGGGGATGTATTTCGAGAGTTGGTTTTGGGCTATGCCCCTCAATTTTTAGGAGAAGATAACCGGACAAGTATCATCACTTATCACTGATGAAAATGGTGATTGCAGGTGGAGGTACGGGAGGGCATCTTTTTCCAGCCTTAGCTTTGGCAACGGAAGTGAAGAAGCGAGGAGGCGAGGTGCTTTTGTTGGGTAGTGGGCGTAAAATAGAAAAATTAGCCCTTTCTCAAACGGCCTTTCCTGTCAAGTTTCTCAAAGCAGAGGGGATTTTGGGGCGTCGCTGGCATCAAAAGCTACGGGCGGGTCTCATGCTTTTAAAGGCTACGTTAAAGGCCTTCCATATTTTGAGAAAGTTTTCGCCCCAGATGGTTTTTGGTGTAGGAGGCTATGCCTCTTTTCCGGCCCTAGTAGCTGCCAAAATCTTGAGGCTCAAGACAGCCCTTCATGAACAAAATGCCGTCGCCGGACAGACCAATTTAGTGCTTGCCCGCTTGGTAGATCGTGTCTTTGTTACCTTTCCGAGTTCGGTCCGCTATTTTCCTCCTCAAAAAACAATAGTTTCCGGGATGCCTTTGAGAGAAGAAGTTCTTAAAAAATATCCAAAAGAACACAAAGGCTTTGGGCTTTTAGTCTTGGGAGGGAGTCAGGGGGCCCGCTTTATAAACCAGCTTTTTATAAAAATTGCTCCGGAACTAAAAAAACTAAAAGGGCTCTTTTTCATTCATCAAACCGGAGAGAGAGATTTTGAAAGAGTAAAAAAGGCCTACGAGGAGGCTGGACTCAAGGCCAAGGTGTATCCCTTTATTAAAGAGATGGGTTGGGCTTATTCTCAGGCAGATCTTGTGATTTCTCGTGCCGGGGCAGCTAGTGTAGCAGAAATCTGCGCCCTTAAAAAGCCGTGTGTTTTGATTCCGTATCCTTATGCCATTAAAGATCATCAAGCGGCAAATGCTAAAGTCTTGGTAGAGGCCGGTGGAGCCCTTATGCTTCGTGAAGAAGAGATATCCCCCCCCAAATTCGGAGAGCTCTTGCATCACTTGGCTGATGATCATCTCCAACGGGAGAAGATGGCACAGAACTTGGACGGCATCCTTCCTCAAAACGCTTTAGAAATAATTCTCACGGAAACGGAGGCTTTAGCGGGCAATGCTTGATTATCGCAACTTTCACTTTATAGGGATTGGCGGGATTGGAATGAGCGGTTTGGCACGCCTCCTTCTCAAAATGGGTTTTGAGGTCTCGGGCTCTGATCTTAGGTCTTCAGAAACCACCCGGACTTTAGTAAAAGAAGGGGCCCGTATTTTTTACGGTCATCGTCCGGAAAACGTAGAAGGGGCAGAAGTTGTTGTTTATTCTTCGGCTATCAAACCAGACAATCCAGAACTCCGACGAGCACGCCAGCTAGGACTTCGTATTTTGCCTCGTGCCGAAATGCTTTTAGAAATTATGAAGCTCCATCGCACCAATATTGTCGTAGCAGGGGCCCATGGCAAAACAACTACTTCTTCTATCTTGGCCACCCTACTTTCTAAAGGGGGGTTAAATCCTACCGTAGCGGTGGGGGGAAAGGTGAACGGTTTTGAAGGTGCGAACGCTTGGCTTGGAAGACGAGACTTTCTAGTGGCGGAAGCTGATGAAAGTGATGGCTCTTTCCTAAATTTGGCTCCTGAAATAGCTGTGGTGACCAACATCGATGCTGAACATTTGGATTTTTATTCTTCCTACGCAGAAATTCAGAAGGCCTTTTTGTGCTTCGTGCAAAAGATTAAACCAGGTGGGTTTTTGGTAGCCTGTAAGGAGGATCCCGGAGTACGGACCCTTATAGAGAAAATTCTTAACTGTCAATTTGAGATAGCTACTTACGCTTTAGAAGATAAAGAAGCCACTTATACAGCCAGGCTTAAGGAGATCGGTAGATCTTCCTTCTTTGTAGTTTATGAGAGAGGAAAATTTTTGGGCGAAGTTCTCCTTAAATTGCCAGGGCGGCATAACGTGCAAAATGCTCTGGCTGCCATTGCTGTAGCCCGAAAGCTTGGGC
>JALSPG010000004.1 GCA_026986115.1 Thermodesulfobacteriales bacterium
AGCGCCTGCCGCACTCCTTTTTCTACTGCCGGCACAAAATTACGAGGGACATTCATACCTACCAATGTCTCCACAAACTCAAAACCAGCCCCACGAGGCAAAGGATAGATATTAAAATGCACCTCAGCAAATTGCCCCCGGCCACCGGTCTGCTTTTTGTGGCGATAAATAACACCTTCTTTAGGTTTTTTAATAGTTTCTCGGTAGGGAATCGTTGGCAAAGAAAGATCTACATTTACCGAATATTTACGAGCTAGCTTTTCAATCGTGGCCTCGATATGAATCTGCCCCAACCCGGCCAATAAAATTTCCCGGCTTTCTTCATCACGTGTAATAACAAGGCTCGGATCTTCTTCTTGAACCTTGGCAAGCGCGGCGCCGATCTTCTCTTCGTCACTACGGCTCTTAGGATGAAGGGCATAGGTAAGTACCGCATGGGGAAGAGGAGGCATAGGAAAAATAATAGGGGATTCCGGGTCACAAAGGGTATCGCCTGTCTTTGTTTCTGAAAGTTTTGGAATAACGCAGATCATCCCAGGGAGGGCCTCAGAAAGGGGCTTTTGTTCTTTCCCTTCCGGAATAGCAAGATTAGCATATTTTTCTTTGATCTCACGAAGAGGATTTAAAAGCACCCCCTCCTGGGGGAGAGTACCAGAAATTACGCGGCAAAAAGAAAGTCTCCCGGCATAAGGATCCATAAAAGTCTTAAAAACTATAAGGGAAACTGGTGCGTCTTCTTTGGGGTCACGGCTTTCTTCTTCACCGTTCAAGTTCCTGCCAAGACGTGGACCTCGTTCTACCGGAGAAGGCAAAAAATCTACGATAAGATCCATTAAGGGCTGAATTCCTATAAGCTTTGCTACCGAACCGCAGGAGACCGGCACAAAACGCCCCTCTAAAATTCCCCGTTTAAGACCCCGTACAATTTCTTCCGGGGTAAGCTCTCCCTCTTCCAAAAATTTTTCTAGGAGTTCATCATCGCTTTCAGCCGCAAATTCAATAAGATTGGCCCGTAATTCTTCCACCCTTTCCGCGATATCTGAAGGGATATCAACCCCTTTAGGCTTTCCATCTTCGAACGTATAAGCCTTCATAGTTATGAGATTGACCACCCCTGAAAGTTTGTCTTCTTTGCCTATGGGGTAAGCTACGGGTACAGGACGAATACCGAGCCTTTCTTCTAAAGTATTTACCGCCTTTTCAAAGTCAGCGTATTCTCGGTCAAGCTTATTCACAAAAGCGGCACAGGGGAGCTCAAATTCCTTTACAAAGTTAAAGACCTTTTCCATCTGAACTTTTACCGGATCAGTGGCTTCTACCACCAAAACAGCGTTGTCTGCAGCCCAAGCCGCCAATTTAGCCTCGGCATTAAAGTTGTCGTCTCCTGGAGGGTCCAAAAAGAAGACTTCGTGTTTCTTCCAGGTAAAATGGTGGCTGGCGGTAGAGATGGTAATCTTGCGGTTTTGTTCTTCAGGCTCAAAATCTAACACTGAGGAAGCATCATCTACCCGGCCGAGTTTCTTGGTCTTACCTGAAAGAAAAAGCATAGCCTCGGCGAGAGAAGTCTTACCAGCCCCACTCTGAGATAAAAAGACAAAATTGCGAATTTTCGCGGTCTCCATAGGCCCTCCTCAAGTATTAGTTACGGAAAGGCCTTTTGCCTCTCCGCAAAAAGAGGCTAGCGCAATTCGTTTTCTGGTGTCAAGCAAAGTAAAGGCGGATTAGAACTGGCCGCCCATCCGAAAGTTCCAGTTACTTTTATCCTCATCGGCCTGCGCATCGATGTTATACCCCCATTCGATTCGAAGAGGCCCCATGGGAGAAAGCCATCTTATGCCCAAACCCACAGATTTTCTGACATCTGAGAAGCGATAACCCACGTCTTCTCCCCAAACATTTCCCATATCAAAAAAGATCACCCCTTTAAGCCCCATGCTTTTGACTAAAGGAAAGATAGCCTCGGTCTGCACAAAAGCCATTCTTTCGCCACCAATCCGTTCGCCAGTTTCGGGATCTTTGGGACTGATGTCACCAAAACGATACCCACGTACAGAATCAATTCCACCGAGATAAAACTTCTCATAAACAGGGAGTTTTCCGCCTTTGCCTTCGGTCACATAACCTACCCCTACCCGCACGTGCCCCACGAGATCTTTGATGACCGGAAAATAAATACTTCCCGTACAAGTTATCTTTTCAAAAGCACTGTCTCCACCCAAGAAACCACCTGCGTGTTCGTAAACCAAGTTGAGAGTAGTACCCCTAGTAGGATCAAAAAAATGATTTCGGGTGTCACGGTTAAGCCCAAGCTCTACAGAACTCGTAATATGAATATCAGCAGATTCGCGAATAATTTTAGAGGCGTAGTAATAATAGTCGGTCAAATCAGAATCGTCATACCGGTAACCAAAAAAGACTCTGGTATTAGGGGTCAAAAGATACCCAAAGCGGATTCCGAACCCCTGACTGTCCCGAGTATAGTCGTCGTATTCGCGTTCCCAATCATAAAGGTTAAGCCCTAAAGAAAGGCGAGAATCGCGAAAATAAGGTTCTGTAAAAGAGAGAGAATAGCGAGTGGTACGAGCTCCAAAAAGACCCTGGAAAGAGAGAATTTGCCCCTTGCCAAAGAGATTGCGCTGCGAGATCTCTCCCATGAGAATTACTTTATCAACAGAGCTATATCCGGCACCAATACTAAAAGAACCCGTAGGACGCTCCTTAACCTTGACATGAACATCCATTAAATCTTCTCTGACACCTTTTTCTGTAGAAATACTTACATCATCAAAGTAGCCTAGCCTTCGCAAACGCCCTTCACTTTTTTTAAGCCTAGTGGCAGAAAAAGGTCTTTGTTCTACTATCAGAAGTTCACGACGGATAACTTTATCTCTTGTACGGGTATTTCCCGTAATTTCAATACGATTTACATAAACAAGAGGGCCTTTATCTACCGCAAAGGTAATGTTGACTATATGAGCCTTTTCGTCCTTTTCGATCTTAGGCTCCACTTTGGCGTAAGCATAACCTTTGTCCGCAAAAAGATCTGTGAGCTTCATGATATCCCGACGCAGAGCCTCGCGATTAAAATATTCTTTTTTGGGTAATTCTAGCTGTTTAAGAAGAAAGTTTTTGTCTTTGAAAAGGTCTTGCTCAATATCAACTCGTCCTACCTTGTAGCGAGGGCCTTCCTCAATTGGTATGGTGATATAAATCCATTCCCCTTTACGCTTGATACGCGGCTCTCCCACCCTAACGTCCATGTAACCATGATTCTGATAGTAAGTAACAATCTTTCCCAGACTTCGATAAAGGCCACCATAACTATAAGCACCGGGTTCTACCCCACCGGTAACATAAGTCTTGATTTTCTTAATCCAGGAAAGCGGAGATTTTTCACTGATTTCCAAAAGTTTTTTGAGTTCTTTATCAGAAAAGGCTTTATTACCTTCAAATTTAATCTTTTTAATATAGGCCTTTTTACCTTCTTTAATTTTAAAAATAACTTTTGCTTCACGGGGATTAAGCATCTTCACTAAAGGTTCAACTTTGGCGTCGTAATAGCCTCTTTCACGATAAAGAAGTTCTATTTTTTCGGCAGCTTCGTTAATCTTATTGAGATTTAAAATGGTATAAGGCTTAAGTTCCGTAATTTTCTGAAGATCTCCCTCTTTGATGGCCTTATTACCTTCGTAAACAATCCTTTTGACAACAGGTTTCTCACGAACGATATAGGTAATGACCAGGCCTTCAGGGCCTTCCTCTATGTCAGCCCGCACATCGTCGAAATAACCTAGTTTAAAAATAGCCTTAAGGTCTTCTCTCAATTTTCGCGGGTCAAAAGGATCGCCTGGCTTTAAAGAGGTAACAGCCAAAATGGCTTCCTCATCCATCCGGACGTTTCCTTTAATCCGCACCTCTGCCACCATTTCTCTGGCCAAAACAGCACGGGCAAGCCGTTTCCCCGCTTCTTCTTTAAAATTTTCAAGATCTGTCAAAGATCCGGTAACATAAAGACGTCTGGTGTATTCTCCTTCACAATCCGCCATCTTCAGATCTAAACTCACTTTTCCGGCAAAAACCGTTACAGAGCCCCAAACTACAGCTTTAAGATGCAAATCTTGACAGAGTTTTTGAACTTCTTCTGGAGAGGGTTCTGAAGGAATTTTTCCTAATATTTCACGGGCCTTTTCTCCGGGAAGGATCTTCAAGCCCTCCTTTTGAAGCCAGAAAGAAAGAGAGTTTTCAAGACCTTGAAGAGATCTTTGCTCCCAGCGGGGAGCATGAATTTTTAGAGGCAAAATGAGAACAGGAGCTTCCCGCACAAGTGCAGCCCGGGCAATGCCCCAAGAAAACAGAATTAGAAAACAGGCCCAAATCAGCTTTCGGATATTATCCATGGCCACGGTTTATCCTTCGATAACTCAATCACCTTGCCGTCACAGAGACCAAAAACCCTTTCCATCCGCGCGGCAAGCTCCGGATTGTGCGTTACAACCACCAAGGTGGTAGCATAGGTTTCGTTAATCTGCAAAAGTAGATCCGCTATCTCTTGAGCGGTACGCACATCGAGATTTCCTGTGGGTTCGTCTGCTAAAATTACAGGGGGATTCATTACGAGGGCCCGAGCGATTGCTACCCTCTGCCTTTCGCCTCCAGAAAGTTCTCCCGTTCGGTGCGTAAGGCGATGAGAAAGGCCTACCTTGGCCAAGACCTCTTCGGCAGCCTGCTTAGCCTCTAAGGAGCTCTTTCCGGCAATGAGAGCCGGAAGCATGACATTTTCTAAGGCGTTGAATTCAGGAAGTAAATGATGAAATTGAAAGATGAAACCGAGTTTCTGGTTCCGAAAGCGGGAAAGTTCTTCATCAGCCAAAGAAAAGACATCTTCCCCAAAGTGGAAAACCTTTCCTTTCGTAGGTCTATCAAGGGTCCCCATAATATGTAAAAGGGTCGTTTTTCCTACTCCCGAGGCCCCAACAATTGCCACCCGCTCCCCTGCAGCCACCTGGAAAGTGGCTCCTTTTAAGACTTCTATCTTAGATGGCCCCCGTCCGTAAGTTTTATATAAATTTTCTACCGAAATGGCCCAATTAGCCATAACGGAGAACCTCCGCCGGGGGGAGCTTGGCCGCTTGTCTGGCCGGGTAAATGGTTGCTAAAAGGGCCAAAATTAGCGCTGCTAAAGCAATCAATATCACGTCAACCCCTTGAACCAAAACAGGTAGGTGATCTACATAATAAACATCGCTGGGAAGTTTCACGATAGGATACTTAGAAATCAAGAAACAAAGTGAAAGCCCTCCTATTACCCCCAAAAGCATCCCAGAAGACCCTAAAAGGAAACCGGTAAAAATAAAAATGCGGAGGATGGAGCGATCCGAAGCCCCCATAGATTTGAGAATAGCTATATCAGAGCGTTTCTCCCCTACTAGCATGATGAGTGCCGCCACAATATTAAAAGCCGCTACCAAGACAATCAGTGTCAGGATAACAAACATAGCCGTCTTCTCGAGTTTTAACGCTGAAAAAAGGCTTGCGTTCATCCGACGCCAATCTACTACCCAGTAAGGAAAACCAAGTTTTTTTGCCAAAAGGGAGGCAAAGGCTCCGGCATAGAAAGGATCATTCAAACGCACCTCTA
>JALSPG010000005.1 GCA_026986115.1 Thermodesulfobacteriales bacterium
TCTTCCACATTGCCGTGGTGCATGATTTGGGCCCTGAAAATGGCGCTGAAGAAGAAAAAAACATCTCTCCGGGTGGAAGTATTAAAAGTATCCCTCCCGATGCCAGGACCATCTCCTTAGTCCGTCTTACCCAAGAAGACCTTCCTCGGGTCGAAAGACCCTTTTTAGCCCTTGCCCAAAAAGGGGGTTTTGCCGAAGAAGAGATTCTTTCCTGGCTTAAGAAAGGGCTTGAAACAGGTATCGTGCGTCGCTTTGCAGGCCTCGTGCGCCATACTAAGGCCGGAGTCCGAGGGAATATCATGGTGGCCTGGAAGGTGCCTGCAGAAGAACTGGAAACCATTGGAAAAAACTTCTCACGTGAGAAAAAAATTACCCACTGTTATGAACGTCTAAGTTACCCTTCCTGGCCATACAATCTTTACACCATGGTTCACGGAAAAGACGAAAAAGAAGCCTTGAAAACCGTGAAAGACCTGGCTTTGCGCTTTGGGCTTACCGATTACCTTCCCCTGGTCACCCTTAAAGAACTCAAAAAAACTCGCCTTAAGCTCTTCTGGTAGGGAAAATTTTTTCCATAAATGGGAAATTATTTTCCCAACCTTCCGGCCTCTCCCTCTTAAAATACTTGATTTTTCGTCTCCAAATTTTGGCCCGGATATTGCTTTAAAAAGAAAATAGAAATTAAATTGTTCGGGAGGCCAAAATGCGAGTTTTTCTCTTTACTTTTCTGTTTTTACTAAGTCTTACCTTTTCTGCCCAGGCTATTTCGATTTCCGTAGATGGAAGTCTCGGAGACTGGGGCCTTGATACTTCGAATTTCGGGAAAAACGGTAATAACTGGGATCCCGGTGTGGCAGGCGTTTTTGTCTGGCAGGAAGATGAGGTGGGAAATAATGGCTATGTAGGGCCTGGTTATGGAGGGCAAAAATATGATGTAGAGGCCGTTTTCGCCACTTTTGATGCCGAGTATCTTTACATCGCCATTGTCACGGGCTTTCCACAGGAAGGAACTTCAAGCTGGAAGGCCGGTGACATCGCTATCGATCTTGGAAACGATGGTTCTTATGATTACGCATTTGCGGTGGTAGGTCATGATAGTGTTTCAGCCGGCGAGTTATATAAGGTTTCAACCTGGGAAAATGTTTCTTATTCTGCCCATTCCGTTTCTAATCCCTGGCGGATGGAGGATGGTTATTATAAAGGCGAAGGTTCGCTAGCTTATGTAGATGATCCTGACCATTCATTTCCTCGGTATTTTATTGAGGTTGGGATTCCTCTAAGCCTTTTTGAGGAAACTGTGCACAAAGTGAAGATCCATTGGACTATGGAATGCGGAAATGATTATGGAGAAGTGGTAGCTCATACGCCGGAGCCGGCATCTATTCTACTCTTGGGGGCGGGGCTCTTTGCTTTAGGCGTAGCAGTACGCCGGAAAAGAGGGGAAAGGTAGGCCCGCATAAAAAGGGGTGCCTTAAGGCACCCCTTTTTGGTTTTCTACGTTTTTTTCAAGCACTTTTATTCCCAGCCACAGGTAATGAAAGCCGGAAGCCAGGGTGAGGCCTCCGGTAAAAAGAAAAGAGGCCCGGAGAATTTCTTCTGCGAATCTTCCCAGGGTAAGGACCACGGTAAGGATCTGGCTGGCTGTGGTACATTTGCTTAGGATAGTGGGGTGTACCTCTAGGCGTTTGGTATAGAAAACGAGGATCCCGAAACCGATAAGAATCAAAATGTCTCTACTGAGCACGATGACAGCTAGCCAATCGGGCAGGAGCTCTAGATAGGCCCCGAGGAGATAAACGGAATTTAGTAAGAGTTTGTCGGCAATAGGGTCAAGAACCGCGCCGAGAAAGGTTTTTTGATTTAGAGCTCGGGCCAGAAAGCCGTCGAGGGCATCGCTCAGACCAGCTAGAATAAAAAAGAGCAAGGCCAATTTGAGTCTGCCTTCCAGAAGATTGATAATTACTACCGGGATTAACAGGAGCCGTAAAAGGGTTACCAGATTAGGCAGGTTGAGCATAAGGAAACCTTAATCTCTTGGGTTAAAACTGTCATCCGGGCTACCAAAACAAAAATTTCCGAGAAAAATTGCTCTGTGATAACAGCACGACAAGTGAAACTTGACAGAAATTCTTTCTCGCGATAAGAGCGGCTCCATGATACTTGGCAACCCAACTCCGGACAAAAAGACTTTTCTAGAACTTTCACGCCAGGCCAATCTTATCCCTGTCTACCAAGAAGTCTTGGTAGATATGGAGACCCCCATTTCCCTTTTTTATAAGGTTTTTGTGGGGCATTATGGTTTTTTGCTGGAAAGTATAGAAGGTGGCGAAAAATGGGCCCGTTTTAGTTTTATCGGGGTAAACCCTTTTCTTATTTTTCGCAGTCGGGGGCAGGAGATAACCCTTCTGGATCAGCATGGGGAAAAGCGCCTCCGTAGTTCTGATCCTCTCCAAGAGGTTCGCCAAATACTGTCTCGTTTTCGAGCTGCTACTCTTCCAGAGCTCCCGCGTTTCTTTGGGGGAGCGGTGGGGTTTGTTTCTTACGACATGGTTCGTTTTATGGAAAAGCTGCCCTCCCTTCTTCCCGAAACCACTGGTTTTTCTGATGTTCACCTCATGTTTCCAGAAATTTTGTTGATTTATGACCGTCTGAAGCACAGCCTTTTGGTAGTTTATAACGCCCGTCTGGAGGAGGGTATTCCCCCCGAGGCGGTCTATGAACGGGCTCTTACCGAAATCGAAGCCATGGTTCGCAGGGTAAGGGGGCCTCTTATCTATCCTCCGTTTAAAAAGATCCCCTCAAAGACCCAGCTTGAGCCCGAAATCAGCCGGGAGCGCTTTTGTGAAATGGTTAAACGGGCCAAAGAATACATAGAAGCTGGGGACGTGATCCAAGTGGTGCTTTCCCAACGTTTTTCCGGGGAGAATTACCTGAGGCCCTTTGATCTTTACCGAGCCCTGCGGAAAATAAATCCTTCCCCCTATCTTTTTTATTTACGTTTGGGAGACGAAACCCTTATTGGTTCTTCTCCAGAAATTTTAGTCCGTCTCGAAGAAGGTTGTGTTGAGGTCCGGCCCATTGCCGGGACCAGGCCCCGCGGACGTACCGAAACCGAAGATTTCGCCCTGGCAGAAGACCTTCTCCATGACCCCAAGGAGAGGGCCGAACATTTGATGTTAGTGGATCTTGGACGAAACGATGTGGGGCGCGTAGCCACTTATGGAAGTGTGGAAGTGTACGAGCTCATGGTAATCGAACGCTATTCTCACGTGATGCATCTGGTCTCAGGAGTACGTGGAGAGCTCCTGCCAGGTAAAGATATGTTCGATGTCCTCCGGGCTGCTTTTCCGGCAGGTACCGTCTCAGGAGCTCCCAAAATAAGGGCCATGGAGATTATTGAGGAGCTGGAACATGCGCGCCGAGGCCCTTATGCCGGAGCGGTGGGGTATTTTGGCTTTTCTGGCAATATGGATCTGTGTATCGCTATTCGAACCCTCTTTCAAAAAGGTACTAAGCTCTATCTTCAAGCCGGGGCTGGCATTGTGGCGGATTCTGATCCAGAACGGGAATATCAAGAGACCCTTAACAAGGCCCGTGGCATGATGAAGGCCATCGAAATGGCGCAAAGGGGGCTTTAGATGGCCGTAAAAATCCTAGTCATAGATAATTACGATTCCTTTACTTACAATTTAGTTCAACTTCTCGGGGTGATGTGTGAAAAACTGGCTCCAGGAAGTAAAGTAATGGTCTTCCGGAACGACGAGATTGACCTAAAAGGTATCGAAAAACTTTCCCCCACCCATCTGGTAATATCTCCCGGCCCTTGTACTCCTAAAGAAGCTGGAATCTCGGTTGAGGCTATTAGATATTTTGCCGGAAAAATTCCGCTTCTTGGAGTATGTCTGGGCCACCAAAGCATTGGAGCGGCTTTTGGCGGAAAAATCGTACGAGCCAAGCGCCTTATGCATGGCAAGACTTCCCAGATAAGCCATGACGGTAAAGGAGTCTTCCAGGGGCTCCCTTCACCCTTTGAGGCCATGCGTTATCATTCTCTCGTAATTGAAGAAGCCTCTTTACCTCAAGAACTTATTGTTACGGCCCGAGATGAAGAAGGAGAAATTATGGGGGTTCGTCACTGGGAGTATCCTGTAGAAGGGGTACAATTTCATCCCGAATCCATTGGGACCTCCCTTTACGCCTGGAAACGGCTCAGACGCCCGCCTAAAGATTGGGATTTTGCCGCGGAAGAACTTCCCGAAGGAGTTGTTATTTTACGAAATTTTGTTTTCCCACCAGAAGAGTGTTAGAAAATCTAGATCCTCGCACCAAGTTAACTCTGGTCTTTGGAGTGTCTGTCTTCGCTGTAGTACTTGACCGCCCTTTTAGTCTTTTACTCCTCTTAATCTTGACGTTGTTGGGGCTTTGGAGGGCTAAACCCCGGGCTTCCCTTTTGAAAGGGACCTTTTTGATGGCCCTCCTTACCAGCTGGGGACTCATCGTAAGTCAAGGCATTTTTTACCAAAACTTTCCCCGGAGTATACTCTTTTTCCTGGTTCCTCCTTTTGAACTTTTTGGGTTTTCTTTTCCCGGTTTGCCTATTTACCGCCAAGGGCTCTATTATGGTGCGGTTCAATCCCTGCGTTTTAATGCGGCCATGTTTGCAGGATTAGCGCTGTGTTTTTCTACTTCTCCAGAAAAGCTTTACCGGGTTTTGTCAGCCATGCCCTTTCCGCGAGGGCTTTCCTTTTTGGCAGTAACAGCCGTACGCTTTTTACCTCTCATTACCCAAGAGTTCGATACAGTGCGGAAAGCCCAGCGCTTGAAGGGATATCATCCCTTTAAAACGGGAGTATTGCAAACCATCTGGGTCGAATTATCTGTCCCCCTGCCCGTTTTAGCTGGAGCTATAAGGAAGGCACGGGAACTTTCAGATGCCCTCCTTACCCGGGGGTTTGATCCTCTTGCTTCGACAAACCTTTTGCTCCCTCCTTGGCCGCGTTGGGAAAAGATAGGTGCTATTTTATTTGTACTTTTTGCCTTTATTTGTTTGGCGATTAAGCTTCTTTTTTGGCTTTATCTTCAGGATATTTTCTATCTTGAAAGTTGGCGGGGTCTTTACTCTTTGGCCAGAAATTGGCTTTAGGGGGAGAAAAATGGAAAAAGTCAAAAAGATAAAGCCTACTCCAGAAGAACTGGCTGAACTTAATGTCTCCTCTTGGCCTACCTGGGAAAAAGAAATAAGCGAGTTTGATTGGATCTATGACGAAGAGGAAACCTTTTACGTCCTCAAGGGCAAGGTAGAAGTCACGTTGGAAGATGGCACAAAGATCCTGATTGGCCCCGGGGATCTGGTTACCTTTGCCAAAGGGGTGCGTTGCCGGTGGAAGGTTTTAGAGCCTATTCGAAAACATTATCGTTTGGGCTAATCTTTTTCATTCTATCGGGTGTTTCTTGGGCTGAGGTTCGGGTCCCAAGAGTAAAAGAAAGCTGGATTTTTACCCTGGAAGATGTTTCCTTTTATGCCCGGGCTGAACACTTCCCTGACGCCCATCTCGCCTTCTCATCCGATGGACATTATTTGGCTCTTGGTACCTTTACCGGAAGGGTTCTTCTTTTCACCCTTAAGCCTTTAAAACTCCTCTGGGAAAGGCGAATTCCAGAAGGAATGGCCAAGCGGGTGGCTTTTTCTCCGGATAGTAAGATTCTTTATGTGGGAGAACAGGGTCCAGATGGGTGTTTATATGCATTTTTTACTTCCAATGGTAAAGAATACTGGCGTTTTTGTCTTGCCAAAGATTTGGAACGTGGAACCCCTCCAGAAAAGGGCGATATTTACGGAATTTATCGCCAACCGGGGATTTATCGTCTTTTAGTTCTGCCTTCAGGAGACCTTCTGATTTTAGGAATCCACTCTTGGTACGACAAAGATTGTAGATGTTGGCGGCGCCTTTCACGTCTTTACAGGCTAACTCCCTCGGGAAAGCTCTCCTGGACCTGGCCCGAAAGAAGGCCAGCCCCTCTCACCTTTCCTTATGCGGATACTAATCGAGATGGATCCCTTATTGGTCTTGTTTCAACGCTCCCTTCTGAAGGGGATGCGGGAAGTAGCCCTTTTACCCCTGAGACCTTCTATCTCCTAGACGGGAAGGGTAGGGAGATCTGGCGTTATCGCTTGGAGCCTTTGCGCCCTTACTTTGACCGGGTAAGCGTTTGGGAATCTGTAGGCATTTCTCCCAAAGGGGAAAAGGCCCTTATCGGTACGGCGGATGGTCGAGCTATTTTTCTAGACCTTTTTAACAAAAAAATTTACAAGGTCTTTTCTCTTGGAGCCCCTATCAAAATCGGAGAAATCCCTGTAACTGCCCATGTAAGTTATGGTCTTTTCGCACCCGATGGCAAAGCCTTTGTGGTTACTGCCTCTTCAAGTATCCCCTACGGGATGCCCTTGGCTGTCAATCGTCCTGCTGGCCCTCATCCTAATGCTAACACCTTATTTGCTCTGCAACCGGGGAAGGTCCTTTGGCGATATGCTGTAGGCTTCCATTTTCAAGGCCTGGCCACTGACGCCCGTGGAAAATTCTTGGCTGTAGCTGCTGGGGCAAGTAAAAGGGATTTTGAAAGGATTTATCAATTCGGGGTCTTTGTCTTCGAAACCGATTCCGGAGACCTTCTGGTTTATTATCCCACAGAAGGGCCTTGTTTTTTTCATCTGGCCCTTTCCCCTTCTGGTCGTTATGTCGCTTTGGTGGAAACTCCCTTTCTTACGGAACAGGAACTTGTCAAGGGATCATATCGTCTTCATGTAATAGAACTCAATCTCGATGAACTTATCTCATCAAAAGGTCGACGACGTAACCGATGAGGTATTGCAAGTGTTTCGGCTACAGTGACATCTTCAGGGGTTACTTTTTGACGTCCACAAAAAGCAGCATGGGCGCGGGCGCATTTAGCAATAGTTAGGTCAGCCCGATGTCCATCTACTCCGAGGGTAATTGTTTTTTTTACAATGCGGTAAAAGATTTCTTCTGGAATTTCTACTTGTGAAAGGATCTGGCGGGCCTCGGAAATCTTTTTCACCAAAGATGCGGTTTCAGGGGCAAATTTTCCTTTGAAGGCCTCGGGATCTTGAGAAAACTCCTCCCAACGTTTCAGGATCTCCACTCTTTTGGCAGGTTCTTTAAGCCCTTCTACTGTAACGCACAGACCAAAGCGGTCTAAAAGTTGGGGGCGAAGCTCCCCTTCCTCAGGGTTCATGGTTCCCACTAGCACAAACCGGGCGGGATGGGAAAAACTCACCCCCTCTCTTTCCACATAATTCACACCCATGGCCGCCACATCAAGAAGAGTATCTACCAGGTGGTCGGGGAGAAGGTTTACTTCATCCACATAAAGAAAGCCTCGATGAGCTTGTGCTAAGAGGCCGGGTTCAAAACGTTGTTCGCCTTCTTTCAATACAGCGGAAAGGTCAAGACTCCCTACTAGCCGATCTTCCGTAGCAGAAAGAGGGAGCTCTACCACTCGCACTTTACGTTTGGTGCGTGGAAGAGAGCCTTCTTGGGCTAGTTTTTCTTCACAAAAAGGACATAAATTTTTGAAATCGTCTGGGTCACAAGAGAAGGGACAGCCCTCCACCACTTCTATTTCCGGCAAAATGTCAGCAAGGGCCCTTACTACTGTAGATTTAGCCGTGCCCTTTTCTCCTCTAATAAGAACCCCTCCGATGCTGGGATCAATAACATTTAAAATAAGGGCAAGTTTCATTTCGTCTTGCCCTACGATGGCAGTGAAAGGAAAAATGTGCCTCTTCATTTCAAACCTCAAGACTCTGTTTGGCGATTTCAACCAGCCTTTCAGCCTTCAAAGATTCCGGCGTAAAATAACAGGCTCCTAACCAAGAAGCAGCATACGAGCCATTTCAAGTTTTACAGCTCCTGTTTCGGTATCTACTACCAAAAATTGGACCTCCGGAAAGCGATACCGCAAGGCACACGCAAGGTGCTTTATTTCCTCTTTTACGGGTTCTCCATAAAGGCTTACGTTGCCCCGACCATCCGTAACTAAAATGACGGAAATCTCTTCACGAGGAAAGAGACGGCTTCTCTTTTCCAGAAACATTCCAAGCTGTGCAAGGGCTTGTGCCAGAGGGGTTGAGCCCCCTACTTTAAGGTTTTCCAGAATTTTACCGGCAAATTTTACGGAAGAAGTAGGTGGAGGTATAAGCCGTGCTTCCTTGTTGCGAAAGACCATCAGGGCAGTTTGATAACGTTTCTGATAAGCAGAAAGGAGAAGGCTCATGAGCGGCCTTTGTTTCTTGCATGCGTGCTTCAGCTGCCATAGAGCCGGAACCATCCACACAAAAAAGAAGGAGTTTGGAATTCTTGGTGAGTTTTAATTTGGCCCTCAGATCTTGCGCTTCTATGAGAAGTTTAGAATATTTGTCTTTCGGGCCCGACGACGCGCTGCAGCCAAAATGGTGGCATGGAGAGCAACTTCGCCCTGCCCTTGATAGGGAACTGCTCTCAAATAGTGCCCTTGCCCTAGGAGAGTGAGGGCCCGGTCGCCGCGCCCTAATCTTGCAGCCATTTTAGGGCGTACTGTCTGAGAAAAAATTTCTTTTATCGGAAAAGGCTTCCCTGCTGGAAAGAACTTCTCTTCATCTTTTTCTCGGAGACCTGAACGGGAGACGGAAAAGGACCACGACTGTTCTTCTGAAAGGACTGGCTCTTTGTTATTTTTAGACTCAAAAGAGCCGCTTTTGTTTTCCGAGATGATCTCTTTTTCTCCCTTCTTTAGTTCTCCCTTCTTTTGAGGCTTTGGTCTTTGGGGACGCGAAGAATGCGCCTTTTTCTCTCGGCAACGACGGCGATGTCGCAAAACCAATTCGCAAGTCTTTTCTAGATCTTCAAGCCTCGCTTCTTCTCGTCCCTCAAAAGCAGCGTGGGCCTTTACGGCTTCAAGGAGAAAGATCTCACTGCGGTTTCCCGCCACTGAAGCTTCGCTGGCTAGGTGCCCAATGAGAATTTTTAGTTTTGCAGGGACTCTAACCCGTGGAAGGAGATTTTGGGCTGCAAAGACTCTCTCCCTAAGGGCCTCCTCTTGGGAACTGAAAGATTTTACAAAGGTTTCAGGATCTCTTTCAAAGGCAAGCCTCCTTTTAAGGATTTCCAGCCGTAATCTCTCGTCTCTTTCTCCTTTAATCAGCACACAAAGACCAAAGCGATCAAGAATTTGAGGAGATAGAGGGCCTTCCTCCGGGTTCATAGAACCGATGAGCACAAATTGGGCCTCAAAATAGGCCGAAATTCCTTCCCTTTCCAAAAAGAAAATCCCACTTTCTATTACGTCTAAAAGGGAAACCAGAAGATGAGGAGCCAAGAGATTTATTTCATCAACGTAGAGAATTCCTCCGTGGGCTTTGGCTATCAGGCCGTGGTACAGAGTTTTTCTTCCTTTGAGAGTTGCGAATAGATCTATTCCTCCTAAAAGGGCTTCTTCCGTGACTGAAAGGGGAAGATTTACAAAAGGAAGATCTAAAAGATTGGAAAGGGCTCTGGCAGCAGTAGATTTACCTGTCCCTTTTTCTCCGCTCAGTAAGACCCCTTAGTTTATTATTAATAGGGGCCAGGAGGGCTAGTTTCATTTCTTCCTGGCCACAGAGGGCACTAAAGGGAAACACCTTAACTCCTCTGAAGGATAATTAACCCTAAAATGGTAAGAGAAATACCTAAAAGTCGCAAGAGTGTGATCTTCTCTTGCAGAAAAAGCGCAGCACAAAGGGCGGTGACTAGTGGATAGGCAGCGGTAAGGGGAACAATTTTAGAGGCCTCTCCGCTCTTTAAGAGTGAAAAATAAGTAAACATACCTAATACACCGGCAAAAAGTCCGCTAACTCCCAGGGCCAAATAATCTTTCAGGGAAAGAGAGAAAAGAAGAAAGGTTTTACCTGAAAAGGTGGTAGCAAACAAAAGAATAAAGGCCGCAAGCCCGGTGCGCAAAGTAAGAGCAACAAGGGGATCCGTACCCCTTAGGGCTACTTTTTCAAAAAGAGGGGTGGACCCCCAGAAGAAAAGCGTTAAAAGCCAGAGTAAAAGCAGGCGCGTATCCATTATTTGCCGGCCATTTTTTCTCGAAAACGCCTAAGTTTCTTCTGAAGTCGAGGGTTAGAAAGGGCTAGAATTTGGACCGCCAAAATGGCAGCGTTTTTGGCCCCGTTTATAGCCACCGTTGCCACAGGGATTCCCGGAGGCATTTGAACGGTAGAAAGAAGGGCATCAAGGCCTCCCAAAGTCCCCGCTGCAATAGGAACCCCGATTACAGGAAGAGTGGTTTCCGAAGCCACTGCTCCTGCCAGGTGGGCTGCAAGGCCTGCCCCGGCAATTATAACCTTTACCCCTTCATCAGAAGCACTTTTGGCAAGTTGACGCACTTTTTCGGGGCTACGATGGGCAGAAGCAACAAATAGCCGGTAAGGGATCCGGAATTCTTTAAAGATTTCTTCGACTTTTTCTATTATTGGAAGGTCTGATTTGCTTCCTACAAGGGTTATTACTTCGGGAGGAAGCCGTTTTAGAGCTTTGGCCCCGATATCCTTTCGGTAATGTACACCTTCCCAGTGAATCTTTTCTACCGCCTCGTAAGCAAGATCAATAGCCTCTGGAATATCAGAGCCCAGCGCCGTAACTCCTAATACCCGACCACCGTTAGTTACGTATTGTCCGTTCTGCTTAGCAGTTCCCGCGTGAAAGATCTTAACCCCAGGAATCTTTGAAGCCTCATCGAGGCCATAAATGACTTTTCCTTTTTCGTATTTTCCGGGATAGCCTCCACTTGCCATCACCACACAAACTGCCGCACGGTTGTCAATTTCGAGGGTTTTGCCAGAAAGATTGCCTGCTAAAGCATCGTTGATAAGGGCGGCAAGATCACTTTTAATGCGCATCATTAAGGGTTGACATTCCGGGTCTCCAAAACGGCAATTAAACTCCAGCACATAAGGCTTGCCGTCTACGATCATAAGCCCAGCGTAAAGTACCCCTTTATAGGGAATACCCTCTTGGGCCAAGCCTTTGATCACGGGGCGCATGATGGTCTCCATAATGGTATGGGAAAGTTCCTCTGTAACCACTGGAGCCGGGGAATAAGCTCCCATGCCTCCGGTATTGGGGCCTTTGTCATGATCCAGAAGGGGCTTGTGGTCCTGTGAAGAAGGAAGGGGAAGAAGGGTTTCGCCATCGGTAAGAATCATGAAAGAGGCCTCTTCTCCCACCAGGCATTCTTCGATCACTACCCTGTTTCCTGCTTCACCGAAAACCTTTTCTACCATGATTTTTTTGACTGCTTCGTGTGCTTCCTCCACACTTTGGCAAACAATAACCCCCTTGCCAGCAGCTAAACCGTCGGCCTTCACTACAATGGGAGCTCCCTTTTTCTCTATATAAGCTAGGGCCTTTTCGGGATCATCAAAGACTTCAAAAGGAGCTGTCGGAATACCATATTTGGCCATGAGTTTCTTGGCAAAAACCTTGCTCCCCTCGATTTGGGCTGCCCGGGCTGAAGGACCGAAGATCTTGAGCCCTTGTTTTTCGAAGTAATCGACAATACCCTTGGCTAAAGGGTCTTCTGGGCCAACGATAGTAAAGGTAACACCTTCCTTCTGTACAAAATCTGCTAAAGCTTCGAAATCATCAACTTTTATAGGTACACATTCGGCATCTTCAGCAATGCCGGCGTTTCCAGGAGCACAGAAAACCTTTTCTACCAGAGGGCTTTGGGCAAATTTCCAACAAAGAGCATGCTCTCGACCTCCGCCTCCAACCACCAGGATTTTCATAGCTTTCCCTCCTCTGTGACGTTTTTCCCGATCCTAGATGAGCCCTGAAAGGGCTGTCAAGATAACTTGACAAAAGAACTCGTCAATTATAACTGAATGAAAACCCATTCATTCACAAGTAAGTTATAGTTAAGCTTAGCAGAGGCCCGTATGCCAAAAAAGAGCAAAGATAAAGAAGAAAAGATCTTGCGGGCAGCGATCAAGGTTTTTGCGGAGAAAGGTTTTTTCAACGCCCGCATCTCGGAAATTGCGAAAGAAGCCGGGGTGGCAGACGGGACCATTTATCTTTATTTCCGCAGCAAATATGATCTCCTGGTAGCTATTTTTGAAAGAGAATTTGGCCGCATTTTACAGCAAGTCAAGGAAGAACTTGCAACTCTCCCTGATGCCAAGGCCAAGCTTGAAAGATATGCCCTTCTCCATTTGCGTTTGGTGGAAGAGAACCGAGATTTGGCCGAACTTTTTCAGATAGAACTGCGCCAGAGTTACAAGTTTTTGCGTGATCATCATCACCGCAAATTTGCTGAGTATGTAAACCTTATTTCTAAAATTGTGCGTGAAGGGCAGAAAGCGGGGATTTTTCGGCGGGATGTGAAACCAGGAATTTTTAAACGGGCTTTTTTTGGAGCCCTTGATGAAATGTCCAGATTCTGGATCCTTTCACCGCGGAAAAAGTACCGAGTCAATACTGCTGCCAGGCAAATTTCGTCCTTCTTTCTGGAAGGCATTCTTAACGAAGAAACTCGTAAAGAAGATGCCGCCTAAGGATTTTTGCGAGGTCTACCACGCGGACGCTTTTTTTTGGCTGGAGGATCAAAAGGGATCCATGTAAGATGCCAAAATCGGTAAAACTCCGAAGCCTTTATATTTTGGGGAGAAAGATTCACCTTCTGGCAAAATTTTTCTAATTTTTCACGAGAAGAAGAAATGACGTGGTAGGAAAAACGACGCCTAGTATGAAAGTTTTCATGTACTGCTATTCCACCTCTTTCGGCCCAGGCTACCGCTTCTGGGATTTCCAGGAGCCCAAAAAATTTGATGGGTAGCTCTTTTTGCAGAGCTTTTAAGAGTTGATCAAGCTTGGTGGAAAATTCTATATTCATCGATAAGACAATCGGCCTAAAATGGAGAGGACTTGAAGATGAAAGCTAACCTTCCGATAAACCGTAAAAGAAAGACTCTCGAAACCGAAGTAGAAGTATCTTTTCATCCTTACGGAGAGGGAAGAGTAGAGGTGGAAACAGGGGTGGGTTTTTTGGATCATATGCTGCATCTTTTTGGTGTTCATGGAAACTTTGACTTAAAAATTAGGGCCCGAGGAGATCTCCAGGTAGATTATCACCATACAGTGGAAGATGTGGGTATAACTTTAGGAGAGGCCTTGGAGGAAGCCTTAGGAGGACGCTATGGTATTGCTCGTTATGGAGAGGCTGTTATCCCTATGGAGGAAGCCCTTGCTGCGGTTTACATAGATCTAGCCCGTCGTCCCTGTTTTATTAAGCGAGGAAAGATTCCGGTAGAAAAGATTGGTTCTTTCGACACTGAGCTGGTGGCAGAATTTCTTAAAGCTTTTGCCATGAGCGGGCTTTTTACTCTTCATGTCCATTTTAGATATGGGGAAAACGCCCATCATTTGGTAGAAGCGGCCTTTAAGGCTTTAGGTCATGCCCTGTCTCGAGCCCTGAAGCCTACGGGAAAAAAGGAAGTCCTTTCTTCCAAAGGACTTCTCTAGGAGAAAGCAGATGAAAAAGTCCTACTTGTTACTTATTTCATTTATTTTTTTGACAACAGCCTGTAGTAAACCTAGAGACTTAACCATCTATCCTCCTCTCAAAAAAATCGCCGTTCTCCCTTTTGAACCGGTATGTCCGGGGCAGAAAGAAGACGAAATTACTTGTGCCTTTGCTGGAAAAATCATTCCCGGAGAAGTTGCTACAGAAGCAGCGAGTATTCTTACAGAGCTCCTTTACCAAAAATTGGCCCGAGATTCCCATTTTATCCTGGTACCAGAGGATGAGGCCTTAAGTCTTTGGGCCGAAGTTCTTTCTGAATATACCGGAGCTTCTGCTTACAAACTCATTGCAGAAATTGGCAAACGTTTAGGTGCCGAAGCCGTACTTTATGGCAAAGTCTTCCGTTATCGAGAAAGAGAGGGCAGTGGTTTTTCCGTGGTAAAGCCGGCTTCTGTGGCCTTTGCCCTTATCTTGGTTCGAGTTTCAGATGCCCGGGTTATTTGGCGTGGCTGGTTTGATGAGACCCAAAAGCCACTTAGTGAAAATGTTTTGAGCCTCAAACTTTATGGCCAAATTCGTTGGCTTACAGCCAGAGAACTGGCAGAAAGAGGGCTTCAAAAGGTCCTGCGAGAATTTCCTTATTTGAAGGTTTCATAGGAGGTGTGCATATGCATATTGCGGTGATTGGCACCGGTTATGTAGGGCTGGTTTCCGGAGCAGGAATGGCAGATTTTGGAATGAATGTGGTTTGTGTAGATAAAGATCAAGAGAAAATTGCCAAACTTAAAGCTGGGGAAATTCCATTTTACGAGCCAGGCTTAAAGGAATTGGTCCAAAAAAATGTTGCAGCTGGACGCTTGTCATTTACCACTGACCTTGCAGAAGCCGTAAAGAGGGCCTTGGTGATTTTTATTTGTGTGGGCACACCTCCTGCACCTGACGGATCGGCAGATCTCTCTGCAGTCAAGGAGGTAGCTCTAACACTGGCCAAAATCATTGACGAATACAAAGTAATTGTCACCAAAAGTACGGTCCCAGTGGGTACTAACCGCTGGATCAAAAAGCTCATCGATGAAAATAAGAAATATGATGTAAACGTGGATATTATCTCAAATCCGGAATTTTTACGGGAAGGCTGCGCTATCGAAGATTTTATGAGGCCTGATCGAGTAGTAATCGGCGGGGAAAGCGATCATGCCATTGCTATCATCAAAGACATTTATCGCCCCCTTTATCTTGCAGAGACCCCTTTTGTTATTACAGATTTGGAAACTGCGGAGATGATCAAATATGCCTCCAACGCCTTTTTAGCTACCAAAATTAGCTTTATAAACGAGGTGGCTATCTTATGCGATAAAGTAGGGGCAGACGTAGTCACGGTATCAAAAGCCATGGGGCTTGATCCCCGTATTGGTCCCCGTTTTCTTAATCCAGGCCCGGGTTTTGGCGGTTCTTGCTTCCCCAAAGATGTACGAGCACTTGCTTACTTGGGACAACAAAACGATCTTCCGCTCTATATTTTAGAAGCGGTTCTCAAAGTGAACGAACGTCAGCGGGCCATTACCGTAGAAAAGGTAAAAATCATGTGCGGCACCTTAGACGGAAAAATTATCGCTGTCTTAGGGCTTTCATTTAAACCCAATACGAGTGACGTACGAGAATCCCCCGCCCTTGATATCGTTGAAAGTTTAGTGAAGGAAGGAGCAAAGGTAAGGGCCTATGATCCTGTAGCAATAGAAGAGTTCCAAAAGGCAAAGTCAGAGCTTCCCATCTATTATGCCAAAGATCCTTACGATGCTGTAAGTGGTGCCCATTGTTTGCTTATCCTTACGGAATGGAACGAATTTCGCTATCTTGATCTTGAAAAGATCAAAACCATAATGGCAGAGGCGGCTATCGTAGACGCCCGGAATATTTACGAACCTCGTCGGATGCAAAAACTCGGCTTTCGCTACGAGGGGATGGGGCGAGGAAAATTTAGCGCCCTAAGATAAATTCTACAATGTATGGATTAGTTTGTTTTTCTCGGGCCAAAGTAGAAAAGGGCTGGTCTCCATAATCGTGCCCCGGGCAAATAACAGTTTCATCCGGCAAAGGTAAAATCTTGGTCTCTATCGATTTGAGCATCTGCTCAAAATCTCCACCTGGTAGATCGGCACGCCCCACCGCCCCCACAAAAAGCGTGTCGCCGGTAAAGAGGTATTTCTCTCCATCATAAAAACATACCGACCCCGGAGAATGTCCGGGAGTATGAAGAACTGAGAGTTTAACCGTTTTCCCCAAAGAGATTAAGTCACCATCTCTTAAGAGAATATCGGCCGGCTCGTTAGGCTCAAAGCCCCAGGCGCTAAAGATAGCTGCCGCATCAGGTTCGCGGAAAAAGTGATCATCGGCTTCATGCATCGCTACCGGAATTTGAAGTTTTCTACGGAGCCACCAAGCTCCGGCCACGTGATCTGCATGGCCATGAGTGGCAAGTATGTATTTGGGAACAAGACCCAATTCCTGAATTTTTTGTAAAATACGACCTTCGTCTCCTCCCGGATCAATAACAGCCACCTCTTTGGTCTCCGGACAAAAAACCAGATAACACCTTACCGCAAGTGCTCCCACTGTAAGGACTTCAAGCTTCATTTTTCTTCTCCTTACGACGTTTCCCTGCTTCTTCTGCGGCTTTAAGCCCGGCAATACAACCTTCTCCAACGGCTTTGGCCACTTGGAAAGGCGGGCCACAGACATCACCAGCAGCAAAAACACCTGGAAGATTAGTTCGTTGCTCTCGGTCAACTTGAATATAAGTCATGTTTTCCGGATCAAGAGCTACCCCTAAAACGGTAGCCAGTTGCAAGGCTCCCTTGGCACCTTCTTCAATAAAAACTCCTTTTACAGAGAGTTTCTGCCCATCTTCTAAAAGAAGCCCTTCGACTTCTCCCTCCCCGAGGATTTCTAAAGGTTTGGCAAGAATAATTTTTACCCCGCTTTCTTCAAGTTCACGCCGGAGCTCTGAGGGAATATCTATTTGGGGGCTTACCAGATAAACTTCCGAAGTGATTTTCTTTAAAGTTAGTGCTCCGTGAGCCGCAGCACTTCCTCCTCCCACAACCGCCACAGGAAGACCCCGGAAGAAAAAGCCGTCGCAATCCACACAATAACTTACGCCTTTCCCCAACAGCTCTTTTTCGCCTTTAAGTTTGGCTTTGCGGCGAGTAACTCCGGTGGCGATAATAAGGGTTAAGGCCTCAAAAATTTCAGCTCGTTCGGTTTCAATATGAAATCCTCTTTCACCAAGTTCAAGCTTAACTACATCGAAGGGATGGTATTCGGCGCCAAAATGGCGGGCTTGTGCAAGACCAATCTCTAAAATCTCCCTTCCGTCCTTTTTGCCAGGAACCCCGAAATAATTTTCGAGGTGAGCCCGGTAAAGGGCACTTTTTTCAATCTTACCCAAGACGATAGTAAGGGCCTTTCTGCGGGCCGCATGAATAGCAGCCTGTAGCCCTGCTGGACCGGCGCCAATAATGGCCACGTCGTAAATTCTATTCACTTTCTTCCTCCTCTTTTGGGAGCTGGTGTATCTCTTCTACCCCTTCTGAAGGAACATGAATCCGATATTCTTCTGCTAGCCAATGTCCCAAATCAAGTAATTTACAACGCTCAGAACAAAAAGGACGGTAAGGATTGCCTTCCCAGGTGGTCTTTTTCCCACATTGAGGACATTTTATCTTTTTCATCCCACTACCCAAATAGTACGGTCATCAAGCCCAAAAAGGACCTTTGAAGAAACGGAACCCAAAAGTAATTCTTTAAACCCTCCTCGGCCACGACGCCCCACCACGACCGTGCCAAAGTTTCCCTCCCGGGCCTCTTTGAGAATAGCACCTGCTACCCCAAAAGGGGAGGCCTTGATCTTGACGTTTATTTGTGCTTCAGAAAAGCCCTCTGTAAACATTTTATGTGCCTCTTTGAAAAAGGCTGCTGCCTCTTCTTCCTCTTTTTGAATAAGAATTTTTTGAATCTCCTCAAGACCTTCTTCAAATTCGCCTGGGAAAAGAGCACTTAGCACATAAAAGATTTCGATTTCAACTTCAGGGTCGCCGGCAAGCATAAAACTTACGTAATCAAGCACTTTGAATCCGGGCTCTCCCAAGTCCACAGCCACTAAAAAGCGTTTGTTCCAGCTGTTTCCATCTACCACCCACACCGGCAAATTTTTGCCGTATTCTACAAGTTTTTGGGTAACACTTCCCATCCAGGCCGAAGAAATTCTTCCAAGCCCTCGTCTGCCAGCCACCAACCCGTCAAAATTACCTTGGCGGGCTTCGTGCAAAAGAACACTGGCAATATCACCGCGCTGAATGGTAACCTTGCTATGAAGTCTTTCTGGCGGAAACCCCCGTTTTTTTAGTTGCGAAATGGTGTCTTTCACACACCGATCAGCCCAAGAAATATTTTCGGCTTGAATCTTTTCAAGCTTTTCTTCGCGTTCAATTTCGCTAAGCCCGGGTACCGGACGCATCAGATAAGAAGGAGGGGCCGGTGCTACAGAAATGACAGTTATTTCAAGGTCCTTTCTTCCTGAAAAAGCAGTGGCAAGATACTCGGCGGCTTTCTGGGCGTAAGGAGACCCATCGGTAGTTAAAAGAACATGTTTATTCAAGAGAAACCCTCCTCGTTTTTTATTATATGATTTAATGCCAGAATTTGGTCTTTTTGGCCACTTTTTATTTCTTCTTAAAAGAAAAATGCTTATCTTCTGAAAGGAAATCAGATAGGAGGTGCAGGGGTGGAACTCTTTGAGCGTTTAAGAAAAGATATGCTAAAGGCCTTAAAGGAAGATAAAGAAAAAGCAAGTCTTCTCAAAACTATTATAGGTGAGATTCAGCGCGATCCCGACAAGGATTATTCTAATAAAAAGGTAGTCAAGGTTATTCAAAAATACCTTAAAAGTCTGGAGGAAAATCTTAAATTAGGAGCCATCGACCAAGAGATTTATGAAAAGGAAAAAGTCATTTTAGAGGAATATTTACCTAGGATGGTCTCTGAAGAGGAAATTAAGGCCTTTTTGGCCAAATTAGATTTCTCGAAATTCAAAAATAAAATGCAGGCGGTTGGGGAGGTTATCAAACATTTTGGCTCCGAACGGGTAGATGGCAAAAAAGTTCAGGAAATTGTGCGAAATTACGAACCATAGGATGTTGCCAAGTTTACTTGGGCTTGACTTTTAAAGGTCTCAAGCCCAAGCTGGAAAAAAAGAAAGGAGGTGTTTGCTATGGCACGGGTTTTAATAGTTGCTTGCGGTTCTTATTCTGAAAATTCTTATGATTGTCCTGCAGACTGGAAGTGTATGACCGCGGCAGCGGAAAAACGAGGCCCTTTTAAAGACTATGATGAAGTACAAGTAGTGGGTTTTTTAAAATGTAAATGTCCTGGACGAGCTTTGATAAATAACATTGCTGCCACGAAAAAACGCACGGATTTTGAGGTGGTTCACCTTTCCAATTGTATGGTAAAGGCGGTACCTCTCTGCAAGAATCATGATCTTGAAAATCTTCCTAAGCTTATCGAAGAAAAAGTAGGAGTTAAATGCATTGCTGGGACGCACGATTTTGCCTAAGCCATGTTCTCCATTGCAACCTGGAACGTAAATTCGGTGCGCATGCGGCTTGAGCACTTGAAAAAGTGGCTCAAGCTGCGTGCGCCAGATGTGCTTTGTCTCCAAGAAACCAAAGCCACCGATGAGGAGTTCCCTTATGGGGAAATTAGGGCCTTGGGGTATGAAGTGGCTCATGCGGGAGGGAAAGGACGAAATGGCGTGGCTATTCTAACCAGGGAGCCCCCGCGGCAAGTTCTCATAGGTTTTCCAGAAGGGGATGATCCTGAGGCCAAGGAGCGTTTTTTAGCAGCTACGATCAAAGGGATAAGAGTCCATTCAGTTTATATTCCTAATGGGGGAGCGGTAGGGTCAGATTATTTTCTTTATAAATTGGAGTTCATATACCGCTTAAGAGAATATTTTGAGGCCCATTTTGACCCTGATAAAGACTATGTGGCCCTTTGTGGAGATTTTAATGTAGCCCCGGAAGAAATTGATGTTTATGATCCTGAACTCCTAGCAGGACAAATTTGTTTTCACGAACGAGAGCGTACAGCTATTAAGCTTCTTCAAGAATGGGGTTTTGTGGATGCCTACCGGGCTATTCACCCTCGAGAAAAGGGGGCTTTTACTTGGTGGGATTACCAATTTGGGGCCTTTAAGGCCAACCGAGGGATGCGGCTTGATCATATTTGGATAAGCAGAGCTTTAGCCTCCAGGCTTAAAGACGCTTTTATTGACCGTGAACCCCGAGGCTGGAAACGACCTTCTGACCACACGCCGGTTGTAGCCTTTTTCGAACTATGAATTTCGCCCTATTACAAAAATTTTGCAAAGCCAGTGGAATCCCAGGGGCCGAAGAGCCAATAAAAAAGCTCTTTTTAGAGGCCATTCAAGAACTCGTAGATGAAATAGAAGAAGACGCCCTTGGAAATATCCTTCTCCATAAAAAGGGCAAAGGCCCCAAAATCCTTTTGGATGCCCATCTGGACGAAGTAGCCTTTCTGGTGGCAGGCTTTGAGGGTCCTTTTCTCAGGGTGCTTCCTTTAGGGGGCCTTGATCCCCGAACCATTTACGGGCAGCGGCTCATTGTTTGGGGCAAACGCCCTCTCTCTGCTGTGGTGGCCACCCGTCCTCCTCATCTGGGTGAGGAGAAGAAAGTACCTTCTATTGAAGAAATGCTTCTAGATGTAGGTCTTAGCGAAAAGAAGGTAAAGGAACTTATTTCTTTGGGAGATCCGGTAACTTTTCCGCCCTTCTTTGAAGAAACCGATGAAGCCATTTTGGCCAAGGCCCTTGATAATAGGGTAGGGCTATTTTTGATGATCGAGGCCCTGAGAAGGGCCAAGCCTTTAGCAGATGTTTATCTTTCGGCCACCGTACAAGAAGAGGTAGGGCTACGGGGAGCTTACGCTTTGGCTCAAAAGGTCAAAGCGGATGCGGTCCTCATTTTGGAAGGAACTCTGGCTGGAGATCTTCCAGGTATACCACCTCATATGTCTTTGGCTGCTTGTAAAAAAGGCCCTGAACTTCGCCTTACCGACGCCCGCTTTGTAGCAGATCGCCATTTTACTTTAGGTCTTGCTTCTCTAGCTAAAAGAAAGGGGATTCCCTACCAAATCGTGGTCAAAAACAAGGGCGGCACCAACGCTTCGGC
>JALSPG010000006.1 GCA_026986115.1 Thermodesulfobacteriales bacterium
GCCATCGTAAGTCGCTTCAGACTTCCTTATTTTTCCATTACTCCCACTTTTTCTGTCTGCCCGGTTCACGGGTATCTCCCGGGCAAACACCTGGTATGCCCGTATCCGCATACGGATGAAGAACTGGCACGCTATGGCCAGGTATTCGAGCTGGCTGAATTTGATCTCGTTACCCTCTCAGAGGGGGCTTACCGCAAAATAAAATAGCAGGAGGGCAAAAATGGAACCCAAAGTAAAGATTCCGCGAGTCAAAGTAAAGGCCGTTCCGGTGGAGGTTTATTCCCGGGTGGTGGGTTATTTTCGCCCGGTCCAGAACTGGAACAAGGGCAAACAGCAAGAATTCAAGGAACGCAAGCACATCCCCGTAAGAAAGCTAACCGGTTGTGGGTGTGGCTAAAGAGGGCAGGGGGCCTTTAAGGCCCCCCGCTTTATTAAAAGGGTAAATCTTCGTCAGGGGGTGGTTCATCCATGAAATCAGGTTCTGAAGAAGGAGCAGACGGCGGCGGAGAACCGATTTCGTCTCTCCTTCCAAGCATTTGCATGTTTTGGGCCACTATTTCCGTGATATAGCGTTTTACGCCGTCGCGGTCTTCATAGGAGCGGGTCTGCAACCGTCCTTCAATATAGACCTGGCGGCCTTTAGAGAGATATTCGCCACAGATCTCGGCAAGCCTTCCAAAGGCCACGATGCGGTGCCATTCCGTGCGCTCCTGCCGCTGGCCATTTTTATCAGTCCAGCGTTCGGAGGTGGCAATCCGAAAAGTAGCAACCGGCTGGCCGTCAGCGGTGTAGCGAATTTCAGGGTCTGCCCCGAGTCTTCCGATCAGGATCACCTTATTGACGCTCATCTTCACTCACCCAAGGCTTGTTTTTTCCTTTCAAACTAATCTGGAACGACCTTCACGTAAACCTTCCGGGTGCGTGGGCCGTCGTATTCTGCAAAAAAGATCCTCTGCCAGGTGCCAAGTTTGAGCTTCCCGTCTTCTATGAAGACAAAAGTCCCCGGCCCGGTGAGAGAGGCCTTCACGTGAGCTGGAGAATTTCCCTCCAGATGCCTGTAACCAAACTTCCAGGGCACAAAGTGATTTAAAACGGCTATGACATCTTCAGCCACCGCAGGGTCCGCTCCTTCATTGATGATGATGCCTGCGGTGGTGTGAGGACAATAAAGATAGCAGATCCCAGAGGATACGCCTTCCACCAGGCGGGATACTTCGTTTGTAATATCCACCAGCTCGGTCTGGCGCTTAGTGCGAACTGTTATGGTCTTCACCATCACAACCTCCTATTTCCAGCCTCCGATAAGATGGAGGTGAATGTGAAAAATGAGCTGGCCTCCGCCCTTCTCCACATTGAAAAAGAGCCTGTAGCCACTTTCAGCGGTGCCAAGTTCTTTGGCCAAATCTTTGGCCACCATGATCATCTCTGCCACCAAGGGGGCATCTTCTTCGGTCAGGTCATTAATGCTGCGGATGTGTTTTTTAGGGACGATCAGGATGTGGATTGGGGCTTGAGGATTGATATCCTTAAAAGCCACAATACGTTCTCCCTGGTAAACGAAGTCTGCCGGGATTTCTCCTTTGATGATCTTGCAGAAGATGCAATCCTGACTCATGACCTACCTCCTCTCTTCTTCGTATTATCCCTTAATACAACCCATAGGAAGCACTTTGGCCACTTTTTTGGCAAGACCAGCCCGGTGGGCGACCTCCACCACTTCACTCACGTCTTTGTAAGCCTCTGGAGCCTCTTCGACAAGGCCTCTCTTAGATTTGGCCCTCACGATAATACCTTTTTTACGCAGGGCTTCGATAATTTGATCCGCCCGCCAGCGTTTTAAAGCCTGATGACGACTCATGGTGCGCCCGGCCCCATGGCAGGCGGAACCAAAGGCCTTCTCCTCCCCTTCTTCCGTGCCAACCAGAATGTAGGAGGCCGTCCCCATACTGCCTCCGATAATCACCGGCTGCCCTACCTGGCGATAGCGCTCTGGAAGTTCGGCACGCCCTGGCCCCCAGGCCCTGGTAGCACCTTTGCGGTGCACATAAAGTTTCTTCTTCTGGCCGTTGATCTGGTGTTCTTCCACCTTGCAGGTATTGTGACTGATGTCATAAAGAACGCTTACCCGGGAGGAGGGAATTATCTTGCTAAAAACCTCTCGCACCAGATGGGTGATAACTTGCCTGTTTGCCAGGGCACAATTTACCCCACAGGCCATAGCCCGGTAGTAGCGTTCCCCTTCCGGAGAGAGGATGGGAGCACAGACCAGTTCTTTTTCCCGGATGGGGATGGCATATTTCTGGGCGGCCTTGGCAAGCACCTTGAGATAATCCGTGGCGATCTGGTGCCCCAGGGCCCTTGAACCACAATGGATGGAGACCACAACATCCCCTACCTCAAGACCGAAGGCCTCCGCCGCCTCGCGATGATATATTTCGGCAACATACTGGATCTCCAGGTAATGGTTGCCAGAGCCCAGCGTGCCCACCTGACGATGCTGGCGTTTTTTGGCCTCTATGGAAACACAGCTTGGGTCTGCACCGGGAAGACAGCCCTTCTCTTCGATATATTCCAGGTCTTCAGGCTCCCCATAGCCTTTGGCCACCGCCCAGCGGGCCCCACCTACCAGCACTTCATCAAGCTGGTTGACAGAAAGCCTTATCTTGCCCTCTGAACCAACTCCCGCCGGGACGGTATGAAAAAGGGTATCTATCAGCTCTTCAAGATAGGGCTCTACTTCTTCTTTCTTAAGCCCGGTTCGCAGGCACCGCACCCCACAGGAAATGTCATAGCCCACCCCGCCTACTGAGATAACTCCCCCGGCCTCAGGATCAAAGGCCGCCACCCCCCCAATAGGAAATCCATAGCCCCAGTGGGCATCCGGCATGGCAATGGAGGCTTTAAGAATCCCGGGCAGGCAGGCCACATTGGTCACCTGTTCGCGCACTTTTTCGTCCATTTCTTCAAGGAGTTTGCGGCTGGCAAAAATACGGCCCGGGACATTCATGGCTCCCTTCCGGGGGATTTCCCATTCATATTCATTTATCTGCACCAGAGATTTGACTTCCATACGGGCCTCCTTAGCGGAGATTTCTCTTTCAAATTAAGTTCCTTGAAGGGAAAAAGCAATTTTCTTCTAAAAAGACCAATCTGGGCTTCCCTTTATTTTCGAAAGTTGTAAAAAAAAGACATGATTTTGGGAATTGGAATTGACCTCGTAGAGACTACTCGTATCGAAAAGATTCTCAAAAAGCATTATTTTCGTTTCTTGAATCGGGTCTTTACCCCCGAAGAAAGAATCTGGCTAACATCTTTTAGATCACCCGTCCAGCGAGTAGCAGCCCTTTTCGCCGCTAAAGAGGCCTGTTCTAAGGCTCTTGGCACCGGGTTGCGAGGAGTTTCCTGGCAAGAGATGGAAATTTTTCACGAAAGTTCCGGAAAACCCGGTCTCAAACTCCATGGAAAGGCCCTTAAACGCTTCCAAGAGCTTGGGGGGCAAAAAATACATCTTTCGCTTTCTCATGAAAGACAATATGCTACAGCCATAGTGATTATCGAAGGGGAGGCACCATGAGGCTGGTCTACGGTAAAGAGATGCAGGACCTTGATCGTTATACTATCGAGGAATTTGGTATCCCCGGCCTAATTCTCATGGAAAATGCAGGCCGTGGAACAGCCGAACTCATTATCCAGAAATTTCCCGCCGAGGCCCGGCAGGGCGTGCTTGTAATATGTGGCCCAGGAAACAATGGTGGAGACGGCTTTGTTATCGCCAGACATCTCCAGCAACGTAATTTTCCGGTAAGAGTTTTTTGTCTGGCTGCAGAAGAAAAATTCCGTGGCGACGCCTTGGTAAACTTCCGGATTGCCAGAGATCTCGGCCTTATAGAAGGTTATATTTTAGAGGAAAAAGATCTTTCCCTTTTAGAGACCCCTTTAAAAGAATCAGGTCTTATAGTTGACGCTATTTTCGGCACAGGTCTTACCCGAGAAGTAACAGGACGTTTTGCCAAAGTCATCAGCTTGATAAACCACAGCCCAAAGCCTGTAGTAGCGGTTGATATTCCTTCTGGGCTCTCTGCTGACACTGGACGGCCTTTAGGGATAGCCATCAAAGCCGATCTTACAGCTACTATGGCCCTCCCTAAAGTAGGGCAGATTATCTTCCCGGGCAAAGAATTTGTAGGAGAGCTTGAAATCATAGATATCTCCATGCCTGCTTTTTTGATTGAAAAACTGGCCCCACCCCGCTTTCTTCTAGAAGAAAACTGGGCTGCCAAGCATTTACGCCCTCGCAATCCTGACACCCATAAAGGCACCTATGGCCATCTGGTGGTGCTGGCCGGCTCGCGGGGTAAAACTGGGGCTGCAATTCTTACCTGTCTAGGAAGTCTAAGGGGTGGAGCTGGTCTTACGACCCTTATCTGCCCCCAAAGTCTTAACCACATCTTTGAGACCACCCTTACCGAAGCTATGACCTATCCTCTTCCGCAGGAAACGGCAGAAGGGAGCCTTTCTCAAGAGGCATTTTCAGAAATACTAAGATTTGTGGCAAACAAAAGAGCTGTGGCCATCGGGCCTGGCTTTGGTCTCCACCACGAGACCATGGAACTAGCCCAGAAGCTCATCTCTTCTCTGGAACTTCCCATGGTAGTGGATGCCGACGCTATTTCTGCCCTTTCCGGAGAACCTTACCATCTGAAAAGGGCCCCAGCACCCCGCATCATCACCCCTCATCCCGGAGAACTATCTCGACTTTTACTCCTCAACAAGGAAGACATACAAAAGGATCGACTAGGAGCTGCAAGGTATGCTGCTCAGGAAACAGGAGCTATAGTAGTCTTAAAGGGAGCAGCTACGGTCATTGCCAGCCCTGAAGGACGAGAAGCAGTAAATACCACCGGAAACCCTGGCTTAGCCAGCGGAGGAAGTGGAGATGTACTTACCGGTCTTATTGGGGCCTTCCTCTCTCAGGGTTATGAACCCTTTGAAGCGGCCTGTCTCGGGGTCTTTTTCCACGGTCTGGCAGCAGATATTGTGGCCTCTCGTAAAGGTCCTTTCGGCTACCTTGCCCGCGAGGTAGCGGAAACCCTCCCACAAGCTTTCAAAGAAATATCTTTGCGGAGGAAGTTTCTTGGAAATTGAAACTCAAAGCCCTGAAGAAACCCAAAAAGTGGCTGAAGAGCTCGGTCGACGTCTCAAGCCAGGAGAGGTGGTTTTACTTTTTGGCGAGCTAGGAGCAGGAAAAACGACTTTTGTTCAAGGCCTAGCACGCGGCCTAGGAGTCTCCGAAGATTACTATATTCAGAGCCCCACTTTTGCCCTAATTAACGAATATCCCGGACGCATCCCCCTCTTCCACATAGATCTTTATCGTTTAGAACCAGAAGATGTTTATGATTTAGGGCTTGAAGAACTCGCTTCCCAAGGAATTCTTGTCATAGAATGGAGTGAACGGTTACCTTTTTCTTTGGGAAAAGAAATCCGCGTTCACCTAAAAATTCTCTCTCCTGAAAGGAGAAAAATCATCATCGAGGAAGAAAAATGATTTTTAGTCCGGTAGCTTTCCTGTTTTTTCTTTTTTTTCTTTTGCTTCTGGTCTTTCTCTTTGTCTTCATTCATGTCGGTCTCATTACTATTGCCGCAGGAAAACTGGGGCTTTCGGCAGATCAAATCTTGATCTTTCTTCTTGGCTCCCTCATCGGTAGCCATATCAATATTCCCATCAAAAAAATTCTTCGCGATGAAGAACTTTATCCCGAACAAGTAGTGGTATCCTTTTTTGGAATGCGTTACGTGGTCCCCCGTTTGAGACAGCCCCGCTATACGGTAATTGCGGTAAACGTGGGAGGCTGTCTCATTCCCATCTTTCTTTCCCTTTATTTAATGCTTAAAAACGGTATTTTCCTAAGCCCTTTTCTAGCCACTTTTCTTGTGGCTGCAGTGTGCTATAAGCTGGCCCGTCCAGTTCCAGGCGTAGGAATTGCCATCCCTATGTTTATTCCGCCTCTCCTTGCCGCTTTAGTAGCCCTTATCATTGCCCCAGATAAAGCCCCAGTAGTTGCCTATATTTCCGGAACCATGGGGACCCTTATAGGAGCAGATATCCTTCATCTACGAGATATCAATCGACTTAAAGCTCCAGTAGCTTCTATTGGAGGAGCGGGCACCTTTGATGGCATCTTTTTGACCGGAATAATCGCCGTTATTCTGGCTTAATCCAAAAACCTATGCTTGGCAAAAAGGGCTGCACCCTGAAGGACCGGATAGGGATGTGTAACCACTTTGACCGGGATCGAGATCATTAATTCCTGAAGACGGCCTTTATCAAGGAAACCTCGTTGAAAGAAAGGAGTTTCCGCCAGGAAGGAAAGTAGCTTTAAGGTCACCCCTCCTCCCAGAATTACTCCACCAGTACTCAAAGAAAGAAGAGCCGAATTCCCGGCTTCCCGTCCGTAAGCATAGGAAAAAATTTCCAAAGCTTTGCGAGCCAAAAGATCTTCCCCTTTAATTCCTGCAGGACCTATTTCAGCAGCACCGCGAAGGGAGACGCTTTTGCCTTCTTTTTTACAAAGGAAATAGTAAATGTTCTCGATCCCCGGTCCAGAAACCACCCTTTCTACACTTACATGGCCAAATTTGGCTGCTAAAAAATGATAAAGCTCCCAAGTTAGATCGTCCCAAGGAGCAAACTCCACATGCCCCCCCTCTGTAGCTACAGGTACGGGAAGAGAAGTGTGTCTTCGAATAAGAAAAGAACGGCCAAGACCAGTACCAGCAGCCAGAATGGCCACATTGCCACGCGGCTCAGAGCGTCCGGTTTTAAGAGAGTAAAAACACTTTTGAGAAATATGAGGAACAGCATAAGCCAAAGCCTCAAGATCATTCAAAAGATGGACCTTTTTAATTTGCAAGACTTTCACCAGTTGGGATGCGGAAAAGCGCCAGCCCACATTTACCATATGAACCTGTCCTTTGAGGACTGGACCAGCTACAGCTAGACAAACACAGGAAGGCCTGGCCTTTGTCTCTTCCAAATAGGATCGAAGGAGCGCCACGGGGGTTTTAAAGGCCTTGGTAGAATATTCTCTCAAAAAGCGCGGCCTGGCAGGACCCTTGAAGGAATAAAGGGCCAGTAAAGTTTTGGTCCCCCCCAAATCACCAGCCAAGATCATTTTTTCTGCTGTTTTTGATGGTAATAGTCGTTATACAGTTTAACTACGTGGTCTGTAATTTCTATCTGCTGAGAAGTCCAGTAGACACCAGGCATGCGTTTTTCGAGAATAACATCATAGCCTTCTTTTTTGGCCATTTCTTTGACGATCTTTTCAAGATCTTTCATAATGGGCTGAAGAGCTTTCTCCTCAGCTTGTTTCATTTCAAATTGGGCATCTTCACGCTGGGCCTGATACTCACGAAGCATTTTTTGATACTCTCTTTCCTTCTGCTGGCGCACATCAGGAGAGAGCAAAGGGGCCTTTTTTTCAAGCTCTTCTTTAAATTTGCGGAGTTCTTCCTCTTTGGCTTGAAGTTTTTGACGAAGTGTTTCAAACTTGGCCTGAAGTTTCTTGAGGGCCTCTTGACCGGCTTCAGACTTGCGTACTACCGCTTGAAGATCTATCACCGCAATCTTGACCTCGGCTAAAGCCGTGGAAACAAAAGCGCCCACAAAAAAGAGCCAGAAAAAACACATCCACTTTTTCATAACGCCTCCTATAAACTTATTTAATGATAACCAGATCAACTCGTCTATTTAGAGCCCACGCCTTTTCATTATGGCCTGGGTCAAGGGGCCTTTCCTCGCCAAAACTTACTGTTTCAAGTCGTTCTGGCTCTACCCCAAGGTTGACGAGATAGCGTTTTACCGCCAAGGCCCGCTTTTCACCCAGGGCTAGATTGTATTCACTGGAACCCCTTTCGTCACAATTGCCCTGAAGCTCTAATCTTATTTCAGGGTGATTAAGAAGGTAACGGGCTGCTTCTTTAAGACGCGGTTTCATATCATCCCGGATACTGTAGGAATCAAAATCGAAAAAGATAGCCTTAAGAGGAAGAGTACTCCGGCCATAAATCAAAAGACGCTGCCTGTGCTCTTCTACCCAGGTCTCACTTTTGGGTTGAAGAAGTTCCTCTTCGGCAAAAGGTGGTACTTCAGATACTACAGCCCCTTCAGAAGGAGCTGGTTGAACTTTTTGGGAAACTTTCTTTTCAAAAGTCTCCTGAGGCGGGGTCTGCGTAGGAGGAGGACCAGTAGGGATCTCCTTTTTGCCACAGCCAGAAAGGAAAAAGAAAAGACACAAGAGAAATACTATATATTTCCCGTAGCTAACACTCTCCTGTAGCTCCATATGGGAAATTTGTTTTCGATCTTTCATTCCGAATAGAAATGAGCCCTTTTGCCTTTTTGTAAAGATTTTCATAAATGTCCTCCTCTTAGACTCCATAACCGGTAAGATCTAACTCTAGAAGAAAATCGCCTGTCCAAGCTTCCAGTCTTCGTCTAATAAGGCTTGTTATTTGATGTAAAAGGACTAACTCTTCGTTTAAAACCTGAGTTATTCGGGCCATTTGTTCCTCAGAAAGTTTCTGATGATGCCTGATGCAAAAATAATCTCTGCAAAGCATAGGACGGGCAAAGATCTTACAACCTCGTGGCCCAACAAAAAAACACCTCCCCGGCACTTCTCGTTCTTTTGGAAAATCCACCCCCAGAAGTAAATTTAAAAGTAAAATGAGGACTGTACACTCGTTTTCGAGACCAATTTTACAACAGCCCTTTTTATCAATCACGGTACAAAGGTAGCACTCTTCAAAAGTCCCAAATTTTTCCATAATTTGGTTGGAAGCTTCTACGGCCCTTGAATAGCGAGGGAGAAGAGGTTTTATTTCTTCGTCTTCCCTTAGGTCTTGCCCCCAGAGTTCATAGAGCTCTCTGGCGACAGTAATTTTTTCTTCGATGAGACGTGTAGGATCAGGACGCTCAAGCCTTAAGATTCGCATGGGCTCTTTTTACCATTAAAATCGGAGACTAAAAAGATTTTTAAAGGAGGTTTTATGGCCCTCAAAAGCATGACGGGATTTGGCCGCGCCGAAGAAATCTGGGATACATGGTCCCTTAGGGTAGAGATCAAGAGCCTTAATCATCGCTTTCTGGAGATCATCCCCCGTCTTCCACGGCGTTACCAGAGTCTTGAGGAGAAAATAAGACGCAAAATAAGGGAAAATTTTAACCGGGGGCGTTTTGAAGTTTACGTACAGGTAATAGGGAGCCCCCCTGAGGGGCAGGGGGTGAGCTTTAACCAAACCCTTGCCCAGCAATATCTGGCGGGGCTCAATTTTCTAAAAGCAAGCCTGGGGCTTGAAGGCCAGATAGAGGTCTCTGATCTCCTGCGGATGCGGGAAGTCTTCACCCCCGTTGAGACCGAAGAAGACCTTGAAAAGCTCTGGGCGGAGCTCGCTCCGGTATTTGAGAAGGCCCTTGCGGAACTCTCCCAGATGAGAGAGAAGGAAGGGGCTTTTCTTGAAGAAGTCCTTAAGGAACAACTCGAGCTCTTGAGAAAACTTCTTCAAGAAATCGAAGCACGCAAAGAGAAAGCTTTCCAGGATGCTAAAAATCGGCTTGAGGAACGCCTGAGGCTCCTCCTCTCCGACAAAGGGCTTGACCCCTTAAGACTCCATCAAGAAGTGGTCATTTTGGCAGACCGAACGGATTTCACCGAAGAACTCGACCGCCTGAAGAGCCATCTCAAACAGTTCGAAAAGGTTTTATCCTCCGAAGGCCCCCATGGTCGCAAGCTTGACTTCCTCATCCAGGAAATGTTTCGCGAGATCAACACCCTTTCCAACAAGGCGGCCAATGCCGAAATCTCTCAGATTGCCGTAGAAGTAAAATGCACTCTAGAAAAAATGCGTGAACAAGTTCAAAATCTTGAATGATTTTGTTAAATATTTCACACGTTGACGGCAAATAAACATTTTGTTATGCTCTCAACCGAAATCTACAATAAGTTTTGGAGGCTTAAGGAATGAGCTGCAAATGTCGTCTTTTAAACATCGGCTTTGGAAACTCTGTTGTGGCCGAGCGTATCATCGCCATTGTAAATCCCAACTCCGCCCCGATGAAAAGATTGCGGGAGGAGGCACGGGAATCCAAGCGCCTTATTGATGCTACTCAGGGCCGCCGGACCCGCTCCATCATCATAACGGACAGCAACCATGTCATCCTTTCCGCCATCCAGGCAGAGACCATCTCGCAGCGCCTTGCTACCGACCTCATCAAGGCCTACGCGGAAAGTGAAGAAAAGGGCGGTTGCCCCGAGGCCGAAGCAGAAGAAAAGTCTTCTAAGAAACGCAAAGAAAAAGCAGCCTAAATGCGTAGAGGTTTGGTTCTTGTGGTCTCGGCCCCTTCCGGGGCCGGAAAGACCACTTTATGTCGTAAGCTCCTGGCAACTGATCCCGAGATTTCTTTCTCTGTTTCTTACACTACTCGCAGGCCGCGCCCCAAAGAAAAAAATGGCGTCGATTATTTCTTTGTGGACGAAAACACTTTCCAAAAAATGATCAACCAAGGCCTATTTTTAGAATGGGCGTGGGTCCATGGGCACTTTTATGGTACAGCCCAAAAACAGGTAGAAGAGGCCTTAACTTCTGGCCGAGATGTACTTTTGGATATCGATGTCCAAGGGGCTTTGCAGGTCCGCCAAAGGCTAGGGCGAGATGCCGTCTTGGTATTCATTCTCCCTCCAAGTCTTGAAGAGCTTGAAAGAAGGCTGCGCGCCCGTGGTACCGAGGAGGAAGAAATTCTTAAGAGACGTCTCGCCGCCGCAAAAGAAGAAATTGCCAAGGCTAACGAGTTTGATTACCTCGTTTTGAATGACCATCTTGAAGAGGCTTTCAGCAATTTTTACGCCATACTCATCGCAGAAAGACAAAAAAACTTCCGGCAGCAAGAGCTCCTCTCGAGGTTCCGCTAATGGGCAAGGTGATTTGGGGGATCAATCCCATACTGGAATATTTGCGCCATGACCCAAATAAACTGGAAGAAATAGTCATCTCCAAAAAAGAACTCCGGGGAAAAGTTTACCAAATTTTAGAAAAGGCCAAAAAATTAGGTATCTCGATCAAGATAAAAAAGGATTTTACCCCTCCTGGAGTCCCCCCTGAGGCACATACCCAAGGTGTAGTAGCCTATCTCAAGGAATTTGACTACGCTCCTTTGGAAGCCCTTCTTCAGAGGGCTAAAGACAAAAAAGAAAAAGCCCTTCTTTTGGCTCTGGACGAAATCACCGATCCTCAAAACTTAGGCTCTCTTATTAGGAGCGCTGTTGCCGCCGGGGCTCATGGCCTCATTATTCCCAAACACCGGGCCGCGGGTATTACCGGAACAGTAGTAAAGGTCTCTTCTGGAGCCATTTCACACTTACCTATTCACCAGGCCAAGAATCTCGGCCGCCTGCTTGAAGAACTCAAAGATCGCGGGCTTTGGGTCGCAGGGCTTGAAGCCCGAGCCGAAAGCACTATTTACCAGTTAGATCTTGACCTTCCTTTGGTCTGGGTAGTTGGAAGCGAAGAAAAGGGCCTGCGGCCCTCTATTAAAGAAAAGTGCGACTTTTTAGCAGCTATCCCTATGAGGGGGCCACTGGATTCCTTAAATGCCGCGGTAGCAGGGGCAATTGCCCTTTTTGAAACCCTTCGTCAACGCTATTATCGTTAATGCTTTCTTTAAAGATCTACCAAACGCTAGGTCGGCTTCTTACCCCTTTGTGGAGATCAAAAAAACCTCCCTCCCGCCGGGGGTTACTGCCTCAGGCAGATATTTGGCTTCACGCTGCCTCTGTAGGAGAAGCCCAGATTGCCGCTGCCATTATCAAAGCCTTTCTCAAAAGGCGGCCTCAAACTAAAATCCTTCTTACCCTCCAAACTTATACGGGCCTTGCAAAGGCCAAAGAGCTCCTCTCCTCTAAAGAGATAGCTGTAGAGCTTGCCCCTTTTGATCTTCCGAGTTTTGCCCGCAAGGCCTTTGCAAAAACCCGCCCCAAAGTATTTGCTCTCATAGAGACAGAACTCTGGCCCAATCTTATTTTAGAGGCCTTTAAACAGCAGGTCCCGGTTTTAACCCTCAATGGCAGGCTTTCAGAAAGGGCTTACCGGCGGTATCGATTGTTACTAGGGCTTTGGCGAAAAATCCTTGGAAATTTTTGGGCCTTAGGTGTTATTGGACCTTTAGAAGCAAAGCGGTTTGAGGCCCTTGGCGCCCCTAGAGACCGTCTCTATATCTTGGGAAACGCCAAATATGACCTACTTTACGAAAGGAAAAAGGCCTTTTCAGATGCCAAACATCTTAAAAAATTCTTTCCCCAAAGACTTCTTACCTTTGGAAGTCTCCGGGGAGGAGAAGAAAAAGAGGTGGTAAAGGCCGTTTTTCTGCTTTATAAAAAATTTTCCGAAGAGATCTGTTTCGTATTGGCCCCCAGACACTTAAAAAACCTTAAAAAGCTTGCCCAAAAACTTCAGGAAAGAAAAATACCTTATACCCTCTGGAGCCGGCTCCCTCAAGAAAGAGCCCCCGTAGTCCTTCTTGATACCATTGGCCCCTTGCTTGAAATTTACGCCTTTTCTTATGCTTCTTTTGTGGGCGGAAGTCTGATCCCTAAAGGAGGACAAAATCCCTTTGAACCCGCCCTTTTTGAAAGGCCTCTTCTTTTCGGACCCTTTATGATGAACTTTCCTTATGAAGCCGAAGCCTTGAGAAAAAGGTGTGGGAATATAATCGTCAAAAACGGAGAGGAAATCTTTGAGAAATTTTCCTATTGGCTTGAAAAACCTTTAGAAGCACAAAAAACAGGACAACTTGCTTACCAAGTACTGAAGGAATTTTTAGGTGCTAGCCAAAAATATGCCCTTCTTCTCGAAAAGGCTTTTACTCATCGTCCACCTTGATTACCGGGCACGTCATGGTGTGCTGGATATACTCGATAGTTTGAAGTTTCTTCAAAACCATCTCAGAAAGTTCATCATGATCTTTGGTTTCTACTTCCGCAATGATATCGTAAGGCCCCATGATAATATCTAACCGCTTAACCTCTGGCATCTTCTTGAGAGTTTCAGCAACTTCCGAGGTTTTGCCAATTTGGGTGTTGATTAAAACATAAGCCTTAAGAGGCATCACTCCCTCCTTTGGTAAGCATTTTTTCTAAAAGGTTAAGGAGTCTCTGATTGTCCAAGGGCTTTGAGAGTACGACGTCGGCTTTTTTCTCTTCAGCCAAAGATTTAACTTCGTCTCCGTAACCAGTAATAGCTATTACGGGAATCTCTGGGTAATCTCTTTTGAGAATAGTTAGAATTCCTATACCACTTACATAAGGCATAGTAATATCGGTAATTACGAGATCAAAGCTTGCTTTTTTAAGGAGTTTTAACCCTTCAAGACCATCTGCCGCAGTCCTGACATCGTATCCACCCCGGAGTTTTAAAAAATCTGCTAGAATTTCTGCTAAAGCTGTATCATCTTCAATGATCAGAATACGTTTTCCCATGATAAGATCCGTATGTTTTGATGATAATCTTTTTTTGAAGTTTTTAACAAATTACTAAGAGGAAAGCAAACGTGGAAACTTTTTCTCTCTCCAAAAAAGAATTGAGAAAAATTTTTCTAGCAAAAAGGGCCTCTTTAACTCCTGAAACGAGGAAAAAATATTCTTCCCGCATTGCTAAAAACCTTCAATCTTACCCTTTATACCGAAGAGCTAAACGTATTCTTCTTTATGCCCATTTTCGCGAAGAGGTAGAAACAGACACTCTCATCACCAAGGCCCTCCAGGAAGGGAAAGAAGTCTATCTTCCCCGTACTTACCCTAAAGAAAAAAAACTCCGACTTTTTCGAATCTTAAGCCCTAAAGAACTCCAACCGGGAACTTATGGCATCCTAGAACCACCAGAAGAAAATCCAGAAATTTCACCCGAAAAGCTGGATCTGATTATTACTCCAGGTGTAGCCTTTGACCATCAGGGAGGCAGACTTGGTTACGGAGGTGGTTTTTACGACCGTCTTTTTGCGAAGGCTCACGAGGTAAAAAGGATTGGGCTTGCCTTTTCTTGTCAGGTTACTGAAAAGCTCCCCTTGGAAGAGCACGACATCCGTCTTCACGCTCTGGTAACAGAGAAAGGTTTAGAGGAATTCTATTAATCTTTTATGTCCGGCTGCTACTTCTTCAAGCCGAGCAAGCCCTTTACGATCTCCTAAGGCTACCACCATATCACCGGCTTCAAAGACATAATTCGGTGGGGGGTTAAAGATCATTTCCCCCGTAACTTTTTTGATGGCCAGGATGATGGCCCCGGAAAATTGCCTGATTCCGCTCTCAAGGAGGGTCTTTCCTACCAATTCAGAACGATCTGAGATACGGACCTCCTCCAGCTGCAATTCTACATTTTCTTCCGGGGTAGCAAGCTCAAGAAAGTCTGTTACCGCCGGACGGAGAATAATAAGTGCCATTCGTCGGGCCCCGATAAGATAAGGCGAAACTACTTTATCTGCTCCGGCCCGCTTGAGTTTTTTTTCCACGCGTTCTTCGTCAGCACGAGCAATGATGAAAAGTTTTTCATTAAGACCTCGGGCAGTAAGAGTAATATAGACATTGTCGGCATCAGAACGTAAGACCGAAACTAGCCCCTTGGCCCGATCGATACCAGCTTTTTTAAGTACTTCTTCGTGGGTAGCATCGCCTTCAAGGTAAAGAAAGCCTTCTTTTTCGATTTCCTTAACCACCTCTGGACTTTTCTCCACCACCACAAAAGGTATTTCTTTGGCAATCATACGGCAGATGTGTTTCCCAATACGACCGTAACCACAAATAATATAATGATCATGAAGAGTCTCTAATTTTGCTTCAAGGCGCCTTTTTCCTAAAAAATCTTGCAGTTGCCCCGAAACAATGGTCTCGGTCACCATGGTGAAAACGTAAAAGGCAATCCCTACTCCGGCAAAGATGAGAAAAATCGTAAAAAATCGCCCTGCCTCAGAAAGAGGGTGTACTTCTCCGTAACCTACCGTAGAAAGGGTGATGATGGTCATATAAAGGGCATCAAAAAGGCTCCAGCCCTCAATGAGAAAATACCCCAACGTGCCCACAAAAAGGACTAAAGCTAACAAAACAAAGGCAAAAAGGAGTCTTTCAACTAAGGTCATTCTTCGGTATCACTCAAACGCGTAATTTCTTCCATGAAACTATAAAATCTTTTGAGGTCTTCTTTATAATTTTCAGAAAGATGAATATGAATTACAGGGCGTTCGTCTTCGGAAAGGGCCTGAAAATCTCCAAAGGCTTGAGCAAACTGTAGATCCCAGAAAGTATAGCCTTCATCTGGAATAAGTTGATCCTCTCGCCGACCTTTCCTAGTAAAGATAATGAAGCGCCCCGAGCGAGGACCACCCTTGAAAAGCTGGCCAGTAGAATGGAGATACCGAGGACCAAAACCCAAAATGGTGGAACATTGGCGTCTGCCCCGAAACAGAGTACGCAAGTCTGTAAAAAGCTCTTCAATTTCGGGATCATAAGGCAGGTAAGGTAAAAAGGCAAAATACCCCCAGGGCGGGGTTTCGTACATAAATTTTTTGACCGCCGCTCGTAAGCGGGGATACTGTACTTTTAAGCCTCCAGCATACAGAAAACCTACTCCCACATCATCATCAAGATAGAATTCGACAGGAAACTCACCGGTTTGTTTGAAAGTTTCCAGCATTTCTCTGGTCTTTTTCTTGGCACGAATAACATCTGGCTCGTCAAAGGGATTAAGCCCTAACCATACCCCACAGAGCGCTATCGCAAGCTCCCAACGAAAACATTCTGCCCCGAGTTCGTAGCGATCTTCAAGCCAGTAAGTTTTAAGAGGAAAACCAGCCTCTTTGAGGTCGGAAAAAAGTCTTTGGTAGAGATCCTGTCTTCCCCTCAACCCCAGATATACAAAAATGCGATCCGGGCCATAAACAGTAGGGGATCCGGGACTTTCACCCACAATGGGAATGACACCCGTGAATTCCTTACCTAGGCTTTCCGCCACCAACTGCTCTATCCACAAGGCAAAGGGACGCAAAAGTGGATCTGTCATCACGGTAAGTTTGTCCTGTCCGAGGAAAAATCTTTCGGCAATATATTCGGAAAGCCAAGCCGCAGGATTATACTCCCAAGGGATATCAGGAGAACAAGCAGCCTGCATCTCTTCAGCGTTATCCAAAAATTTTTCACACTCAAGGCCCATCAAAGCAGCGGGCAATAATCCTACAAAAGTTAGAGCAGCATAGCGCCCGCCCACATCAGAAGGGTTCAAAAAGATCTTGAGAAAATTTTTCTCTTCTGCCTCCCGGTGAAGAGGTGAACCCTCGTCAGTTAAAGCTACAAAGTGTTCTCCGGGGAAATCAGCCAAAGCCCTTAATTTTTCCCAAAAATAGCGGTATTGAGAGAGTGTCTCTACTGTAGTGCCAGATTTACTGGCAATAATAAAAAGGGTCCGTTTGAGATCACATTCTTCTTCGATTTTAGCGATTTCTTCCGGATCAGTGGTGTCCAGAACTATAAATTCTGGCCATCCTGGCTGAGATCCAAAAATCTTTTCCAAGGCCAAAGGAAAAAGGCTTGACCCCCCCATACCACAATGCACTATGTGAGAAAAACGCTCCCTTACTGAAGAAGCAAATTCTTTCAAAGAAGGTAACTCTGCACGCATACGTTGCGGAACATCTACCCAGCCAAGGCGGGCAGCAATCTTTTTTTGGAGCTCCGGATCCCGAGCGTAAACAGAAGGGTCCTTTTCTAGGATTTTGCGCAAAATTTCTTTTTTCTGTTCTTCACCCAGTTTTGTGGGTCGCAGGAGCTTGCGGGGCTTGGCCTCGGTAGATTTCATATTGTCCTCCTTAAAATTGGTTGTGGTATTTAAGCCGAAAGGGCCGCAGCTTGCAAAAGAAAGCTACATTCATGAAGTCCCTTTAACGCAATTTTTCTCTTTAATGAAGCCTTTTAAGACTCTTTTTTTGAAACTCGCTATCCTAGGGCACAAATTGTCTTCAAAAGGAAATATTTATGCTTGAATCCCGACATAAAAAGCTTATACTAAAGCAGATCCATATGAAAAGAATCTACTTTTTCCTAGTACCTATATCTTTCTTTTTAGTGGTGGCCATGGTAATCGCCGCCAAGGAGGCGCACATGCAACTAATTTCCCCCGCCTTTGAAGACGGTGGCCGCATCCCCCTCAAATATGTTATGCCCGCTGCAGGCGGGAAAAATCTTTCTCCTCCCCTTACCTGGTCTGAAGAGCCAAAAGGAACAAAATCTTTTGCCCTCCTCTGTGTAGACCCTCATCCGGTGGCTCAAAATTGGGTTCATTGGATGGTTATCAATATTCCTGCCGATATCCACCATTTAGAAGAGGGGGCTTCAGGTCATGCGATGCCCCCAGGAGCTAAAGAGCTTAAAAACTCTTTTGGTTTTGTAGGGTACGGAGGGCCTCAACCGCCTCCGGGAACTGGTGATCATCCTTATGTATTTACGATCTTTGCTTTAGATATAGAAAAGTTAGATCTCCCAGAAGACATTAATCTTAAAGGTTTTCAAAAGGCGATATCGCCGCATATTTTAGCCAAAGGGCAATTAACAGGGTATTTTGGACGATAATATGCGAGAGAAAAACCAACTAAAACGAAACCGTACGGCAAAACGGTTTATTATTGCCAAAAAGCCCCTTTACTATCCCGGGACAAATCGTATCGTCTGTCCTTATTGTGGAAACGACGAAGACTTTTTCGAACTTGCAGAAAATGTCACCATCACTACTAGATATATCCAAAACGAGGACGGAAGTTTCACCCCTGTAGCAGACGATACTCAAGTCTTTGGAGAAATTAAATTTAATTGTGGTAAATGTGGAGCCGATCTTACCAAATACCATAAACATTTTCTCGAAATGCTTTTCTAATGCGCCCCCCTTTGGTCATCCTTTCTAACCGAGCCTTTCGCAAAAATTACTACGAGTTGAGAGAAGGAGATTTTATTCTGGGTATTTTGGCCCTGAAGCACGGCGAAGAATATCTCTATACTGACCTTTATGCCCGAGGGGTTTCTGCCTATCCCCCTCTGCTTGCCCAATACCTAGCCCGTTCTAAATGTTTCCAAGCAGAAGCTCTCAAGGAATTTTTCCCCCCAGAAACGAGGGTAATAAGAGATCGCCACGATCTTATAAGAGCTCTTAATGAATATGGAGCTTATGGTCTAAGAAAAGTCGTAACTAAACAAAACCGTTTTAATTGTGGCCTTGGAATTCATGTTTGGGAAAATATTGAAGACCTTTACAATCAGGTCTGTTTTGGAAATTTCCCCTACCCTTTTGTTTTACAGCCCTTTTTCCCCAATATCACTGATGTACGCGTGGTCCTTTTGGGAGAGTACATCGAAGCCTATGCCCGCAGAAATCCTTTTAATTTTCGCAACAATCTTTTTTTTGGGGGAAATGCTACCCCTTACCAATTAAGCGAGGAAGAATATCAGTTCTGTCAAAGGATAATGAAAAGGGGGCAATTCCCTTATGCCCATCTTGATCTTATGCTTACCGGAGATGGAAAATACTATCTGGCAGAAATAAATCTCCGGGGTGGACTTAAAGGGGCCTCTATTTTGCCGGAAGATTACGAAGTAAGAATTCAAAAGCTACATCAAAAAGCCTTAGAGGATTTTCTCCAAAAACACCCAGATGCCATCCTCAAGGAATAGGACGATAGGGAATTTCTGCCTGGGGCTTAAGCGTAGGCATCCGCAAAGGAAAGGCCAATAGGAAAGATTCTCCTTTCTGAGTAAAGGGATTTCCCCTCACATAGGTTACAAAAACTTCTTGCCCCACAATAGAAAGCCCTTGTAAAGGCCCTTCAAAAGTACCGGTAAGAGGAAGAAGGGCAAAACCCATAGGAGAACGGGTCAACACTAGAACCTCGCCAGACTCATAAGCAGGTATTCCAGGAATAAGATCCCGGTGAGCACTCTTGTTGGCCACTAAAAGAACCTCTTGGACACCGTCAGCATTGATATCATAAACCACCGGATCCACCTCGGCACTGATGGCCATCTTATAATTGAGATGTTTAGATCCTGAAGAAACTGAAAGAGAGTAGAGAGAGCCTCCTACCTTACGATTCGACTCCCAAATTTTCTTACGGCCTTTATAAATTTGGAGTTTTTTAGCTTTATTTAAAAAGAGAACCTCTCGGACCCCATCACCATCCACATCTGCAAAAGCTGCTCCCAAAATCTGGAAATAAAGTGGCACTTCGATTTTGCGCCGGTAAACGAGTTTTCCTCCTTGCCCGGGTCTTACATCATATACAGGAAGACCAAAAAATTTTTCTTTATCATAACTTTGGGCCAAAAGAGTTTCCTTTACCCCGTCAGCGTCAAAATCAAAAAAGCCCAAAATAAAATTGGCATCCTTAACCACTTCCTCAAACTGTCCTTGGTAAAATCTTAAGAGAAGGCTTCGCATGCCCTCTCCGTCCACATAGACATTGAGAGCAATCCATCCCTTGGGCCCTAAAGAAAAGTTTAGAATTTTTCCGAAACCCCGGTATTCATAATGCCAACCACCAGGAGCGCGATACTTAGTAATGTAAAGGGTAGTTGGAGTGAGATATATAATTTCAGGGGCCCCATCTCGGTCTGCATCCCCCACTTCGAGGTCAATTACCACTTCTGAAAGATGGCCAACTTTCCTAAAACTAGGAGCTATTGGTTCGCGATAAGTAAGAGTGGAATAGGGATAACGCGATTTTGTCTCTGGAACCGGTTGCCCTGGAGGAGGGGGAGGAGGTGGCACATAGTAACCTTTAGAGCCGGACGGAGCAGGGGCAGATGGTGGTGATAAAGGAGATGGCGTTTTCGGTTGAGGAACTTGAGGTCGAGGAGAAGGAGGGACAACCTGAGGTGCAGGGGCAGATAAAGGTTGGCTTAGCCCTGCAAGGCCATAAATCTGCAAAATCTCCAAACGCCTGTTATAGACTCGCACCCGTTGACCATCGGTTACAAAAACAAGATCTATCCCCTCGCGTGCCAAATAAGCAGAGGAAAGTTCTTCAAAGCGAATGTCTTTGGCAAGTTCAAATTTGAGATCTGGGAGCTTGGCTTTAAGAAGAGGTAAAAGCTCTAAAGCAGCTCCTGAAACAGTTTCCACAATCAAGACTTTCTGGTCGGCAAAGCGAATAGCAGGTGCCCCAACTTTTATTTTCTCCCGAGCCTCAATAATTAGCGCCGTGGAAAAATTCTCATCGAGTCTTTGAACTTCTATTTTTCCAATGGGAATTTTTAAAAAGCCAAGGACTTTTTTAGTGGTGGGATGGATAATCTTCTTCCCCTGTTTGTAAACGGTAAAAAGATCTCCAGGATGAACCCCGTCAGCACGGCCTTTATCAAGGATTACCTCTTGCCCCTCAATACTGATCACCAAAGCAGAAAGAGGAGAAAAGTCTTGGTAAAGGTCTTCGAGTGTTTTGGCCTCAACCGTGAAAATCCAAAAGAGAAGAAAACCAAGGGCAAAGATTATGCTCTTCCGAATTCTCCCAGACATAGGCTCTTCTTACCACAGGAGCATTAAAAGGACTAGTCCCCTAAAG
>JALSPG010000007.1 GCA_026986115.1 Thermodesulfobacteriales bacterium
AAACCCTCACTTTAAATCCCTTACCTCCGGCCTAAATGGCCGACAAGACTCTCTCTCAAAGGCCTGCCTACTGCCGCTATTCAGTTTTCAAAGATCGGGCTCTTTTTTAAAGAGCAACTTTTAAAATAGCACACCCACACCTCGCTGTCAATGCCTTGACAACTAGAAATTTTTAACTGCTTTTTTGAAATTTTTTCTTTTAAAAGAACGAGTTAGTGCATTTTAGAGTAACTACTTTTTTCTCCCTGTCAAGGGAAAAAAGTAAAATTTGTTATTGCAGGGCTTTTAATTATAGGTTTTGGTTTAACAAGGATGATCAAAGGGTTTCGTGGAACCAGCTTGGTAGATTTCCCGGGACGTTTGGCAGCGGTCGTTTTCCTGGGAGGGTGTAATTTCCGCTGTCCATTTTGTTATAATGTCGATTTAGTTCTGCCAGAAAGGCTTTCAAGACTTAAAGATCTCCCCCCTGAAGAAGTTATTAAAGAGCTTAAAAGACGGGAAAATTTTATTACCGGGGTTGTAATTACAGGGGGTGAGCCTACTCTTTACAAAAATCTCTTGCGATCTTTTCTAGAGGTTATTCGAAGCGAAACTCCTCTAGATATCAAGTTAGACACCAATGGTTCGCAGCCTGACGTTCTCGAAAGTTTATCAAAAGAAGCCCTCTTAGATTATGTAGCACTCGATTTTAAAACCTCTCCTTCTCGTTATGCCGAGCTCAGAGGAGATTTTAAGGCTATTGAAGAATCTTTAAATATTTTGCAAAAAAACCAAATATCTTACGAAATTAGAATTACGGCTGTTCCCGCATTTATCTCGTTTGAAGAGCTAAAAGAACTTCTTCCCTATTTTAAAGGAGCTAAACTTGTTGCTCTTCAACGTTTCATGAACGAATACGAGCGATTAGCACCAGAAAAGGATCTGGGGGTTTATGGTCCGAAAGAACTTAAAGAGCTTAAGCTCTTTCTAGAAGAAAATCTTTCGGTCCCGGTAGAGCTCCGAAATGTCTAAAGCTACGGTAAAAGTTTTAGTTTTATTTTTTCTTTTATCATTACTTGTAAGTTGTGCTACCGCCCCTGTAACAGGTCGTAAACAATTAATTTTGATAGATCCTCAGACAGAGCTCCGTTTAGGATTACAGGCCAGCCGAGAAATTCTTCGTAAAGAAAAAATTTGTAGAAATCAACGCCTTAACAATATCGTAAAAAAAGTGGGCCTTCGGATCGCCAAGGCTACTGGAAAAAATCTCCCATGGGAATTCTTCGTGATTGATAAACCCAAAGTTATCAACGCCTTCTGTTTACCAGGAGGGAAGGTTTTTGTTTATACCGGCATCATACCCATCGCCAAAAACGAAGCGGGGCTTGCTGCTGTAATGGGGCATGAAATAGCCCATGCCATTGCAAGACATGGTGCAGAAAGGCTTAGCCTTGGGCTTGCAGCGGCCTTTGGAGAGGTGGTCCTTTCAGAGATTTTAGATCTCAAAAATTCTCAAACCAAAAGGATTTTCCTTGCTGCTTACGGGCTTGGAGCAACTGTGGGGCTAATCCTTCCTTATAGTCGCAAACAGGAACTTGAGGCAGATCATATAGGTCTCTATCTTATGGCAAAAGCCGGATATGACCCTCGTGAGGCGGTAGCTTTTTGGCAAAGAATGAGAGAAGCAGCCCGCGGGAAACCCAGACCTCCGGCCTTCCTTTCAACTCATCCGACAGATGAAAAACGAATCGCCCAGATAAAAAAACTCCTTCCTGAAATTCTTCCAGTCTATGAAGCTCAAACTCAAAAATTTGGGAAGGGAAAAGATCTGCCCTCTCCTCGTTGCCCTTAAACTCTTTTCAAGGTAAAGTTTTTGGCAAATTTATAGGAAGAGGGATTCTTTGTTTGAGAATCTAAGTGAACGCCTAGAAAGTACCTTTAAAAAACTCAGAGGACGAGGCAAACTCAGCCCCTCTGACGTAGAAAAGGGCTTAAGAGAGGTACGTCTTGCCCTTTTAGAGGCTGATGTCCATTTTCGCGTTGTCAAAGATTTTATCAACCGGGTAAAAGAGAGGGCCTTGGGGGCCGAGGTCATGGAAAGCCTCACCCCGGCCCAGCAGCTAATCAAGATCGTCCACGAAGAACTTATCCATACTTTAGGTGACACGGCTGTCCCTTTAAATCTTTCCGGACCCAAACCCATTCCCATCCTTTTAGTAGGGCTTCAAGGCTCTGGTAAAACTACCACCGCCGCTAAACTTGCTCGTTTTCTGAAAAAGAAGGGCCTCAAACCCTTTCTTGTCCCCGCAGATGTTTACCGGCCTGCGGCTATTGACCAGCTCAAAACCCTTGCCAGGCAGGTGGGAGTGCCCTGTTTTGAAACCGATCCTTCCCAAAATCCGGTTGAAATTGCTAAGCTAGCCTTAGCAGAGGCCAAAGCCAAGGGATATGACGTGGCCATTATTGATACCGCTGGGCGCCTTCATGTTGACGAAGAGATGATGAACGAGGTGGCCCGTATCAAGGAGGCTATAGCTCCTCGCGAGATCCTCCTTATTGCCGATGCCATGACTGGTCAGGACGCGGTCAATATAGCCAAAAACTTCCACGAAAAAGTAGGGCTTACCGGAGTTATCCTCACCAAAGTCGAAGGTGATGCCCGGGGTGGTGCGGCCCTTTCTATCCGGGCAGTCACTGGTTGTCCTATTAAGTTTTTAGGAACCGGTGAAAAGCTTGAAGCCCTTGAGGTTTTTCATCCGGATCGCATGGCCTCCCGCATCCTTGGCATGGGAGATGTGCTTTCCCTTATTGAAAAGGCTCAAGAGACCTTTGACCTCAAAAAAGCCAAAGAATTACAAGAAAAGCTCAAAAAAGAAGCTTTCACCTTAGAAGATTTGCGGGAACAAATTCGGCAAATGAAACGGCTGGGGTCTCTGGAAAACATTCTCAAGTTGATTCCCGGCATCGGGAACAAACTCAAAGATCTTCCCTTTGACGAACGCGAACTAATTCGCATGGAAGCCATTATTAACTCTATGACTCCAGAAGAACGTCGAAACCCCAAAATCATAAACGCTAGTCGTAAAAGGCGCATCGCTAAAGGAAGTGGCACCACGGTACAAGATGTAAATCGACTTCTCAAAAGTTATGAAGAGATGCGACGCCTTTTTAAACGCATGCGCAAAAAAGGAGGGCTTCAGGCCCTTGCCCGAAACCTGTTTGGCATGTAAAAATGCTCCAATCTTTAGGTAAGGAGGTGACAAGGTGGCCATTAGAATCAGACTTATGCGCAGAGGACGACGAAACCGGCCTTTTTACCGGGTAGTAGCAGCGGAAGCCTCTGCCCCACGAGATGGTAAATTTCTTGAAATCTTGGGATATTATGATCCTCTTAAAGAACCATATGAGTTCAAAGTGGATCCCGAAAAAGTCAAAAAATGGCTTGCCCGAGGAGCAGAACCTACCGAGACGGTACGGGCGCTCCTTAAACGCAGTGGCCTTTTGAATAATTAAGGGTGGCATGCCATAAAGAGGATACCTATATTGTGCTGATGAAAGCTCAAGAGGGAGGTTAGATATGGGAAAGCTGAAGGATCTTATCGAAGAGATTGCGAAGGCGTTGGTAGACAATCCTGACGCAGTCCAGGTAAAGGAAATTGAAGGTGAACAAACCGTTGTTATTGAGCTCAAAGTAGCAAAAGAAGATCTGGGGAAAGTTATCGGGAAACAAGGACGGACTGCTAGAGCAATGCGAACTATTCTTAGTGCTGCCTCCACCAAACTTCGCAAACGCGCTGTCTTAGAAATCATTGAATAATGCCCCGTAAGGTCCGGATAGGAAAGATTACCCGGGCCCATGGCATGAAAGGGGAGGTCAAATTCCTCCCCTTTCTTATAAAAAATCCCGAAATAATACTCCAAATTCCAAGCTTTTATCGCCGTAAGGAGAAGGATTCCTTCGAAACCTTAACTCCTCAAATTATAAGGCCTGCTCCTGGAGGGGGATTTCTTATTAAATTTGAGGGCGTTGAAGGCCGAACGGCAGCAGAAGAACTTCAAGACTTAGAACTATACATAGAACTAGAAGAACTTCCTCCTAAAGAGGAAGATGAATATTACGTATTCGAATTGGTAGGCCTTAAGGTTATTCTTTCAGACGATACCCCTCTGGGAGAGGTGAAAGGCCTTATGCCTGTTGGTCCTTATGAACTCCTGGAAATAAAAAGACCAAATCGAAAAACAATCTATCTTCCTCTTATAGAAGAAATCGTCCAGGAAATTAATCTTGAAAAGGGATATATAAAAGTTACCCCCTCCCCAGATCTTATAAAGGTACAGGATTAGAAAAGGCGGGCTAAGCCCGCCTTTTCTAATTTTCTCTCGTAGGACGATTTTTTTTATTTTTTACCCATCAATTCTTCCCGCCCCTTTATGAGTTCGTCAATCACGGAAGGATCTGCCAGGGTGGAGGTATCGCCAAGATCGTCATACTGGCCAGTAGCAATCTTCCGGAGAATACGACGCATAATCTTTCCACTGCGGGTCTTGGGTAGACCAGAAACAAACTGGATATATTCCGGTGTGGCAATGGGGCCAATTACTTTACGCATGTGCTGTTTGAGCTCCTGTCGCAACTCTTCAGAGGGCTCATAACCATCTTTGAGGATAACGAAGGCGTAAATAGTTTCACCTTTTACCTCGTGGGGAATTCCGATCACCGCTGCCTCTGCTACCGCAGGATGGGCCACAAGAGCGGACTCAAGTTCCATAGTACCCAAGCGGTGACCAGAAACGTTAATAACATCGTCAAGACGTCCCATAATCCAGAAGTAGCCGTCTTCGTCACGACGGGCACCGTCACCGGTATAGTAATAGCCGGGGAAGCGGCTGAAATATACATCTTTAAAGCGCTTCGGGTCTCCCCACACACCCCGCAGCATTCCCGGCCAGGCCCGTTTCATACAAAGATGGCCTCCTTCATTTACATCTGCCGGGGTACCATCATCTTTGAGGATGATGGGCTCCACACCCGGCAAAGGTACCGTAGCTGAACCGGGCTTTTGCGGAATAGCGTAAGGGAGAGGTGAAATCAGAAAACCTCCAGTCTCCGTCTGCCACCAAGTATCTACGATAGGACAACGGCTACGACCAACGTGTTTGTGATACCAGAGCCAGGCCTCAGGGTTGATAGGTTCTCCTACGGAGCCCAAAATTCGCAAGGAAGAAAGGTCATATTTATGGGGCCATTCATCTCCTTCTCGCATTAGGGCCCGAATTACCGTAGGAGCGGTATAAAAAAGCGTCACTTTAAACTTTTGGCAAAGCTCCCAAAACCGACCAGGATGGGGATAGGTAGGGACCCCTTCATACATAATTTCTGTAGCACCAAGAGAAAGCGGCCCATAAACAATGTAAGAATGACCTGTAATCCAGCCAATATCAGCTGTGCACCAGAAGATATCCTCCGGCTTCAAATCAAAGACCCACTGAAGGGTGTGCGCTACATAAACCAAATACCCCCCGGTAGTGTGAAAAACACCTTTAGGTTTTCCGGTAGAGCCTGAAGTGTAAAGGA
>JALSPG010000008.1 GCA_026986115.1 Thermodesulfobacteriales bacterium
GATAGATGATCTCCCGCTATACCCGTGAGGTAATGGCCCGTTTGTGGAGTCCGGAAGAGAAATTACGTGCCTGGCTTTTGGTGGAAGTTTTGGCTTGTGAAGGTTGGGCGAAGCTGGGTCGTATTCCCGAAAAGGCCGTTAAAGTAATTCGAGAAAAGACGGAGAAATATCTTAATGAAGGTTTTCAGGCCGAAGATGTAAAGGCAGTAGAAAAGATCGAACAGGAGACCCGCCACGATGTTATCGCCTTTTTGACCTATATGGAACGAATTATTGGCCCTGAAGGAAGATATCTTCACCTGGGGATGACCTCCTCTGACATGCTCGACACAGCTATGGCCTGGCTTATGAAAAGGGCCCTCAAAATTATCATCCAAGATGTAGATGAGCTTTTGGAGGTGTTAAAAAGGCGCGCCTTGGAACACAAAGATACCGTTATGATCGGCCGGACCCACGGCATTCATGCCGAACCTATCACCTTTGGCCTTAAATTCGCCCTCTGGTTTGAGGAAATGCGTCGTAACCGCAAGCGTCTTGAAGCTGCTCTTGAAACCATTTCTTACGGCAAACTTTCAGGAGCAGTTGGTACCTTTGCTCATATAGAGCCTGAAGTAGAGGCCTATGTATGTGAGAAAATGGGGCTTAGGCCTGCTCCTGTCTCAAATCAGGTTATTCAGCGAGATCGTTATGCCGAATACATGGCGGCGCTTGCGGTAATGGCCGGGACGGTAGAAAAGATTGCCACCGAAATCAGGCACCTTCAGCGTACTGAAGTACTTGAGGCAGAAGAGTTTTTCCACAAAGGGCAGAAAGGTTCCTCCGCCATGCCCCACAAGCGCAACCCTATTCTTTCTGAAAATCTTTGTGGTCTGGCTCGTCTTGTGCGGGGTTATCTTATGCCAGCCCTTGAAAACGATGCTCTTTGGCATGAAAGAGATATCAGTCATTCTTCGGTAGAGCGGGTTATTGTACCGGATGCCACCACTGCGGCAGATTTTATGCTTAAGCGTCTCACCAGGATGCTCGACAAATTGGTAGTTTACCCCGAACGCATGAAAAAGAACCTAAATCTCCTCCGGGGACTTATTTATTCTCAACCTCTCCTCCTGGCTCTTACAGAGAAGGGGCTTTCTCGTCAGGAAGCTTATCTTTTGGTCCAGCGTCGAGCTATGGAGGTATGGGAGGACGAAAATAAAACTTTTCCAGAGGTGGTAAAGGCTGACCAAAAAATTGCTAAATATTTTTCCAGAGAAGAGTTAGAAAGGATTTTCGATCTTTCCCATTATTTGCGTCATGTAGACACTATCTATAAGAGAGTCTTCGGATGAAACGCTTCCCAGTAGTAGCTGCCTTCCTCCAGCGAGACGGGAAGGTCTTTCTTGCTAAGCGTCCAGAGGGCAAACTTCGTGGAGGGTTTTGGGAGTTTCCTGGTGGAAAGCTAGAAAAGGGCGAAGCTCCTCAGGTGGCTTTGAAGCGCGAACTTTTTGAAGAACTAGGGATTAAAGTGAAGGTAGGTAATTTGCTCGCAAAAGTAAAATACGATTATCCTGATGTTGCCATTGAACTTTTGTGTTATGCCTGTGAGATTATAGAAGGAGAACCTAAACCCCTTGAAGGACAAGGTTTAGGGTGGTTTGGGCCGGCTGAAATAGAAAAATTAAGACTGGCCCCTGCAGATGAACGTCTTTGGCGAAAGATACGCCAAAGTATCCCCTTGCAAAGCTGAAAAGGTTATATATACTTTCGGAAGGTGGGCGGTTAGCTCAGTGGTAGAGCGTCATCCTCACACGGTGGAAGTCGCTGGTTCGAATCCAGCACCGCCCACCACTTTTTGTTATTACCTCCTTGCTCCGCAAGGGGCCAAAAAAGACCGAAAGGAGGAGTTATGGCAAAAAAACTGCGCAAGTACGAAACCCTTTTTGTCATCCACCCGGATCGTGTTGAAGAACGCGAAGGGATAATTGAGAAGCTCACCGAGATTATCCAAAAAGATGGTGGCGAAGTCCTCAAGAAAGATGAATGGGGGCTTCGTAAATTTGCCTATCCTATCGAAAAGAAAAAGCAGGGTTATTACATCCTTATGGAATTTGTAGCCCCGGCAGAAACTCCCCAAAAGCTTGAACAATACTTTCGCATTGACGAAAGAGTCATTCGTTTCATTGTGGTTAAGCTAGAAGAAAAGTATCAACCCGAAACTTTGGCAGCCTAAGGAGGAACTCATGGCTAATGAAACTCAAAGCACGGTTAAACGACGCCGTTTCTATCCTCGACGTAAAATTTGTCGTTTTTGTGCTGATCCCAATCTCAAAATCGACTATAAAGAGCCGGAAGTTTTAAAGGCTTTTATTACAGAACGAGGTAAAATTATGCCCCGGCGTCAAACTGGTACTTGCGCCAAACATCAGCGCCAGCTTACCACCGCCATTAAGCGTGCTCGTATTATGGCCCTCTTACCATTTATTGCTTCGATTGATGAAGAAGAGCTTGCCCGGCAAGGAGGTTAAAAGATGCAGGTTATTTTGAAAGAATACGTACCTAATCTGGGAGCCCCGGGCGATGTAGTGACCGTGAAAGATGGATATGCTCGTAACTATTTGATTCCCAAGGGTTTGGCTATTCCTGCCAGTAAAAAAAGCCTTAAAGCCATTGAAAGAGAGCGCCAAATTATCTTGGCTAAGGCCGAAAGAATTCGCCAAAAGTTAATGTCTGAAGCAGAGCGCCTCAACGAAGTAGAACTCGTTATCCCTCAGCGGGTAGTAGAAGAAGATCGCCTTTATGGTTCGGTTTCTGCTACAGAAATCGTTCAGGCCCTTAAGGAAAAGGGCTTTGAAATTGCCAAAAAACAGGTGCTCCTTGATGAACCCATTAAAAAGCTTGGTGAATATATAGTCCCCGTGAGACTTTCTTCGGATGTCACCGCCCATATTAAGGTGAAAGTCGTCCCTGTAGAATAAAGAAGGGGGGCCTTTATTGCCCCCTTTTTCTTTCAGAGTAAACTTGGAATATGCCCCGCCGAAAAAAAGAGAAATCAGAAATTATCCTTGATCGTATTCCACCGCAGGATATTGAGGCGGAAAAGAGTGTTTTAGGAAGTATTTTTCTTGATAATTCGGCTATTCTAAAAGTAGTTGAGATTCTTTCTCCAGAAGATTTCTATCGTCAAGCCCACGCAGCTATTTATCGTACCATGCTCGACCTCTTTAATAGAAATGAACCTATTGACCTTATAACTGTCCACGCGGCCCTCAAAGAAAGGGAACTTTTAGATCAGGTGGGAGGAGCAGCTTATCTTGCGGAACTTGCTCATTATGTTCCTACAGCAGCCAATGTCGCTTATTATGCCAATATTGTGCGCGAAAAATCTATCTTGCGCCGTCTTATTTTGGCCAGCACCGAGATTGCCAGTCGTTGTTATGAAGGGACCGAGCCGGTAGAAGATCTGCTCGAGGAGGCTGAAAGAGCCATTTTTGAGATCCGGGCTCAAGGAAGCCGGCGCAGTTTCTTTTCCATGAAAGAAGTAATCAAGGATGCCGTTCTCCAGATCGAACATCTTCATCAAAAACGCCAGGAAGTCACGGGGGTTCCTACAGGTTTTTACGAGTTTGATCGTCTTACTGCAGGCCTTCAGAATTCCGACCTCATTATTGTGGCCGGAAGACCAAGCATGGGGAAGACCTCTTTTGCACTTAATGTGGCCCAGCATGCAGCCGTAGAACATGGTATCCCCGTTGCTATTTTCTCTCTTGAGATGTCGCGGGAGCAACTTGCTATGAGAATGCTTTGTGCCGAGGCCAGAGTAGACGCTCAAGCCGTCCGTACCGGAAAGCTTTCTGATGCCGATTGGCAGAGACTTACTTACGCTGCCAACCGTCTTTCCAAGGCTCCTATTTTTATTGATGATACACCGGCTATCAGTGTGTTGGAATTACGAGCCAAAGCTCGTCGTTTAATGGCAGAACATTCTTTGGGTCTCATCATTATCGATTATTTACAACTCATGAGGGGTCGAGAACGCCGGGAGCGGCGAGAACAAGAGATTTCTGAGATTTCAAGCTCCATTAAAGCTATGGCCAAAGAACTTAATGTTCCGGTAATTGCCCTTTCTCAATTAAACCGCCGGGTAGAGGAGCGGCCAGATAAAAGGCCACAACTCTCGGATCTCAGGGAATCAGGGGCTATTGAGCAGGATGCTGACGTAATCATCTTTATCTATCGTGATGAGGTTTACCGCAAAGACAGCCCTGAAAAAGGGGTGGCGGAACTCATCATCGGAAAACAACGGAATGGGCCCACCGGAGTGGTAAAATTGGCTTTTTTAGCCCCATATTCCACTTTTGCTAATCTTGACGAGGAGCATGCTACGGTAGCCCACTTTTATTAAAATTTTTAAAAAATTTTCGAAATCAGTTGTAACCAAGCAGAAGCCATTCCTATTCTTCGGAACGGCAAAATGTATCCCTCTGGGGATTGTATCTAGCTTGGCAAATTTTGGGAATTTTTCCTTTCCTTGAGGTTTTCTTTTAAATCCTTAACTTTTTCCAAAGAAAAACGGGGGAGGAAACATGAGGCTTGCTATTTTGTCTCAAAGGGGAGGAGTAGGTAAGACTACGGTAGCCATTTCTTTGCTTGAATTTTGGAAGGCCCCTCTTTACGAACTGGAGTTAGGCTTCCCCAAGCTTTGGCCTGCTGAACCAGAATTTCGGGAAACAGTTACCTGGCGTCTTTCACGTTTTGATCGTCAGCAATGTGATCTATGTGAAGAATGTGTCAAAAATTGCCAATTTGGGGCCCTTGTAAGAGAAGGTGAGGTTATCAAACATCGAGGGTTCAGGTGTCGAGGTTGTGGATTATGTAAGGAAGTATGTCCACGTAAGGCGATTTCTTTAAAAGAGATCAAACTGGGAGAGATCGCCAAAGGAGAATGGGAAAAAGTTCCGGTGTATGCGGCCCGATTTTTGAGAGGAGGAACTTTAGAAGGGGTCCTTTGGTCGCATCTTTATGAAAAGTTTCCCTTGGGAGAGAATGCGATTCTGAAGGCCCCTTTAGGCCTTAACGGAGAGAATTTGCAGGCGGTTAAAGAAGCCGAATCTTTGCTTTTGCTCACTACACCTTCAAGAGCTGTCGAAGAAATTTCTCTTTTTGCAGAAATTGTTCAAGGAATAGGGCTTCCTGGGGCGGTATTGCTCAATTTTTCTACCGAAAAGACCAAAGATTTAAGAGTAAAAGCGGAATCTAAAGGTCTTTGGTGGGCTGGGGAGATTCCCCCTCTGGACGATCTTTCTCATGGCCTTCTGAAGGCCTATCCTTCGGTCCAGGACATTTTTGTCAGATTATTGGAGCCAGAGAAGGGAGGCTACAATGCGTGAGATTATAGTGGTCGGAACGCCGGCTAGTGGAAAGTCGACCTTCTGGAAACTTTTTTGGGAAGAAAGACCGCAATTTAGAGGAGCGTCGGCAGAATTTGAAATAGCAACTCCACCCGAAGGTTTTACCGAAATTCGAAAAGAGCCCTTTAAGATACCTGTTCCTATCAGAAATTTTATGATCTGTG
>JALSPG010000009.1 GCA_026986115.1 Thermodesulfobacteriales bacterium
CTCGGACGTTTGAAAGGCACCTTAGCAGAAGTTGACCGGAGTCTTGCGGAAGTGCGCACGGTACTTACGGATTTAGATGTAGAGATCAAACCAGTAATAGGGAGTACCCAACAAACATTAGACAACGTAAGTAGCCTTTCTAAAAGGCTTGAAAATTTACTTGAAGAGTTGGCCCCCCTCCCTCCTGCTGCCAAAGAGTTGGTGGAGACTTTTCAGGAGATTTTCCGGGATTTAGCCGATGAGGTCAAACAAACGCTTGAAAAAGTTAATTCTCTGCTGGATGAAACCACCGGTCGGGTCCAAAAAGATGTTCCGGAAGTTTTACAAGAGGTTGAGCGTATTCTCCGCCAGCTCAATAACATTGTGGAGGATGTAAAAGAGAAGCTTGCCAAAACTGAGCAAATATTTGAAGCCGTTGAAGAAACAGGGCGGGCCACAAAAGTTGTCGCGGAGGTCATTTCCAAAAATGTGGCTGAAGCGGCTATCGAAGTAGCAGCAGTTGCTAAGGGCTTACAGGCAGCCCTTAAAACCTTGAAGAAAAGATTACCTATAGGAGGTGAAGTCTAATGATTGAAGAAAAAAAGTTTTCGTTTTCTACGGTAGCTATCTCTTTTTTGCTAGGAGGTCTGGTGGGAGCTGGGGTAGCTCTTCTTTTGGCGCCCAAGAGCGGGCGTGAAATCCGTGAGACTTTGAAAGATACTACGGAAGAGTTGCGAGAAAGGGCACGGATGGCAGCTGAAGAAGCGAAATTGCGTCTGGTAAGCACAAAAGAGGAGCTAGAAGAGAAGGCAGAGTTGGTTAAGTGTCGTCTGGAAGAGAAGACCGAAGAACTTAAAGAAGAGCTGAAGGAAAAGGCTGATGAGGTAGTTTATAAAGGGAAAGACATTCTGGAGGAGAAGACTGCGGCTTTAAAAGAGGCTATTGAGGCAGGGAAAGAGGCCATGGAAAAAGAGAAAGAAAGACTTTTAGCCAAGATCCGGAAAGAAGAAGCCGAAGAGGCTTAGACATTTCTTGCGGCCCAGCCGAGTTTGGCACGCAAAATCTCAAAATAATCTCGCGTCGGTGAGCGTACCAACTTGAGCGCTCCCGGCGCCTTTTTGAAGGCCACCCTTTCTCCAAGAGAAAGGGTGCGATTTATGTAACCATCCACGATCAAATGTACCTCTTGGGCCTTGTAAAGGAGAGAAGCTTGTAATTCCTCTTGAGGCGAGATGACTATGGGCCTTGCGCTCAACATAAAAGGGCAAATAGGTGTCAGAATGATGACATCACATTGAGGATGCACAATAGGTCCTCCGGCCGAAAGATTATAGGCTGTAGAACCGGTAGGGGTAGAAACAATTAAGCCATCTCCGTGATAAATGCTTAAGAGACGTTCTCCAAAGTTTACCCGGATATGGATCATATGACCTAAAGGGCCTTTCAAAATGGCAGCTTCATTTAAGGCCCAAAAGACTTCCTTGCCGTGGTGAATTTCAAGAAGAAGCCTTTCTTCCACAGCAGCTCTTCCAAGGGCAAGGTCCTCAAAAGCCCTTTCTGCTTCTTCTTCGGTAATTTCGGTGAGAAACCCCAGCCTTCCTAGGTTGACCCCTAAAAGGGGGATGCCGAGACGATAAGCCAAAGGGGCTGAGCGTAGAAGGGTTCCATCTCCTCCCAAAACTACTATTCCCAAGAGATCTTCGGCCTTTTTGGCGTCTTGAACGATTGTGATGCCACGGTCTAAAAATTGGCGTTTGAGGGCTTTTTTGATCCCTTCGGGAACAGAGGCCCCTTGTTTGATTATTAAGAGAACGGCTGGCATGGTTCTTTTTCTTTTTATCCCAAAAGAGATCAAAAATAAACGGTCAATCTTTTTTCTTTTAGGCCTCAGAAAAGTATGAAGAAAAAAGAACAAAAGCTTGAATTTTTATGGCAATTTAATTAAGTTTCGCAACCACACTGGAGAAACGGGAGGAAGAAGTGAATCCCCAAAAAGAAAATGTAAAGACCTCCGCCCCTAAGCCCAGAAAGAAAAAGATTCAATTCAGTAAATTTTATCCTGATTTTTTAATAGAACGGGATTGGGATAAGTGTATCAAATGTAAAATTTGTATTCGAGAATGTACTTACGAGGCCCATGGTTGGGACAAAAAGCGAGAAACCCTTACTGAAGATCATTCCAAGTGTGTAGGGTGCCATCGCTGTGAAGCCATGTGTCCTACAGGGGCCATCACCATCAAGAGACATCCTTCTGCCTTTCGTGAACACGACACCTGGAAACCCTGGTTCATAAAAAATGTTTACAAACAAGCTGATACCGGGGGTGTACTGTTAGCAGCTACGGGGTGTGCGGTTCCTTTTAGAAATTATTGGGATCATCTTGTTCTTGATGCTTGTCAGGTTACCAATCCTCCCATTGATCCTTTGCGTGAACCCATGGAGCTTCGTACTTACCTCGGGCCCAAGCCTGACAAGCTTGAGGTAACCCTTGAGGATGACAAATTTCACCTTCAGACCAAAGTTGGCCCCTGGATTAAACTTGAGGTTCCCATCATGTTTGCCGCTATGTCTTACGGGGCCATCAGTTTGCATGTACACCAAGGTCTAGCTCGAGCGGCTAAGGAACTAGGCACCCTTTACAATACAGGAGAAGGAGGCCTTCACGCCTCTCTTTACGAATATGGTTCCAATACCATTGTCCAATGTGCTTCGGGTCGTTTTGGGTTACATGTAGATTATCTGAACGCCGGGGTGGCGATAGAGATCAAGATTGGGCAGGGAGCCAAGCCCGGAATCGGAGGGCATCTGCCTGGAGAAAAGGTAACTGAAGAGATTTCGAAAACCCGCATGATCCCTGTGGGTTCTGACGCCATCTCCCCTGCTCCGCATCACGATATTTATTCTATTGAAGATCTTCGCGGGCTCATTTATGCCCTCAAGGAAGCTACAGAATATAAAAAGCTGGTCTTTGTAAAGATTGCTGCGGTTCACAATGCGCCGGCTATTGCTTCTGGTATTGTGCGAGCTGGGGCAGATGTGGTAGTGCTTGACGGATTGCGAGGTGGCACCGGAGCTGCTCCTACTATGTTTCGCGATTATGTGGGTATCCCTATCGAATTGGCCCTAGCTGCAGTTGACGAACGTCTCCGCCAAGAAGGTATAAGAAATCAGGCCTCTTTGGTGGTTTCTGGGGGTATCCGTTGTAGTGCCGATGTGGTAAAGGCCATTGCTTTGGGGGCAGATGCCGTTTACATCGGTACCCCTGCCCTTATTGCTGTGGGTTGTACGATGTGTGGGCGCTGTTTTACAGGCAAATGTCCTTGGGGTATTGCTACAAATAATCCAGATTTAATTAAGCGCCTTGATCCTGATACGGCCTTTGAAAAGATTTATAACCTGGTTCACGGTTGGGCCCATGAAATCCAAGAACTTTTGGGGGCTATGGGCCTTAATTCTATAGAAAGTTTACGGGGAAATCGTGATAAATTAAGAGCTGTAGGTCTTAATGAAGTTGAACTCAGAATCCTGGGTGTAAAACACGCGGGAGAATAACAATGGAGATCCTTATACCTAACAAAGAACAAGCTGGTTGCGGACTTTCGGGTATCATCAACCGTAAAGGCGAACTCATAAAAGGTGAGGTCATTATTGAGTCCATCTGTTGTCAGATGGAAAGAGGAAACGGCCTGGGAGCGGGTTATGCCGCCTATGGTATTTATCCGGAATTTGCTGAGTATTACTGTCTTCATGTAATGGCTGATACCAAACAAGCCCTAAAAGACGTAGAGGAGATCTTGGCCCACAAGTGCTATCTTGTTCACCAAGAACGCATTCCTACCAGGGCTACACCGGGTATCGTTTCTCCTCCTCGCTTCAGGCGCTATTTTGTAAAGCCCCGTTATGAAGGCGAGATTCGAGAGATATGCGAAGGCACGGTAGATGAAGATGATTACATGGTAGAATTGGTGATGTACATCAATAAAAATGTCTCCGGAGCCTATGTAATTTCTTCGGGTCGTAACATGGGAGCTTTTAAAGGGGTAGGTTTTCCGGACCAAATTGCCAATTTCTTTCGGCTAGAAGAGTATTCCGCATATATTTGGACGGCGCACAATCGCTTTCCTACCAATACCCCCGGCTGGTGGGGAGGAGCCCATCCTTTTACAATTCTCGATTGGTCTATTGTTCATAACGGTGAAATTTCGAGCTATGGTACCAACCGTCGGTACCTAGAAATGTTTGGCTATCATTGTACCCTCCTTACAGATACCGAAGTGGTAGCTTACCTTCTTGACCTTCTTATTAGGCGTCATGGTTTGCCTATAGAGCTTGCTTGTATGGCTTTAGCACCACCCTTTTGGCAAGAAATAGACCGCATGGAAGAACCGGAAAAGAGCGTGTGCACAGCTATCCGGGCGGTTTATGGAGCAGCTATGTTAAATGGTCCCTTTGCCATCCTTTTTGCTTACAATGGTGGGTTGGTAGGGCTCAACGACCGGGTAAAGCTTCGTCCTCTAGTCGCAGCCAAAAAGGGCGATTTTTATTATATGGCTAGTGAGGAGGCTGCTATCAGGGCTATATGTCCAGATCCAGAAGAAGTTTGGTGTCCGAAGGCTGGAGAACCAGTAATTGTAGAACTCGAACCACATACTATTCCCAATCAGAGGAGTTATCTTCGGGGTGAGCCATTGCGCATTTCTGCCCCAATTTGCCGTTTCCCTTTGGCAGAGGCAGAGGAAGAGGAAGAATAAGGAGACAGTCATGGCGTTTGAGATCGATGCCAAGGACCTACATTATCGAGAGCTCAATAAACTCATCCGTAAAGCCGTTGCTGAAGGCCATAAACATTTAATCCTCAAAAACGTAAATGGTCAGCGCTACATTGCCGCTGGAGTTTCAGCCCAAATAGATATTGATATTTATGGCGTCCCAGGCCTAGATTTAGGGGCCTTTATGCGGGGACCTCGTATCAGGGTGCATGGCAACACTCAGGACGGAGCCGGAAACACCATGGATGATGGAAAGATTGTGGTGGAAGGCATGGCCGGAGATGTGGTTGGCTATGCTATGCGCGGCGGTAAGATCTTTGTGGCCTCAGATGTGGGTTACCGGGTGGGAATTCATATGAAAGCCTATATGGATAAAGTCCCGGTAATTGTCATCGGGGGAAAGGCTGGAGACTTTTTAGGAGAGTACATGGCAGGGGGTGTTATCATCCTTTTAGGGATGTATTCTCGTTATCCAGAAAGGCCTATTGCCGGTATCTTTTTAGGAACGGGGATGCATGGCGGGGTAATTTATGTGCGCGAAGGGCTACCAGAAACCCAGCTCGGAGCGGCTCTTCAGATTGAAGATATCAATGAAGAAGACGAAAAGATATTGCGAGGTTATTTACAGGAATATTGTGCAGATCTGAACTATGATTTTAACGAAGTAATGGCCGCTAAATTTGTAAAAATTCGGCCCCAAACCCATCGTCCTTACGGTAAGCTTTATGCCTACTAAAGCCTCTCGTTATGCAGAAGCCGGTGTTGACATTGAAGCCGCAAATCGCTTGGTAAATAAAATCAAAAAACTCGCGGCCAGTACCTTCCGCCGCGGAGTTATCACCGAAATAGGCGGTTTTGCCGGTCTTTTTGCCCTAGATATAGACCGCTTTCAGGAACCCGTCTTGGTCTCTTCCACCGATGGAGTGGGAACTAAGATCAAAATCGCTATTATGGCTGGTAAACACCGGGGGATAGGTATTGATTTGGTGGCCATGTGCGTAAACGATATTGTGGTTACCGGTGCCACCCCGCTTTTTTTCCTAGATTATCTTGCCTTTGGGAAATTAGACGAGAGAGTGGCGTTAGAACTAATAGAAGGCGTTACTATCGGTTGTAAAGAGGCTGAGTGTGCCCTTTTGGGGGGGGAGACGGCAGAAATGCCGGGCATGTATGCAGAGGGAGATTATGATTGTGTAGGTTTTACTGTAGGGGTAGTTGATCGCAATAGCATCGTTGACGGATCAGAGATAGCAGTAGGAGATCTCCTTATAGGGCTTGCTTCAAGTGGGCTCCATAGTAATGGCTTTTCGCTGGTAAGAAAGATTGTCTTTGAGGAATTGAAACTCTCTTTAGATGATCAACCAGACGGACTTCTTGCCCCTCTCGGAGAAGAACTCCTACGGCCTACTAAAATTTACGTAAAACCCATTTTAGGCCTCCTGCGTCATGGAGTTACAGTAAAAGGCGCAGTTCATATCACGGGAGGGGGTTTTTACGATAATATTCCACGCGTGTTACCGCGTGGTTGTAAAGCAATTATACAAAAGGATTCCTGGCCTGTACTTCCCGTTTTTAAATTTCTTCAGGAAGCGGGAAAAATTCCCGAAGATGAAATGTTTCAGACTTTTAATTGTGGTATTGGCATGGTTATCATTGTACCTGAATCTCAAGCCCAAGAAGTACAACTCCTCTTAAAAGGTATGCAAGAGGAGGCCTTTGTTATCGGGCATGTGGAGGCCCGAGAACCTGAGGAACCCTCTGTTATCATCACCTGATGCGAGGGACAATTTTGGTTTCGGCCTGCCTTCTAGGGCTTTGTACTCGTTATGATGGGCTTTCTAAGACCTCTTCTCAAGTTTTGGCCCTTAAAGAAAAATATCATTTGCTTCCGGTATGCCCCGAGCAGCTAGGAGGACTTTCTACTCCTCGTTCTGCAGCAGATCTTTACAAGGGAGATGGCTTCTCTGTTTTAACCGGAGAGGCCAAAGTACTCACCAAAGATGGTAAAGACGTTACGGAAGCTTTTATTCGCGGAGCAGAAGAGGTTGCCAAACTGGCCCGTCTTTTCCAAGTAGAAGCTGCCTTTTTGAAGGGTCGAAGTCCCTCTTGTGGTCTTACTCCTCAAATGGGAGTCTGTGCCGCTAGATTAGCTTTGTTAGGAATCAAACTAATAGAAATCGATTGATAAAAGCCACAGCGAAATGAGCGGCAATACCAGCTAAAATATCATCTACCATTATTCCTAACCCCTCGGGTAATTTTTCTCCCAACCTTATAGGAAGTGGTTTCCAAATATCAAAGACCCGGAAAAAGAAAAAGGCTAGCAAAAGATTGCTCCAGGTGGCCTCAAAACCTACGAGTGCCAACCATTGCCCGGCAATTTCGTCAATCACTACCTCAGGAGGGTCTTCTATTCCTGTTTGGGCAGCATAGTGCTTTGCCGACCAAATCCCTGCAAAGAAGATAACGACCAAAAAGACACTTTGGAGAGCTACATGGAGATAAGGGCTAGTTAGGGCGAAAAAGACTACCGTGGCAAACGACGCCCAGCTTCCTGGAGCACTGGGCAATCTTCCAAGACCTCCTCCTGTAGCTAACAACCGAATAAGACCTTCCCGCATGGCTAAAGGACAAAAGTCTTTCTCCGATAAGAATGCAAGGATGATAACACAAAAGAAAGATGTGCCCAAAGGAATTAATTGGCAAAAATTAGCCCAAGAATTAGCAGAAAAGGGTGATTTGCCAGGCACCTCTAAGATTATAAAAACTGTAACTCAAATTAAGCCTGAAGATAAAATTTCAGCTCAAGAATTAGCAGCCCTAATTTTACGAGATTATGGTCTAACTAAGCGGGTTATTCAGCTGGCAAATTCTTGCTTTTACAATCCTCAAGGGATAGAAATCGTTACTATCTCCAAAGCCATTATTTTTCTCGGTTTTGAAAGTATAAGAAAAATTGCCCTTGTTACTAATTTTTTGGAAGACGTCTTGCGTCAAACCCCGCCTAAACGGCGTAAAGTGGTTCTTTCTATTTTAAGTCAAGCCTTTTTCAGCGCCTTTTTGGGAGGCAAACTTGCCCCTCAATTTCACAAAAACAAAGAAGAAGTATTTATTCACATTCTTTTCCATCGCTTACAGAGGATTCTTTTGGCCATGCATTTTCCAGAAGAATATGTCTCTCTTTGTCAACTTGAAAAGGAAAAGCCTTTAGCTGTAAAAGAAAAGCTCTATTTTCTCGGAGAATTTTTGGGCAAAAAATGGTCATTTCCTCGCTCCCTGATAGACACTCTTGAAGGTTCTCCTAAAAGCGAAGAAGAAAATCACCTAGCTTCTTGGGTGGCGGACATTGATGCTGCAGCCCTGGCTATCGTTCGGGAAAATAACTCTAGACCATTAAAGAGCTTACTTGCAAGGTTAAACCTTGAAGAAACCGTAGCAGAAGAATTAATAAACTTCGCTTACAAAGCCACTAAAGAATTTTACCAGCCTTTTAGCAAATACCTTACCTTCCGTGCCGAAAAGGTCGAAGAGACAAAAGCCTCTTCTTCCAAGAGTGAGGAATTTTTTCAGCGGGCCCTTGCGGAAATCACAGCCCTTCTTACTTCTCCAGAAAATAGGTATCAAGAGGTCCTTCTCATGGTACTTGAAACCATTGGGCGGGCCTTTGATTGTGAAAGTGTACTTTTTGGCCTTTACAACCCTCAAAAGGGCTTAGTAGTGCGTCTTGCAATAGGGAGCCAAAATGGTCGTTTAAAAGGATTAGTCTTCCCGGTTGGAGCTGTTCTTTCGGAGATTTTTCAAAAGAAGGTAGAATGGGCGGGGAAAAGTTCGGCAATTCCAGAGTTTCAGAAACTAAAACTAGATCTTCCAGCAGATACCGATATCCTTTTTTCTCCCCTTGTGGTTTTGGAAAAACCCCTTGGTATGATCATGGCTTTTCGGAAAAAGCCCTTTTCTACAGAAGAGGCTCAAAAGATCAATATTTTGAAAAATCTGGCAGTAATGAGTATTACTCAGGCCCAAAAGGAGGCTAGGTAGATTCCAGGCGAGAAAGTAATTGATATGCCCGGGCCTTTTCTTTGAGAAAGTCCACAATTTCTCGCGGATCGTCTAAAATAGCAAAAAGGTCCAAGTCTTCTTTAGAGATCATGCCTTCATGGAGGAGCCTTTCTTTAAGCCAATTCTCAAGCCCTGCCCAGAATTTTCTTTCTACAAGTACAATGGGGACAGGACGGATTTTATGCGTCTGGACTAGAGTAACCGCTTCGAAAAATTCATCCAGGGTGCCAAACCCTCCGGGCAGACACATAAAACCTACAGCATATTTGGCCATCATGACCTTGCGTACAAAAAAATAGCGGAACTCGAGCTTGACGTTGGCATAGGGGTTAGGTTGTTGTTCACGGGGTAGTTTGATGTTGAGCCCTACCGAGTAGGCTCCAGCTTCTGCTGCCCCTTTATTGGCGGCTTCCATGATTCCCGGGCCACCACCTGTAATAACGGAAAAACCCTCTTTGGCCAGAAGACGAGCAATCTCTTCTGCTTTTTGATAATAAGGATGACCTGGAGTGACCCGTGTGGAACCAAAAATAGTTATCGCCGGATAAACTTTAGGTAGTTCCTCAAAGCCTTCTACAAATTCAGCCATAATTTTGAAGAGACGCCAGGACTCTTTAGCTGCAAGCCCATTTAAGACATACTGGCGATCGTTGACTCCTTTCAAGCCGAAACCTCCTCTTACGAATCAGTTTGTGTTTTAAAGCATCTCTTTCAAGATTCGTAAAGAATTGATTTCACGGTCCACCACGAATAATAGGAAATTTTCTATTATCTTGCCGGCTTGTTTTAGATTTTCGGCGGCGGGTCGAAGACGGCTTAATTTTTCCACGGGCATCTGTAAGAGATGGCCAAGAAAGGTGTGCACTGCAGGAGGAAATAAGAAATCTCCTTCGTGGAAACAATTCTTACAAACTACTCCTCCCTCTTTGAAGGAGAAAAACCTC
>JALSPG010000010.1 GCA_026986115.1 Thermodesulfobacteriales bacterium
CAAACTACTCCTCCCTCTTTGAAGGAGAAAAACCTCTCTGTTTGTGGTTTTTGGCCACAGCGTACACATTCCTTAAAGCGGGGCATAAAACCACTTCTGGCTAGCATTTGAAGCTCAAAATGTAATTTGAAAAGGGGCCAGGAGAAATCTCTCTCTCCAGCCAAAATATAAAGACCTTTAAGCAAAGGTTTAAAGGCTTCCTGTCCGGTATGAGGCTTAAAAAGGCTTTCCACTATTTCGCAGAAATAAGAGGCCTTGAGATAATGGAGAAAAGAACTTCTTAGCCTTTCAAAAGCTTCCAAAAGATCGGCCTGATCAAGAAAAGGGGGTAGGTGCGAGACGCGTCCTTGTCGGACATGTACCCTTAAAAAGGAAAAAGGCTCAAGGATATTTACAAACCGCTTTTTACTCCTTTTTCCACCTTTAGCTACTACCTCAAAAAGACCCCTTTCTGGAGAAAGAAGACGCAGACGGACGTCTCTTTCCCCCAAGGGTTGTGAATATAAGACCAAGGCAGAAGTTACAAAGGTCAAGGCTTTTGGAAACTCTCTTCTTGAGAAGAGTTTTGAGAATTCAAAGGAAAACTACCTTTTTGAGGAGACGCCCTTTCTCCACTTTGAGAGGGAAGAACACTTGGCGGAGGCGAACTCTTTTGGTGCCAAAAAAGATATCCTCCCACTGCTAAAAGAGCTAACATAACAAGGATAAAAATAATCCAAAAAAGAGGTGAACGTCTTTTGCCGGCAAGATATTCGTTTTCTTTATATCGTTTTTCTTCCTTCTGGCGTTTGTAAGGGAGGTAAGCTTCTTCGAAGCGTAGCAAGGCTTCGTGAGGGTCGAGCCCAATAGTTTCACAATAGCAACGTATAAAACCCCGTACATAAATTTCTGCAGGTAATATTTCCCAATCTTCCGCTTCAATAGCCCTTAAAGCCCGCAGGCTGATTTTAGTCTGTTCTGCGATTTCTTCCAAAGAAAACCCGCGGATTTCCCTTTGTTTGCGTAAATATTCGCCGAACCGTTCTTGAGTTTCTTCTGCCATTACAAGAGCACCCGGATGTAAGCTTTTTGTCTAAGTTCTTTTAGCCATTTTTGAAGGAGTTGGTCAATTTTTTCTTGTCTCAGTTTTTGTTCGATCTGAGCCCGGACCTGGCCCAAAGGTTTGGAAGTTTCCGAATGGATTGCTAGTAATTTGAAGATTTGCCAACTTTTTCCTACCTTTATGGGAGGACTCACGTCTTCGGGCTTCATTTTGACTACTACTTTTCGGACTTCTGGGGCTAATTCTTCAAGACGGAAACTACCAAGCCCTTCTCCACTTTCCTTAAGGGTGGAGTATTCGGCGGCTACTTTTTTAAAGTCTTCTCCGGCTTTGAGTTTTTGATAGGCCGCCTCGGCTTTTTCTTCGGCCCCTGGGCCAGTAATAATAATGGCAGCAAGTTCGTATTTGGTTTTGTGGCCACTGAGATAATGTTTTCGATAATATTCTTCGATTTCTTGCTCGGTAATGACAATTCGTTCTTGAATTCGACCTTGGACCAGTTTGAGACGCTTTATTTGTTCTGCCACTTTTTGGCGGTATTCTTCGTAACTGAGCCCTTGGGCAGTCAGAAACTCTTGAAATTTTTGGTCACTCAAACCGTTTTGCTCTTTAAAACGGGCAATAAAATGGTCTATCTCCGCAGGGCTGACTTTGATATCTAGTTTTTCCGCTTCTTGAGCAAGAAGTTTTTCATCGATCATCTGGGTTAAGACCTGACGCCGAATCTGCCGGATGAGATTTTCTCTTTCCACAGGATTTTTGGCTCGAGGCAAAAATCGCTGATAAAGAGGAGCTGCGGCTTCGTCTAATTCCGAAAGGGTAATTACATCATCATTTACTACTGCTACGATACGATCCACCACTACGGCAAATGCTGTTGTTATCCCCAAAAAGAAGGAGAAGAAAAGAAAAAAACACCACCTTTTCATTATCTGCCCGCCAAAAGGATTTTTTCTTGAGTGTAAGACTCTTTTGGCCTTTCCGCCAGATCTAAAACCTCTTGAAGATAAGAAAGAAGTTCCTCTAGCAATTCAGAGTCTGGGAAAGTAAGAATGGCCCTTTTGTCTTTGGTGAGACGAAGCGCAAGCCCTCGCTTGCGGGCGACCTTGCGAAGGGCATTCTCCGGTACCGGAAAAGAGGGCTCCCAGAAAAGGACGATCTCTTTTGCCCGACGATCAAGCTTTCTAACCTTGAGCTTGCGTAAATAGATCTTGAGGTAAGAGAGGGAAATTAGATTTTGGGCTTCTCTGGGCAAAATACCGAAACGATCTTTAATTTCTTCTTCTAAGGTTTTGACTTCTTCTGTTTCGTGGGCCAAAGCTAGTTTGCGATAGAGGTGAAGTCGTTGTTCTACATCTGGCACATAGACCTCTGGGAAATAGGCAGGGATTTTTAAATTGATCTCTGGTTCGACTTCTTCTTCAGGCGGAGCTCCTCGCATCTCATCAATAGTCTTTTTTAGGAGTTCAAGATAGAGATCATAACCTAGGGCAGTTACGTGGCCAGATTGAAAAGTTCCGAGAAGATTTCCTGCTCCTCGGATCTGAAGGTCACTCATTGCCAACTTAAATCCCGAACCCAGTTCTGAAAATTGCATAAGGGCCTTGAGCCGTTTTTCAGCTTCTTCTGAAAGCCCGGCAAGAGAAGGTACCAAAAGATAGGCATAAGCCTGCACATTGCTCCGTCCAACCCGTCCCCGAAGCTGATAAATTTCGGCTAGTCCCATACGATCAGCCCGGTTGATAATTATGGTGTTGGCCGAAGGGATATCGAGGCCGGATTCAATAATAGTGGTGCAAACCAAGACGTCTATTTCCTGTCGTACAAACCGGACCATAATTTCCTCAAGCTTTTGGGGGGGAGTGCGTCCATGAGCTACTTCGATGCGAGCTCGGGGAACAAGTCTTTTTAGCCAATCTGCCAGGGCATAGATCCCTTTGATACGATTGTGTACGAAAAAGACCTGGCCCCCACGGGCAAGTTCTCTCTCAATGGCCTCTTTAATAATCTGGTCGTCAAATTTGGCGAGATAAGTTTTGACTGGAAGACGTTCAAGGGGCGGGGTTGTGATAACAGAGAGATCCCGAATACCGAGGAGGGAAAGTTGCAGAGTACGCGGAATAGGAGTGGCTGAAAGGGCTAAAACATCGACATTCTTTCGTAGTTGCTTGAGTCTTTCCTTGTGGCGAACCCCAAAGCGATGTTCTTCATCGATGATAAGGAGTCCGAGGTCTTTAAAAGTAATATCTGAAGACAGAAGGCGATGGGTGCCAATGATGATGTCTATCTCACCGCGAGCAAGTTTTTGAATGGTCTCTTTTTGTTCGCGGGAAGATTTAAGCCGGGAGAGCACAGCCACCCTTACTCCCAAAGGCCCGAGCCTTTCTGAAAAAGTACGATAATGCTGTTCGGCAAGTACGGTGGTAGGCACTAAGACGGCAACTTGCTTTTTATTCTCTACTGCCAAAGCTGCGGCCCGCAAAGCAACTTCTGTCTTTCCATATCCTACGTCTCCACAAATGAGACGATCCATGGGAATAGGTTTTTGCATATCGGCAAGAGTTTCCTCAATAGCAAGGGCCTGTTCAGGGGTTTCTTCATAAGGAAAAGTAGCTTCAAGTTGTCGCAAAAGAGGGCCTGGCTCAAAGACAAAGCCTTTGCTCACCTTGCGCGCCGCGTAAAGGGCTAAGAGCTCTTGAGCTACTTCAGCAATAGCCTTTTGGACTTTTTTCTTGCGAGCTTCAAAACTTTTGCCTCCCAGTCGATCGAGCCCCGGTTCTTTGCCTTCCAGGCCAACATATTTGTGTAAGAGATGAAGCTTATCTACAGGGAGATAGAGTTTGTCTCCGTCTTTGTATTCGATGAGGAGGAATTCTCCTGGCAACCCTCCTAATTCTAAGGAAACGAGCCCTTGATAGCGCCCAATCCCATGTTCACGATGAACCACATAATCTCCCGGTTTGAGGTCTTCAAACCGGAGAAAAGTCTCCTTAACACCCTTTTTGCGGGTAATAAGGGGTTTCCTAATCCCAAAGAGTTCATGCTCCGGGATGAGGAAAAGGGCAAGCTCTGGCCAAAAAAAGCCCCGTCCCAACTCTCCTAAGAAAATAGAAAGATCTTCCTTTGGAGGAAGTTTTTGCAAAGGAGGAGAGAGAACGGAAACTTTAGCAGCCAAACCCTCCCTTTGAAAGAGGGAGCCAAGCTTTTCTGCTACACTTTGCTTGGGGGCCAAAACGATAACTTTTTCCCCTGCAGACAGGGCCTCCTGAAGATAAGAAAGCCCTTTTGCAATGGCTTGTTGTGGTTGAGTCTTTATGGCCGCTAAGTGGTGTTCATGATCCCGGATTTCGAAATTGATTCCTTCAAGAACCGGAAGACGAAAGACTTCTATTTTGGCAGATGTTTTTTCAAAAATATTCCAGGCCTCCTCAGAGGTAAGAAAACTTTCAAAAGGCTCTACCAAGATGCGCTTTCCTTCTTTGGCCCGGCGCCAAGACAAAAGAATCTTTTCCTCAAAAAGGATACATTCTTCACGAATCCGTTCTGGTTCAAAGAAAACGATGGTGGTTTCTTCACTCAAGTAATCAAAGATAGAGGCCGGCTTTTCATAGGTCAAAGGCAGCCAAAATTCTTCAGGATCCAAAAGGTGTTTGGTCTCCAAAGCGCGTAGATATGCGCTTTCTTTGTCAGGACTTAGTTCGAAACGCTTGAGACGAGAAAAAAGACGTTCTTCAAGCCCGGAATAATCGTATTCTAGTAGGACCTCCCGCACAGGTAATAAAATGGCCTCTTCTCTCCTTTCCTTGGAGCGCTGGGTTGCAGGATCAAAAACTTTGATGCTTTCCAGTTCGTCTCCAAAAAAATCAAGCCTTAAAGGAAAGGGTTCGCCCGGGGGGAAAATATCTACTACACTTCCTCGGACCGCAAGTTCACCTACTTTCTGGACTAGACCTGTCTTCTCGTATCCCAAGGCTAAGAGACGCGAAATAAGGTCTTCCCTCGGAATTTCTTCTCCCACCACCACATATTCATAAACTTGGCGGAGGACTTCTACCGGAATAGTGCGTCTTAAAAGGGCCCGGGCTCCAAGAGCAAGTATCCCTCTTTTTTGATTTAAGAGATAAAAGAGGGCTGCCAAACGGGATCCACTTTCTTCTGGAGATTGATAGACTCCAGCAAAAGGAGGGGCTTCTTCTTCGGGAAAGATCTTTCCTTGGCCCCCAAAGAATTCCAATGCTTTGAGAAACCTCTCTGCTTGCCTTTGTTTTGGGAAAATTACTAGGGTTTTGGCAGGGCCAAAATGTGCTAAAAGCAGCCCCAAAGCTTCTTCAGTAAGCCCTCCAATTTTAAGATGTCTTTTAGAAAGTGCGCGGAATTCTAAAAGAGGCGCAAATTTGTCAGCCTTTGTCATTTTGAAATTCAGGAGAGGCTATCACACTAACAGATTAAAGGGTATTAATGTGAGGGGAAAGGGGGCCAAAGCCCCCTATATTAGGCCGCTTGGGCTGCTGTTTCAACCGGATAAACACTTACTACTTTGCGTCCATGGCGTGTTTCGAATTTAACGATTCCGTCTATTTTGGCAAAAATGGTGTAGTCTTTTCCAAGACCCACGTTGAATCCAGGGTGGATTTTTGTTCCCCTCTGGCGGACAATGATATTGCCGGCCTTTACAAATTGTCCTCCGTAACGTTTAACCCCTAATCTTTTACTGTGAGAATCTCGGCCGTTTCGAGATGCTCCACCAGATTTTTTGTGAGCCATAAGAAACCTCCGCTAGGCTTGGATTTCTTCAATTTGAATATCGGTATAATACTGTCGATGACCTCGTTTTTTCTTGTAATTTTTGCGTCGTTTCTTTTTGAAAACGATAATTTTTTTACTTCTTCCTTGAGCTACTATAGTTGCTTTAACTTTAGCTCCTTCCACTAAAGGCTGACCAATTTTAAGATTTTCGCCATCATCTACCAGCAAGACTTCGTTAATTTCTATCTTTTCGCCGGGCTCTCCGGGCAATTTTTCTACCCGAATGGTATCTCCAGGACTTACCTTGTATTGTTTGCCTCCGGTTTTAATTACCGCGTACACTTTTTCACCTCCAGCGTAACTATAACCTGAGGCAAAATATCACCCTCACACCTACTGTCAAGAAGCTCTTCTATTTTAGCCCAAAAATCAGGAGCTCAAAAGGTATTACAGAAGAACTGCGGCCTCACCCTTTTCCCGAATTTTTTTACGAATTGTCCCTACAAGATATAAAGAGCCGGTTACCAAGACGGGAAGTTCCTCTTTGAGAGCCTCCTTTAAGGCTTCAAAAGGATCTTTTAGCAGAAAAAAACATCCTTCTTCGGGTTTTTCTTTTTCCAGCCATTTTTGCCATTGCGCAATTGTTACAGGACGCCTAGGCCCTTGCGGTTCACAAAGAAAGACTTTTTGGGCAAAGGGAAGTAATTTTTGAAGCATCTGGTAGAAGGGTTTGGTCCCTCCTTCATCAGAGGCCGCAAAAATCAGGTTGAAAGGCACTATTTTCTCTTCACAGATACATGTAATGAGGGCTTCGATTCCGTCGGGGTTGTGAGCTCCATCAAGAATAAGGGGAGGATTAGTCTTCAGAATCTCAAAACGACCGGGCCAACTGGTGGAGGAAACCGCCTTTTTAACTTTTTCTTCTTTTAGCGAAAAAATACCTTTTTGTGCCAATATTTCACTTCCTTTAAGGGCCAAGGCCAGATTGTGTCTCTGAAAACTTCCTCTGAGGCTGGGGTTGAGCCCCTTAAAAGTGTGTTCTCCCAGATAAAAAAGCCCATCTTTTGTGGGGATAATCTTAAAATCGCTTTCATACTCAAAGACCGGACATTGAAGTCTTTCGGCCCGAGTGAAAATGACGTTTCGAGCCGGAGAGGGTGTCTTCCCTAAAACCAGGGGACGTTTTCTTTTAAGAATACCAGCCTTTTCCCAAGCAATTTTTTCGAGTGTGTGTCCGAGATAAGATTGATGATCTAAACCAATATTAGTAATAATGGCAAGTTCTGGTAAGATGAGATTGGTGGCATCTAGGCGTCCTCCAAGACCACATTCTACGATAGCTATCTCTACCTTTTCTTCTGCAAATAATAAAAACGCAAGGGCAGTTGTAATTTCAAAATAGGTAGCCGGAGAATCCTTTAAGGCTTTTTTAATTCTTTGACAATAAGAGGCAAACTTTTCTTCGGAAACGGGTTTTCCTGCAATTATGAAACGTTCACAGATGGAAGCCAGATGGGGAGAAGTGTAAAGCCCGGTTTTAAGACCATGGTTTCTCAAAATACTTTCTAAAAAAGCCGCTGTTGAACCTTTGCCATTGGTACCCGCAAGGTGAACAGCCAAAATTTTCTTTTCAGGATGCCCAAGTTTTTTAAGGAGCTGGTAAATTCTGCTAAGTCCTGGGCGAATGCCATGAAATTCAAACTGTGAAAGCCAAAGAATGGCTTCTTTAAAGCGCATCTTTCTTCTCCGGCATTAATTTGTTAGCGACAAAGACCCCTAAAAAGGCCAAAATGATGGTAGTAAGGTCAAAATAGCGTTCCGGGATAAAAAGTTGTAAGGTTTCCGAGGTTGTAGCAAGCAAAAGGGCTCCTTTCACCGAGCCACCGCTTATTCCCCAAAAAAAGAAGAGAAAAAGTTCCCGAAAGAGATTGAAAAAAGTCTCGAAAGAAAAATGAGATAAATAAAGTCCAAAAGGAATCAGATGTTTCCACGGAAAAGACGAGGGCCAAGCAAAATGAAAAGGATAAAGGGCTTCTAAAAGATAGGCGCCTACAAATAAAGGGCGTAGGGGAAATTTGGGAACGCGAAAGAGCGTGTAACAAAAAAGGGTTAGAATGAATCTCAAGAACATTTTTGCCGGTTTTAAAGAAATGGAGACGATAAAAAGACGTCCTATCTCAAAGGTCCAAACTAAAAGAATTGCAAATATCAAGGGATAACGTCTTAAAAAAAAGCCTAATAAAACAGAGGGCAAAAAGACATTTTTGAAATCAAGGATTAGAGAAAGATGTTTGAGATTTTCTTTGATTTCTCCCCAGTCAAAGGTAAAGAGAAAAGGTTCATACAAAAAATAAAAAGCCAAAAAAAGGGCTAGAAAATCTGGGGTTGAAGGCTTAAGAGCCCAAAAATTTCGGAGTCCTTGAGCCATAACCAAGCCAGCCAATGTACCGCTACTATTCAGAATAGAATCCGTTAGGGAGGGAATCCTTCCGGGGAGATATTGTTGAAGAATCTCTACCCCCAAACTCAGAAGGGCTCCAGCTAAACAACCCCATAAGAGGCGCCCTTTTACAGGGAAGCTCCAGTTAAAAAAGACCCCCAAAGGGATAAAAAGAAAGAAGTTGCTAAGCATATCAGATAAAGAATGGTGTCTGGAGCCGAAGAAGGGAATGGAAAGATCAAAGGGGTTTTGTTTAGGGCCAAAATTGAAGGGAAAAAGAGTAAGATAGAGGATAATTCCCAAGCTTAGCAAGAGAAAAAGACGGGCACGGGAGGGGTGAAAACTGGTTTCATTTTTAAAGTTTGGTAAATTTTCGCTCAACTATGCTCCTCTTTCGATATTTGAGTCTTGAGCTCTGGAAAAATTTTATTTTGGTTCTTTTAAGCTTAACAGGCCTTCTTTTACTTACACGCCTGGTAGCTTTGCTGGTAGAATTGTCTTCTGAAAATTTAAGTTATTACGATTTTTTGCGTTTAGTCCTTTATTTGGCTCCTCTCTTTTTGACTTTTATTTTGCCATTGGCTGCCCTTTTGGCCACTATTTTTCTTTTCTTGCGCCTTTCACAAGATCACGAACTCTTGGCCTTAGAAAGCTTGGGAGTTTCTTTTTTAAAACTTTTAAAGCCGGTGTTATTTTTAAGCTTCGTTGCTTTTCTAATGACCTCTTTTGTTACTTTAAAGTACTTGCCTTGGAGTAAAAAGGCCTTTAGAAGTTTCCTCTTTGAACTTACTGAGAGAAAAATCGAAAAGGGTATCCCACCCAAGAAATTCATGTCTCTTATTCCGGGACTTTCTATTTTTGTGGAAAAAGCGTGGGGAAAAGGGCGGCATTTTGCCCTGGTATTCATGGTGGACGAGACCTCTCCAGAAGAAAGGGGTCTTATTTTTGCGCGTCGAGGGGAACTTTTTACGCGACCTGGTTATATAGAATTTCGCCTTTTTGAAGGGAGTCTCCACCTGGCAAGCAGAGATCTACAAAAAATTCAAGAAATGAATTTCGAGGAGTATTTATATCGTTTGGATGTAGCCAAATTGGAGAAGAGCCGCCGTCGCAGTAGAGGAGAAATGAGCCTTAAAGAACTTCGGGCTTTGGCTGCTAAATATCCTCCAGGGCATAAAAAATATCTCTATTATCTCACGGAATATTACCAACGTTTGGCTTTCCCCTGGGCAGCATTCATCTTGCCTCTTATCGGCGCTCCGTTAGGGGCTATGGTTAAGGCCTCTGGAAAGGGAGCAGCTTTTTTCTTAGCGGTTTTTGTATATTTGGTTTATTACTTTTTGCAATCCGCAAGTTCTTCACTTTCTCAGGCAGGCACTTTACCTCCGGCGTTAGCTCTCTTTTTGCCAAATATTATTCTGAGTGTCTTTTCTTGCCTCTTGATTTGGTCTTTCCTGAAGGGAAAAATTGGGCGAGGTAAATGAAACTTTATATACGCTATCTTTGCCAATCCTATTTGTTTTCTTGTTTTTTAATTTTACCACTTTTGGCAGGTATTTATGCTTTGGTGGAATTTTTTGACAAGCTTGACAATATTACCAAGGCCAAAGTCCCCCTTTCGTATCTCTTTTATTATCTTTTGATGCGCCTTCCAGAAATATTCCTGGATCTTTGGCCAATAGCCTTAAGCTTGGCCGCCCTTCTTTCTTTTGCTTTTTTGGCCCGAGGAGGGGAGCTTTTGGCCTTTCGCACCCTTGGTTTTTCGCCGATAAGTCTTATCAAACCATATCTTTTGACTTCTCTTTTTTTCTCTCTTCTCTTTGTAGGAGCCACCGAAAAAATCCTTCCTTCCGCTGCCTACGAAGCCCGCTTTTTTTGGGAGACCAAAGTTCGACACAAAGAACCTAAAGGACTCGTTCTGCGCGGTAAGCTTTATTTTCGGGGGGTAAATTCCTTTTTGGTGGGTCAAGTAATATCAAGCGATGTTAAACGCTTGAAAGATGTAGTTTATGTAAAAATTGATTCGCAAGGCTTACCCCTTCAAATTATTTGGGCTAAAAAGGCCACTTTTACTGGCAAAAAGTGGGTTTTCTTCCAAGGAGTCCTTAAAAATAGTTACGATCGTCAACCTTCCTGGTTTTCTCAAAAGGAATTTAGCTTGGAATTTTCCCCTGAGACGGTGCTAATTGTAAAAAGAACTCCGCGGCTTCAATCTTTAAAAGAACTCTGGCATCAACGAAAGTTTCTTTTAAAAGCGGGACTGCCGGCTATTAAAGCCGAAAGTGAAATCGCTTATCGTTTATTTTACCCTTTACTTGCTACGGTACTTGTCTTTTGGTCTTTGCCAGGCCTTTTTTCCCAGCAAGGAAAGCAAGCTTTAGGAAGGGGGCTCTCT
>JALSPG010000011.1 GCA_026986115.1 Thermodesulfobacteriales bacterium
GATGCTTTCCCAGCTTTCGCAACAATTACAACAGGTGAGGCAGGCTTTGCAGGCCCAGGTTGAAAATTTTGCACTTTCTATTGCGCAGAAGCTTTTAGGGAGGTCTTTATGATACGCCGTTTGGGGGCCATTTTAGTAATAATGCTGTTATGGGTAGCAGTTCCTGTTTGGGCTGTGGAGGAGCATGCTGCCCCTGAGGAGGGTAGGGCGGTAGTGCATGAAGCCGGTGAGGTGGCTCACGAGGCTGAGCATGCAGCTGCTATGCATGGAGGGCATGCGGTTGAGGGGCATGGTGCGGCGCACGAGGCCCATAAGGTAAGGCCCCATGTCAGCAAGCAGCAGTTGCGAGATCTTCTCTGGTGGGGAGTAAATTTCTTGGCTCTGGTAATTATTTTGGTCAAGTTTGGGAAAGAGCCCCTTGTCAATACTTTCCGTTCGCGGCGGGAGAAAATAGAAGGTGAATATAAAGATCTTTCCGAGAAGCGGGCGGAAGCAGAGGCCAAGTATCGCGAGTATGAGAAAAAATTGGCCACTCTAGAAGAAGAGGCTAAGAAGATAATGGAGGCCTTTATTGAGCAAGGGCAGAAGGAAAAGGAGCGCATAATTCGTGAAGCAAAAGAGACGGCTGAACGTATCAAGCAGCAAGCGGAGTTTTATGTTCAGCAAGAGCTTGAAAAGGCCCGCGAAGAGCTACGTAAAGAAGTGGCAGAGCTTTCCGTAAAACTTGCAGAGCAAATTATTAAGGAAAAGATTACACCTGAAGACCACAAACGTTTAGTTAAAGAATTTATTGAAAGGGTGGTGCACTAGTGCTTAGGACAATCGTAGCCTTAAAGTACGCGAGGGGTCTTTTTGCAGCGGCCAAGGACGAAGGCAAGGTCAAGGAGTATGGAGAGGAGCTCCGCAAAGTGGCAGAGTTCCTGACTTCTCAGCCCGAAATTTTGGAAGTTTTAGAGAGTCCTATTCATCCGCCAGATCTCAAGCTAGAGATTATTGAAGAGATAAACAAGGCGTTAGCGGTAGAGGAGGCGGTAGCGAAGTTTTTGCGGCTTTTGGTAGAAAAGAGGCGTATTCATTTCATTCGCGATATTGTCGAGATGTACCAGCAGCTTTTGGATGAAGAGCTTGGTATTGCTCGGGCTGAGGTGCGGGTGGCTACAGAGCTTGATGAAGAGACGCAAAAAGCTTTGGCAGAGGCCCTTTCCAAAAAGATTGGCCGCGAAGTAGTTCTTCAAGTAGTACAAGACCCCCAAATTTTAGGTGGTGTTATGGTAAGGGTTGGTGATCTGGTCCTGGATGGTACCATCCGGGCCCAGTTAGAAAGATTTAAAGAATCTATTATAAGGGGTGAGGTGTCCTGATGCAGGGGATAAGAGTAGAAGAAATTAGTGATCTTATTAAGAAGAGGATAGAGGAGTACGAGAAAAAGGTTGATCTTAACGAAATGGGCGTCGTCATTTCTATTGGTGACGGTATCGCCCGTGTATATGGTCTCCGTAACTGCCAGGCCATGGAATTGATTGAGTTTCCTGGCGGGGAGATGGGGATCGCCCTCAATTTGGAGTTTGACAATGTAGGTGTGCCCATTATGGGTGATGCCACCAAGATTAAAGAGGGCGATATTGCCAAGCGGACAGGGCGCATTGCTGAAGTTCCAGTAGGAGAGGCTGTTTTAGGGCGGGTGGTAGACCCACTTGGTCGTCCACTGGATGGTAAAGGCCCTATACAAGCTAAGGAGTTCCGTCGTATCGAGCTCAAGGCTCCGGGTATTATTGCTCGGCGGCCGGTACATGAGCCCATGTACACCGGGCTTAAGGCCATTGACGCCATGACCCCTATTGGTCGTGGGCAGCGGGAATTGATTATTGGAGACCGTCAAACTGGTAAAACGGCCATTGGAATTGACGCTATTATCAATCAAAAAGATAGCGATGTTTATTGTATTTACGTAGCTGCTGGGCAGAAAAAGGCTTCAGTGGCTCAAATCGTTGAGGTTTTGAGACGCCACGGGGCCATGGAGTATACTACGGTAGTAGCCGCCTGTGCTTCTGATCCGGCAACTCTGCAATATATTGCTCCTTATTCCGGGTGTGCGATGGGTGAGTACTTCCGTGACACGGGGCGGCATGCTCTCATTATTTACGATGACCTTTCTAAACAGGCTAACGCCTATCGTGAGGTGTCTCTTCTTCTCCGTCGTCCTCCTGGGCGTGAGGCTTATCCAGGTGACATCTTTTACAACCACTCTCGTTTGCTGGAACGTGCTGCTAAGCTTAATGAGCAGCATGGTGGAGGTTCTCTTACAGCTTTGCCTATTATTGAGACCCTTCAGGGTGACGTTTCAGCATATATTCCCACTAACGTTATTTCTATTACTGACGGGCAGGTTTATTTAGAGCCGAGTCTTTTCTTTGCTGGTATCCGTCCGGCTATTAATGTTGGTCTTTCGGTTTCTCGAGTTGGGGGTGCGGCTCAGATCAAAGCTATGAAGCAGGTTGCGGGAAGGTTGCGTTTGGAGCTAGCACAGTATCGTGAGTTGGCAGCTTTTGCTCAATTTGGTTCTGAGCTTGACCGGGCGACACAGCGGGTTCTTCACCGCGGTGCACGCCTTACTGAGATCCTGAAGCAACCGCAATATCAGCCACTGCCAGTAGAAAAACAGGTATGTATTCTTTTTGCAGGTACTCGTGGTTATCTTGACGAAATGCCTCTTGATGTTTTGGTGGATTACGAAAAAGAACTCTATGAATTTATAGAGTCTCGCTATCCTGAGATTTATACCGAGATCAGAGAGAAGAAAGAGATTAGTCCTGAGTTAGAAGAAAAAATGAACGCGGCGTTCAAAGAATTTAACGAAGAGTTTAAAACCAGACACAACGTTGAACCCGTACCGGTACCATAAGGATAGGGTGGGGAAAGATGCCGAACCTAAGAGATATTAAAAGAAAAATTGAAGCGGTTAAAAAGATTGGTCAGATTACCCGAGCCATGAATATGGTCGCCGCGGCAAAGCTCCGCGGCGCCCAAGAGCGGGTGGAGCAATTTCGTCCTTATGCTTCTAAGTTCAAAGAAGTGATTAATGAACTGGCCGCTTCAGGGGCAGTGAATCCCTCCCAGTTTGAGCTTATGCAAACGAGGGAGGTTAAAAAAGTTGAGATCATTCTTGTTACAGCAGACCGTGGTCTTTGTGGGGCGTTTAATGTCAATCTTATTAATACGTGTGAAAAATTTATACGTGAGCAAAGGGCTCAAGGGCGGGAGATTTCTTTGATTTGTGTGGGCAAAAAAGGGGCGCAATATTACCGGAAATATGATTTTATGCGTCAGGCTTATGAAGATGTAATGAGCCGTGTAGAGATGTTTAATGCTCGCGCGGTAGCTCGGGAGGCTATGAGGGCCTTTATAGAAGGGGAGGTTGATGAAACTTATATCATTTACGGTTATTTTATAAATGTGGTCCGCCAGATTCCCAAAACGGAAAAGTTGTTACCCATTTCCGTAGAAGAAGAGGCTGTAGAAGGTGAGGCTGAAAAGAAAATATCTGGTTCTTACATTTACGAACCTGAGCCTGAAGAGTTATTTCAACAGATTCTTCCCCTTTATATTAACACCCGGGTCTTTGCGGCGATGTTAGAGACGGCAGTGAGTGAGCAAGCTGCCCGGATGACGGCGATGGATAACGCAAACCGGGCTTGTGGTGATATGGTGCAGAGCCTAACACTTCTTTTTAATAAGACACGTCAGGCTTCAATTACCAAAGAATTGATGGATATAGTGGGCGGTGCTGAAGCCCTTAAAGGATAGTAAAGTTTAGCCAAGGAGGAAGAGGCGATATGGCCGAAGAAAAAGTAATGGGAAAGATAGTCCAAGTAATGGGTCCCGTTGTAGACGTAGAATTTCCTCCCGGAAAAGTTCCCAAGATTTTGGATGCTCTCCGTGTTACAAACCCAGCCATTGATGACCGGGAATGGAACCTTGTTTTGGAAGTTGCCCAGCATTTGGGAGACAATGTAGTGCGTACCATCGCAATGGATACCACTGATGGTCTGGCGCGCGGCCAGGAGGTATGGGCTACAGGGCAGCCCATCGTAGTGCCTGTGGGGAAGGCAGTGTTAGGGCGGATCATGAACGTGGTAGGAGATCCGGTAGACGAAGCTGGGCCTATCAAGTCAGATAAGATGTATCCTATTCACCGTCCGGCTCCAGCCTTTACCGAACAAGATGTTACCATCCGGGTTTTAGAGACCGGTGTTAAGGTGCTTGATCTCCTGGTTCCCTTCCCGCGTGGAGGTAAGATGGGAACCTTTGGGGGAGCAGGTGTCGGCAAGACGGTTGTTATGATGGAGATGATCCACAACATTGCTATGCAGCACGGTGGTATTTCGGTGTTCTGTGGTGTCGGAGAGCGGACTCGTGAAGGCAACGACCTTTACCTTGAGATGAAGGAATCCGGGGTAATTGATAAAGCGGCATTGGTTTATGGGCAGATGAACGAGCCTCCAGGAGCACGGGCGCGGGTGGCCCTTACAGGGGTTACAGTAGCGGAGTACTTCCGGGATGAAGAAGGGCAGGATGTGCTTTTCTTCGTAGATAATATTTTCCGTTTTACACAGGCTGGTTCTGAGGTTTCGGCTCTTTTAGGTCGTATTCCCTCTGCCGTTGGTTATCAGCCCACACTGGCCACCGACTTGGGGGCCCTTCAGGAACGAATTACCTCTACGACGAAGGGGTCTATTACATCTGTACAATGCGTGTACGTGCCTGCAGACGACTTGACTGACCCTGCTCCGGCTACCACCTTTGCACACCTAGACGGAACAGTCGTTCTTTCACGTCAGATTGCAGAGCTTGGTATCTATCCGGCGGTTGACCCCCTAGATTCTCAGTCCCGAATTTTGGATCCCAATGTTCTTGGAGAGGAACACTATCAAGTGGCTCGTCAGGTGCAACAGGTTCTCCAGCGTTATAAAGATCTTCAAGATATTATTGCTATTTTGGGTATGGATGAGCTTTCTGAAGAAGATAAGATTATTGTGGCACGGGCCCGTAAGATCCAGCGTTTCTTGTCACAGCCCTTCCATGTTGCTGAACAATTTACTGGGACTCCGGGACGTTACGTAAAGCTTGAAGATACAATTCGGGGCTTTAAGGAAATCCTTGAAGGAAAATATGATGATCTACCCGAGCAGGCCTTCTATATGGTTGGTACCATCGAAGAAGCCGTGGAGAAGGCCAAGCAAATGGCTGCGGGAGGTTAATAATGGCCCGAATTCTCTTAGAGATAGTTACGCCAAGCCGGATGGTCGTGAGTGAAGAAGTTGATATTGTTACTGCACCAGGAGTGGCTGGCGAATTTGGAGTAATGGCGAATCATGCTCCTATGGTAGCAGCCATCAAAATTGGTGAATTGCGTTATCGGGTGGGAGATCGTCAGGAATTTCTAGCAGTTAGTGGTGGTTTTTGTGAAGTTAGTGGTAATAAGATTACTTTTCTTTGTGAAGCTGCTGAAAAAGCCGAAGAAATAGACGTTGAAAGGGCTTTAAAGGCCAAGGAGCGAGCAGAACGTCGTTTACAGGAGGCAGCTGCAAAGGCAGAGAAGATAGATGTAGCTCGTGCGCAAGCAGCTTTAGCTAGGGCCTTAGTGAGACTCAAAGTAGCTGAACACGCGCGTAAGGCCCACGGAGGGTAATTGAAAATTCGCTAAATCTGAAGCCTTAAAAAAGGGGCAACTGCGGTTGCCCCTTTTTTATTTGGGCAAGGAGGATTTATGTTGGCAGTTTTGATTTTAGCAGCAGGAAAGGGCACGAGAATGAGATCTCCTCTTCCTAAAGTGCTGCACCTTTTGGCAGGGGAGCCACTTTTGAGACATGTTTTAGAGACGGCTTTCTCTTTAGAGCCCGCAGAGGTGATTACGGTCATTGGCCATAAGGCCCATTTGGTGGAGGAGGCTCTCCTGCCATATGCCGTGAAAAAGGTATGGCAACGAGAACAATTAGGCACAGGACATGCGGTTTTGGTAACAGAACCCTATTTGAAAGGTTTTAGAGGAGATGTTTTGGTACTTTGTGGAGATGTTCCCCTCCTCCGTCCAGATACTTTGAGAGGTCTTATTTTTTATCATCATCAAGAAAAAGCTACGGTAACAATTTTGACAGCAGAGGTCTCTGATCCCACAGGCTACGGTCGGATCATAAGAAACAAAGAGGGGTTTGTAGAGAGTATTGTTGAAGAAAAGGACGCTTCTTCTGCACAGAAGGCCATAAAAGAAATTAATACCGGAACTTACGTTTTTAAGAAAGATTTCCTTTACCAGGCCTTAAAGGAGATAAGACCCAAAAATGTGCAGGGAGAATATTATCTTACGGATCTTATTGCTATTGCTTGTAAGTCTGAGCTCAAGGTAGCGGCAATGAAAGTCACCGATGAGACAGAGATTTTGGGAATTAATAGCCAATTTGATTTGGCGCGGGCAGAGAAAATATTTCAACAAAGGTTAAGAAAAAAATTCATGGCTGCAGGGGTAACTTTTATTTTTCCCGAGGCAGTCTATTTGGAAAGAAGTGTTAAAATAGGTGCAGGAAGCGTTATATATCCCTTTGTGAGTCTTAGAGGAGAGACTTTTTTGGAAGAAAATGTGATAATTGAAAGTCATTGTGATCTAAAAGACGTAAGGGTATGTGCTGGTGCTATGGTAGGAGCAGGAAACATCCTTAGGGGAAGGGTTGTTCCGCCGGGGGTTAAGCTTGCACCTGCAGAGGTCCTTATTTAAGCTGCTAGAAGGAGCAAGAAGGAGGATAGAAATGGAGTTTCAGGAGATACAGCTTCTGGAAGAACGTTTGGCAAAATTATTGGAATATATAGAAATGATGAGGAAAGAAAAAAGTGAACTCCTAGAGCGGTTGCGTGCCAAAGAAAGCGAAGCACAGCAGCTTCAGGAAGAATTAAACAAACTTCAAAACGAGAGACTTCAAATAAAAAACAAGGTGCAGGAGCTCCTTCAAAAGATAGAACAAATTTCTCTTGAGGGCTAAAATTTTGGAAAGAATCGTCGAATTTCGGCTTTTAGGGCAGATATTTTCCTTTCGGACGGATTTGCCGGAAGAAATGATACGGGAGATCCAACAACTTTTAGCGGAAAGAGAGCGTGAAATTCAAAAAAAATACAGGCTTTTACCACCCCTTAAAGTGGCAGTTTTGATGCTCTTACAAATTTCTTCGGAATATGTAAAAATAAAAAATGAATACCAAGACTTTAGAAAGGCTTTACTGGAGAAGGCATCTAAGATAGACGATTATATAAAGAAAGGTTCCCTGGGGTGTGCGTGATTAACCATTTAGCCTGCCGAGCCAACAGCGAGACCAGAGGGAGGCTCCTCTCCTTCCGGAGGTATGCTCCGCCTAGCGGAGAAACCGTACGGAAGGACGAGCCACCCACTTATAGTGTAAGGGTCTCGTGCGGGCCGGTTAACACGGCACCCCGGGGGTTTAAATAGATCCCGTAAGGGGTTCAGCTGGCCGCCAAGGCGGTCGGTGAAGGGATATTTAAGGCTGAAAGGCCTTTATATATTGCGAACTTTTAAAAAGATTCGGTGGAGGTTTTGCGATTAACATTGCCGGATCAAAAGTAATTTCTTAAGCTTTTCTTTCAAATCCCCTCACCTATCCGCCTTGCCCCTTACGGGGTAATCACCAGAAGGAGGTTGGAGTCATGGAAGTGCTCTTAGTGGTGATTGCCCTTGCTGTAGGAGTGGGGGCAGGCATCCCCCTTGGAATAAAACTCAAAGAGAAGAAAGATGCAGAAAAATTGGGCAGCGTTGAGATCCAAATTCAGCGCTTATTGGAAAAGGCTCAAAAAGAGGCTGAACAACTCAAACAGGAAGCCAAACTTCAAGCTCGCGAGGAGGCCCTGCGTTATAAGGAAGAGGTAGAGAGGGAATTTGAAGAGCGAAAGCGCAAACTTGGAGAAGAAGAAAATCGGCTTCGAGAACAGGAAAACCGCCTTTTAGAGCAAGAAAGCCGTCTAGCTGAAAGAGAGAGCCATTTAGAACGCCGTAGCCAGCAATTGGATCGCCGTGAGGAAGATCTTTCCCGTAAAGAAGCCCGTCTTCGCGAAAAGGAAGAGTCTTTGCGCCGGAAAGAAGAGGAGTACCAGGAGCTGATAGAGGCACAGAAAAAGGAGCTTGAAAAAATTGCCCATCTTACGGTGGAGGAGGCCCGAGAGATTGTCCTTAAAAAGGCTGAAGAAGAGGCCAAAGAAGAAGCGGCCCGTATTCTCATGCGTGTGGAGACGGAAACGCGTGAGGAGGCTAATCGTCGAGCGCGAGAGATTTTGGCTTTGGCTATTTCTCGTTGTGCGACAGATTTTGTAACAGAAAAGGCCGTTTCTGTGGTGCCACTTCCCAGTGAAGATATGAAGGGCCGCATTATCGGCCGAGAAGGGCGGAACATTCGGGCCCTTGAAGCTGCTACAGGTGTTGATCTTATTATTGATGACACTCCCGAGGTGGTTGTTCTCTCTGGTTTCAACCCCTTAAGACGCGAAGTGGCAAGAATTGCCTTGGAGCGTTTGGTCTCTGACGGCAGGATTCATCCGGCCCGGATTGAAGAGGTAGTTCGCAAAGTAGAGGAGGAACTCGACGCCACCATTAAAGAAGTTGGGGAACGGGCGGCTTTTGATGTAGGGGTCTACGGGCTTGCTCCCGAACTGTTGCGTCTTCTTGGTAAACTCAAATATCGAACGAGTTATTCTCAAAATGTCCTGCAACATTCTATAGAAGTGGCTTATTTGTGTGGTGTGATGGCGGGTGAGCTGGGACTCGATGTTAAAAAGGCCAAGCGGGCGGGGCTTCTCCATGATATAGGCAAAGCGGTAGACCAAGAAATGGAAGGCCCCCATGCTCTCATCGGAGCTGAATTAGCTAAAAAATACGGGGAAGACGAAGAAATTGTAAATGCCATTGCTGCTCATCATGAAGATGTCCCTCCGGAGTCAATTTTGGCTATTTTGGTCCAAGCAGCTGACGCTGTATCTGGAGCGCGGCCTGGTGCGCGGCGTGAGCTTTTAGAATCGTATATTAAACGGCTTGAAAATTTAGAACGGGTTGCGACCTCCTTTGCTGGTGTACAAAAGGCTTATGCTATCCAAGCTGGTCGTGAAATTCGAGTTATTGTGGATTCCCACAAAATCTCTGACGAGGAAGCAGTTTTGCTCTCCCGGGATATTGCCAAAAAGATAGAAAAAGAGCTTACTTATCCGGGGCTTATTAAAGTTACGGTGATCCGTGAGACGAGGGCTGTGGAATATGCCAAATAAGATCAGGATCCTCTTTGTAGGAGATATTGTCGGACGGCCCGGGAGAGTAGCTGTCAGGCGGTTTTTACCCCCTTTAAAAGAAGAATTTGCCCCGGATTTTATTTTGGGTAACGCAGAAAATGCCGCCGGAGGCTATGGCCTAACCGAGGCCGTAGCCAACGAACTCTTTGAGGCCGGTTTTGATCTTTTAACCAGTGGTAATCATATCTGGCGACGGGAATTTTTGCCTTATCTTGCCAAGGCCGAAAAGGTCTTACGGCCAGCCAATTATCCGGCAGGAGCAGCAGGAAAGGGGTATGCCCTTTTGGAAAAAGGGGAGAAAAAATTGGGAGTTATTAATCTTGAAGGCCGCGTTTTTATGAGAAGCCTTGAATGCCCTTTTCGCCAGGGTATAGCTTTGGCAGAAAGATTACGTTCGAATACTCCTTGTATCCTGGTGGATTTTCATGCCGAAGCCACTTCAGAAAAGTTGGCTTTAGGCTGGTATTTGGATGGGAAAATTTCGGCTTTGCTGGGAACACATACCCATGTTCAGACCAGCGATGAAAGAATTCTGCCTCAGGGGACAGCCTATCTTTCAGATGTAGGAATGACAGGCCTAAGAGATAGTGTAATTGGTATGCATAAGAGGCAGGCTATAGAAATGTTTCTTACCCAAGTACCCCGTAAACTTGAGGTTCCCAAGTCTGGGCCTAAAAAACTGGAAGCCGTTTTCTTAGAAGTTGACAGTACTACAGGAAAGGCCTTACAAATCTTGCGTTTACGGCGTGAAGACCTTTAGTCAAGAGGTGTAACGAGGATTTTTTGAGCCAAACCCTGGCCGATAGCCAAGCGGGCATCTTTTACCGAAACAATGATAGGCCCGCAGTTATTGATTACTTCTAGGATCTCTCCAGTCGTAATACCCATAGCAGCAAGCCGCGAACGAACTTGCGTTCCCCCGAGGAATCTTTCTACTCGTACCTTTTCTCCTGGGGAAACCAACGTAAGAGGAAGAGCCGGTTTGGCCCTTATGGCCTGACATTCAGTACAAAGACCGTAGATTTCAAGACGGTGATCCAGCGGCTTGAAACCGTACTGTTTGGCAATTTCATTTTGTAAATCTTCAAGCTGAGGTAAGAAAAATTCTTGAATACGACCACATTTGGTGCAAATGAGGTGATCATGGTGTTCTCCAAGATGACGATGCTCGTAAAGAGGAGGTTTCCCCAGGAAATCTTTGCGTTGGGCAAAGCCTAGTTTGCAAAAGAATTCCAGGGCTTCCACTACCTCTTTTTCTGAGAGAGAAAGCCTTTTCTCTTCCAGAATTTTTTTGAACGCTTCCGGAGTGACGTGTTCTTCGGTTTCAAGAAATATCTCAAATAAGTGCAAAAAAAGTTCCTTTTTCTCCGGAGGGAGATGACTTGCTAGCTTGAGAAAATTTTCTTTTTCTCGGTAATGAAGATCTTTTTTTTTCATGTTCCAGAGAAACATGGTGCGTTCTGGGGTAGCTGTCAAGCAGAAAATTTTGTAGCTTTCATAAACAAATTTAATCTTTTAGGGGATCTATGAATACAGAGGCAATTTTGTCTTCAGCCCGGGAAGTATTAGAAGTAGAAATCGAAGGCCTCAAAGCTGTGGCTGGAAAACTCAATTTGGCTTTTGTAGAGGCCGTAAAGCTTATCTGGCAGGCTAAAGGCCGTGTAGTTGTAACAGGGATTGGAAAAAGTGGTCTCATTGGCCGTAAAATTGTAGCCACTTTAGCTTCTACCGGGACTCCCTCTTTTTTCCTGCATCCTGCGGAAGCCTTACATGGTGATCTCGGGATGGTGGTACCAGAAGATATCCTTTTGGCTATTTCAAATTCTGGGGAAACTGAAGAAGTGAACAAATTGCTTCCTAGTCTTAAGAGAAGGGGGGTAAAAATTGTTGCTTTTACCGGAAACCTCCATTCTACTTTAGCAAAGGAAGCCGACGTGGTAGTTGATGTGGGGGTACCAAGAGAGGCATGTCCTTTGGGGGTTGCACCTACGGCTAGCACTACTGCTACCCTAGCGATGGGAGATGCTTTAGCCATGGTGCTTGCCAAATTGCGGGATATTAAGCTAGAAGACTTTCGTCGAAACCATCCGGGAGGAAGTTTGGGGGAGAGGCTTAAAGTACAGGTCTCTCAAATAATGCTGCGCGGAAAGGCTCTTCCTTTGGTACGCCTTGGCGAAAAGATGACGGAAGTCCTTTTTGAAATAAATCGTAAAGGCCTTGGTTGCGCTTTAGTCCTTGACAATAACGATTTCCTATGTGGAATTGTGACAGATGGAGATCTGAGAAGAGCCCTTTTAAAATATGGCGATTTTCGCGATCTTCCTGTAGAAAAAGTTATGACCAGAAACCCAAAAACTATTCCTCCTCAAGCCTTGGCAGCGGAGGCCCTCTACGTGATGGAAAAGAATTTAATTACTGTTTTGCCGGTAGTAGCCGAAAACAAAGTCCTTGGTATTATCCATTTACACGACGTCCTTGGTAAAGGCCAATTTAAATTTACAGGAGTTTGAAAATGTCCCAAATCAAAGAAATTTACACTTTAACCCGAGAATATCGGGATTTGGCAGGTGTAGGTGGTCTGAAAGATGTGGCCCAGGAGCTTTCCGAAGCATTGGTGCGAAAAGGCCTTAAAGTTACCGTATTTTTACCCCGTTATGGTTTTTTAAAACCTCAAGAACTCGGCTTTAAAGAAATGGGGGTCTCTTTTTCGATTGATATGGACTACGCGCAGGAGGAACGCCGTGAGGAGGTTTCTCTTTGGCAAGGAGAGATCAATGGGGTGCGGATTTTTTTAGTTGAGGCCGAACGTTATGCGGAAAAACTGGGTATTTACACCTATACTGAGGAGGAAGAAAAACGTGAACCATGGAAGAAGAAAGGAATGGGACATTTTGATTATTTCGCCATGAATATTCTCCTTCAAAAGATGGCCCTTTGTACAGCTATAAGGCTTGATGAAAGACCTGGTATTGTCCATTGCCACGATGGCCATACCGCCTGCACTCCAGCCCTAGCTAGGGAAATTATGGGTCTGAGGGATTATTTTCCACCTACTGGATTTATTATTACCATCCACAATGCTGGTCTTGGCTACCATCAAGATGTGGGAGATCTTCCCTTTGCCAAAGCCAATACAGGTCTTCCCTGGTGGGTAATAAATGATTCTTTGCTCAATAACGCCTTTAATCCCTTTCTTTGTGGGGCTAGGTATGCCGTTATAAATACTGTTTCTGAACAGTACGCCAAAGAACTCCAGGAGACGGATCTCGACGCTCATACCGGTTGGTTAGGGCATGCCCTCAAAGAAAGAGGAATCAAACTTGAAGGGATTACCAACGGAATCACACCTGAAGATTTCGATCCCCGTCAACCGGAAAAACTCGGGCTCCCTGCAGCCTTTGATCCTGCAAAAGGGGATCTGGCAGGCAAAAAGGTGTGCCGGCAGGAGTTGTTTGCAAAAATATTAAGAAGCGAACTCAAGGTCAAAGTTTATGGAAAACCCAAAGATAGAAAGGCCTGGCCCTTGGTCACAGCGGTATCCCGTCTTACAGAGCAAAAAGGTATAGATACTTTGGCCCAGGCCTTACGTTTGCTCTATGAAAGCGGAGAAGAATTTATTACCGTGATTTTAGGTACCGGAACCCCAGAGATAGAAGAAAGCTTGATCGCTTTAACACGTGATTTTCCCGACAAAATGGCCCTTCTTTTGGGGTATGATCCGAAACTTGCCAATTTGATTTATGCCGCTGGCGACTTTTTTGTTATTCCTTCAAATTATGAACCCTGTGGTCTTACAGATTTTATGGCTCAGCTTATGGGCAATCTTCCCATTGTGCGTCATACCGGTGGGTTGGTAAAAGTGAAAGATAGTTTCAACGGGTTTGTTTATGTGGAACAAAAGCCAGAAGAATTGGCAGGGGCTATTTTACGGGCTTTTGAGGTTTTCCGTAAGGAGCCGGAAAAAATCATCCAGATGATAAAACAGGCAGTAGCGCACATTTACGAAAATTATACGTGGGATAAAGTTTCGGAAAAGTATTTAGCTCTTTATAAAAAGGCCTTGGAGATGAGACCTCTTTAGACTTCGGCTTTGCGGAGTTCGATTTCGCGTTTGATGGTATAGCGCAGAATAGGTTCTCTTTCTTTTTCTTTTTCAAATAAGAATTCTATCCCGTAAAGTTTACGGGCTTGATTACGGGACATTTCTCTAACAATGCGGGCCTTTTTGATTCTTATCTTGCGGTCGTAGGCCTTTCCTACCGAAACCATCAAGTCAAGCTCAATATTTTCTAGCAGATCTCCAACTGAGAGGGTGACTTTTCTGGGGGCTAAGATCGCCATTCCGCACCCGCTAATGTTCAGAATATCAGCCTTGATTTCTTGATTCCGGTAACAAAAGGTGGCTTCTGAACCTTCAGGTACAGAGACCCGGTAGAACCTCCTTCGTTCGAGGCGAAAGTATTCTTGAGGGTAAGAAGTGATCACTGCTTTCTTTTCAGGGTCTGTCTTAAGGATTTTGACTTTGAAGGAATGCTGTATTTTTTCACTATCCCGGTAAATAACCCGGGCTACAACAAGATTGGCATTCCAGGGGCGGGGGAGATCAAAAACAAGCTGTTTTTTATTTATTTCGAGCAAAATAGTGGGGCCAGAACGGAAACCGGAGGCCACAAACTGTAACCAGTAAGCCCTGTCCCGTAAATCTTCGAGGAGGATTTTGATAAGATTTTTATCGGTAGTGCGCTCATAGCCGCTTTCAAAATATTGCCAACTCATGCCTTAGCCTCTGCCCAATTCTTACCTACGGCTAGGTTAACCTTAAGTGGTACCTTAAGGGTTACCACTCCTTCCATTTGTTGTCGGACAATTTCTTTAATTTCTTCAAGTTCTTCTGGGGGTACTTCAAAAAGTAGCTCATCGTGAACTTGAAGAAGCATTCGAGTCTTAAAGTTTCTTTCTTGGAGGACACGGTCGATTTGAATCATGGCCAGTTTAATGATATCAGCAGCAGTTCCCTGGATTGGGGTGTTAATTGCTGTGCGTTCTGCAAATTCGCGAGCTGTGCGGTTGGGGCTTTTGATGTCTGGAAGAGGGCGTTTGCGCCCCAAAAGGGTTTGGACAAAGCCTTTTTTCCGTGCTTCTTCCACAATGCGTTCCATGTAACGTTTGACTCCCGGATATCGTTCAAAGTAGCGTTCAATAAAGGCTTTGGCCTCACGTCTTCCAATTTTCAGTTCTTTAGCCAGCCCGTAAGGGCTCATACCATAGACGATGCCAAAATTGATGGTTTTGGCCATACGGCGCATTTCAGGAGTTACCCTTTCAGGGGGAACACCGAAAATCTCTGCTGCTGTACGGCGGTGAATATCTTCTCCCCTTTTGAAGGCCTCTATAAGGGTTTGGTCCTCAGAATAATGGGCCAAGACGCGGAGATCTATCTGTGAATAGTCTGCCGATAGAAAAAGAAAGCCCTTTTCAGGTATGAAGGCCTTTCTTATTTTGGTCCCCTCTTCTCCTCGTACCGGAATATTTTGTAAGTTGGGATCACTACTAGAAAGGCGTCCTGTAGCAGTAACAGTTTGGTTAAAGGAAGTATGAATTCTCTTGGTTTCCGGATTTATCATCTTGGGAAGGGCGTCGACATAGGTAGATTTGAGCTTGGCAAGTGTACGATAAATTAAGACTAGGCGCGGAAGTTCATGGTAGACGGAAAGCTCTTCTAAGACTTCATTGTCAGTGGAAAAGGCGGTTTTTTTAGGGGTGCGCTTTACTTTTGGTAATTTTAATTTTTCAAAAAGAATAAAAGCTAGTTGTCTACTTGAATTGAGATTAAATCTTTCTTCGGCCAGAGAAAAAATTTGCTCTTCGAGTTCTCGTAGTTTTTTGGCAAGTTCTTCAGAAAGTCTTTTAAGATAAGGCACATCTATCCGGATACCAGCCATTTCCATCCGGGCTAATACCCAAATAAGTGGTTTCTCAATCTTCTCAAAGACAGACCAAAGGGTTTCTTCTTTGAGTTTAGGCCAAAAATATTGATAAAGAAGGTAGGTTACATGGGCATCTTCACACGCATATTCTTTGGCCTTTTCAAGGGGTACACGGGCAAAACTTTCTCCTTTTTGGAGCTCTTTGGTGACCTCTTTGTATGAAATCATGCTATGGCCTAAAATTTCTTCGGCCAATTCATCAAGCCCGTGAGTGCGTCTGGTAGGGTCTAGAAGATAAGAAGCCAGCATAGTGTCACCTTCTAGCCCTGCCATTTCAACCCCATGCCTTTTAAGGATGATGAGGTCATACTTGATATTGTGACCTATCTTTTTAGGGGTTTCTTTTTCGAGTAGAGAGGAAAAGGCCTCCCAGATTTCGGGTGGAAGCTGAGAAGAAGCCTCTAATCCTTCGTGTCCGAAGGGGAAATAATAGGCTTTAGGAGGGGAAAAACATAAGGCCACTCCTACTATTTTACCCCGCATCGGATCTTTAGAATTGCTTTCTATGTCTATTACCAAGAGGGAATTTTTCCGGGCTTCCTCAAGGATTTGTCTTGCTTTTTGGGTCTCTATTACCAGTTCATAATCTTGATAAGAGATGTTTTTGGTGGCAGGGAGTTCTTTTAGTAACTTTTTGAATTCTAGCTCTAGAAAAAGGGCACGGAGGCGCGAAATATCAGGAGGTCTTCTACGATAAAATTCTAATTCCAGAGGGACGGGTGCTTCTGTATTCAGCTTTACGAGCTCGTAGGAAAGGCGGGCTTTATCAGCATAGCTGATAAGATTTTCTCGGAGGCGTTTTTGTTTGATTTGAGAGGCGTTTTTTAAGACATTTTCGAGGGAGCCAAACTCTTTTACCAGTTTAAGGGCCGTTTTTTCTCCTACTCCTGGAATTCCCGGAATATTATCACTTGGGTCTCCGGCTAGGGCCCGAACGTCCAAGAGCTTTGGTGGTTCTATTCCATAACGTTCTTTTACTGTTTGAAGATCAATGACTTCATCTTTCATTGGATCCCAAAGGATTATCTTTTCTGAGACTAAAGGTAAAAGGTCTTTATCTCCACCAACAATGACTACGGGGTGATCCAGTTTAGTGGCGAGAGAGGCAATAAGATCGTCGGCTTCAAAACCCGGAATTTCAAGAATAGGAATCCCAAAGGCTTCAGCTATCTCACGAATATAAGGAAGTTGTACGGCAAGATCATCGGGAAGGGGGGGGCGGTTGGCTTTATATGCTTCGTATATTTCGTGCCGAAAAGTGGGCCCCTTGGCGTCAAAACATATTACTACATATTGAGGATCCTTCTCTCGTAATAGTTTAAGTAGCATTTGAGTGAAACCAAAAATGGCTTTGGTAGGAAGCCCCTTTCGATTTGAAAGGTGTCCCTTGATGGCAAAATAAGCCCGAAAAATAAAGGAGCTCCCATCAATTACAAAAAGCGGCTCCTTTGACCAGCGGAATAAGATTTTTTTCCCGAAGAGGCTTTTCTGCGCCATGTCCATTTTCTACTATTTTCACTTCTAATTTGCAAAAGAAAGAGCCCCTGTTACTAATGAAAAATATGAGTATCCTTACTCCGGAACTTTGGAAAAAGTTAGTAGAAGAGGCCCGAAGTTATTATGAAGAAAATGGGGGTAGCCACCGGCTCGATCATGTTTGGCGGGTTTTGGCCTTAGCAGAGAGATTGGCTCGGGCTGAAGGGGCAGATCTTGATGTGGTACGGGTAGCAGCACTTTTCCATGATATCGGGAGGGCAGAAGAGAAGCGCACCAAGGGGAAGGTTTGCCATGCTGCTTTTGGGGCTGAACTCACCAAGAAGATCTTGCGTAAGTACAATCTTCCAGAGGATTTTATTGCAAAAGTTGTTGAAGCCATTGCTTCACATCGGTTTCGGAGTTCAAAGCGTCCTCAAACACCCGAAGCCAAGGTACTTTTTGATGCCGACAAACTTGATGCTTTAGGAGCCGTGGGTATCGGAAGGGCTTTTCTTTTTGCCGGGGAAGTAGGGGCAAGACTTCATAATCCGGAAGTAGACCTCAATAGTACAGAGCCCTATTCCAAAGAGGATACAGCATGGCGGGAATTTAAATTGAAACTCTCTAAGATCAAGGATCAACTTCTTACTAAAGAAGGGCAACGCTTGGCAGCGGATAGATATCGTTTCATGGAAGAATTCTTTGAAAGGCTCCATAAAGAAGTGAAGGGAGAGCTTTGATGCGCGAGGAAGTCGAAGTCACCATTTTTAATTCCCTTTTTGCTGCCGTGGCTGAAGAAATGGGAATTGTTCTCCAAAAATCTTCTTTTTCGGCCAATATTAAAGAACGGCGGGACTTTTCATGTGCCATTTTTGACGGCAAAGGACGACTTATTGCCCAGGCGGCCCATATACCAGTGCACTTAGGAGCTATGCCTCACACCCTTTCCGAAGTTCGCAAAAAACTAAAGCTTTTCCCTCATGACGTTGTAATTACTAACGATCCTTACGCCGGGGGAACCCATTTGCCGGACATAACCTTAATTAAACCCGTTTATGAAAAAGACGAAGTGGCCTTCTATCTTACTGTGCGTGCTCATCACGCGGATGTTGGGGGAAAGACTCCGGGTTCAATGCCTTTGGCCACTCACATTGAAGAAGAGGGGGTATTGATTCCCCCTTTCAAACTTTTGGAAGGGGGTCGTCTTAACGAGGCTTTTTGGAAGGATTTTTTGTCTCGGGTGCGCAATCCAGCAGAAAGAGAAGGAGATCTTAGGGCCCAGTTAGCAGCCTTGCACCGGGGTGAAATAAGGGTGCGAGAGCTTATCAAACGTTATGGTCTTCCTTTTCTTAAAGAACGTTTTCAGCTTCTTTTGGAATATAGCGCTAAGCTTATGCGAACCTTGATAAGCGATATTCCGGATGGGGAATACTATTTTGAAGACTATCTAGATGATGACGGGCTTGACAGAAAACCGTTGCCTCTCCGCGTAAGAATTGTCATTGAGGGAGACAAGATACTTCTCGATTTTAGGGAGTCTTCTCCCCAGGTAAGAACCAGTCTTAACGCTGTGCGTGCGGTGACTTGCGCAGCGGTTTACTATGTATTTTTTTCTTTGGCCCGGGGAGAAATTCCAGCCAACGAAGGGGCTTTTTATCCTTTTCAAATTCTTACCAGGCCGGGTACCATCTTGGATGCTGTTTATCCGGCTCCGGTGGCAGCTGGCAATGTAGAGACTTCTCAACGGGTAGTAGACGTTGTTTTGGGGGCTTTGGCTCAGGCCCTTCCGGAGCAAATTCCCGCTGCTTCCTGTGGGTCTATGAATAATCTTGCCTTTGGAGGAGAAGGTTTTACCTATTACGAAACTATCGGAGGAGGAATGGGAGGACGCCCAGGGCTTGCTGGCCTCTCAGGAGTTCATACCCATATGACCAATACCCTGAATACTCCTATTGAAGCTTTAGAGCGAGAGTACCCGATATTAGTAGAAAAATACGCTTTTCGCTTACGCTCTGGAGGGAGGGGAAAATTCCGAGGAGGAGATGGTCTTATTAGGAGGTTTCGTTTCCTTAAACCCGCCACGGTGACTATTCTTTCGGAGCGCAGGCGTCTTGCTCCATACGGACTCTTCGGGGGGAAAGCCGGTCGAAGGGGACAAAATATTTTAGAGAAGGATGGGCGCAAGAGAATTTTGCCCGGCAAGGTTACTCTAGAAGTTGAAGCAGGAGATGTCCTCGAAATCCGTACCCCAGGAGGCGGGGGTTGGGGCTAGAGGAGGCAGCCCTTTATTTACACGTCCCTTTTTGTCGAGCCAAATGTCCTTACTGTGATTTTTACTCACTTCCCCAGCCTCCTGAAGAAGAAATTCTCAGAAAATTTCTTAAAGCCCTAAAAAAGGAGGTTCTTCTCCGCCGGGCAGAATTAGAATCCTACCGCTTCGTTACCTTATATGTGGGAGGTGGAACTCCTTCTCTTCTTCCTCCTTGGTTTTACCAAAATTTTTATGAATTTTTGGAGAAAGAACTAACCTTCACTCCGCAAGAGGCCACCTTGGAAGCAAACCCTGAGGGGCTTACGTTGAAATATTTGAGGGCCGTAAAGTCCATTTTTAATCGTTTGAGCTTGGGAGCCCAGAGTTTGAGGGCGGAGGGCCTTAGAGCTTTAGGGCGAAGACATAGCATAGACGATATAAAAAAGGCCTTTGAAGCTGCACGCAACGCAGAGATTAAAAATATTTCTCTCGATTTTATTTTTGGTTGGCCTGGTCAAACTCTTATACTTTTGGAGCAAGAATTAAAAGAAATAAAACTTTTGGCCCCGGAGCATATTTCTTATTACGAATTGACCTTAGAGGAAGGGACCGCCTTTTACCAAAAAGCCCGTAAGGGAAAGCTTTCTCTTCCGCCAGAAGATGAAGTAATCAGGATGTACGAATTTGTTCACTCTTTTTTGGTAGAAGTGGGTTATGAGCACTATGAAATTTCAAATTTTGCCCGTTTTGGTTTTAGGTGTCGCCATAATCTATTTTATTGGGAAGCTCGTCCCTATTTGGGGCTTGGTCCAGCAGCAGCTTCTTATTTGCACGGAAGGCGAACCAAGACCGTAGAAGACCTTCATCTTTATCTCAAAAGCTTAGAAGAAGGGGTTCTTCCTCCCCGGGAGGTAGAAAAACTTACCGAAGAGGAACGTTTCAGGGAAGCAGTAATATTGGGTTTGCGCCTTTTAGGTGGGATTGATCTTTTTCTGTTTCGCAAACGCTTTCAGTATGATCTGAGAGCTTATTATGGGGCACGACTCCGCAGGCTTTTTGAGATGGGACTTTTGGAAATCTCTGACAACCACCTGCGTCTTACTCAAAAAGGTCGACTTTTGGCCAATGCCGTCTTTCGAGAATTAGTTTGAACCTTTAAAGGTCGTATAACTTGGCGAAAGTTTGCTATAAATGGCTTTTTTTACAGAGGGATTTCTTGAATATCGTTTACAAAAAGAGTAGAAAGAAAATATGGAAGAAAAACTCCTCATGAGCGAAAAAGAGATTGATCGGGCGCTTACCCGGATTGCCCATCAGATCCTTGAGCGCAACAGGGGT
>JALSPG010000012.1 GCA_026986115.1 Thermodesulfobacteriales bacterium
CTATATAACGGTGGAGCCCTTAAGCCCCCTCTTTTCCGACAACGTCTGAGAGAAGAAATTACACGCTGGTACGGAAATGAACCGCGTGAGCTTGAAACCGTTTCCCTTGATTTGGCTGTGGCTATCGGAGCAGCCTACTATGGTTTGGTACGAGAAGGTTTTGGAATACGGGTTGGAGGGGGGTTGCCTAGAGCCTACTACATTGGGGTTGAAGAAAAAGGGAAGCCCAAAGCTGTTTGCTTAGTTCCCAAAGGGGTAAAAGAAGGAGACCATTTGGCCCTTCCTCAAAAATTTTATGTGCTCACCAACAGACCAGTAAAATTTCCTTTCTATACTTCTTCTCTTCGTCAGGACGCTTTAGGGAGCGTGGTAGAAATAGACGAAGATTTTGCCACTCTTCCCCCTCTCACCACGGTTCTTAAGTTTGGCAAAAAAAGCGGTTTTAAAGAGATTCCGGTGCGTCTTGAAGTGGAACTTTCAGAGATAGGAATAATCGAGACTTTTTGTTGCTCACTAGAGACACCACATCGCTGGCGCTTGCAGTTTTCACTTCGAGAAGAAGAGAAACAATTGCCCGAAGAACCAGAAGGGATATTGGTCAAAAAAGAAGAAAAGCCTCCCCTCCAAATCGAAGAAGACCGGCTTCTCAAAGCCATAAAAACTCTTGAGCAAGCCTTTCAAGCAGGAGACGGCCTTTCACAGCTTTCTCGCCGTCTTGAAGAAATTTTTGAAATGGAGAAGGATCGCTGGCCTCTTACTCTTTTGCGACGCCTTGCGGACACCCTTCTGGATTTGAAAGACCTTCGCCACAAAAAGGCTTCTCATGAAGCACGGTGGTTTAACCTTACGGGATTTACGTTGAGACCGGGTTATGGAGATCCTCTTGACCCCTTCCGGATCCGCAAAGTTTGGGGGCTTTATTTTGAAGGGCCTTTTTATCGTAGTGATCGGGCTGTAAATCTTGAATGGTGGATTTTTTGGCGTCGGGTAGCCGGGGGGTTAAACCAGGGGCAGCAAGAACAGCTTTTTGCCAAATTAAAACCCTTCTTTGGTCTTGCAAAAGCCTCCAAAACACCCAAAGTTTCCCCTCAAGAAAAACGGGAGATGCTTCTTTGCCTAGCTAACCTTGAAAGATTAAAACCGCCCCTTAAGTTAGAGCTGGCGCGTGAGCTCTTAAAAAGAGCTCTTAAGAAATATGACCGTTTCCTTTTACTTGCTGCCAGTAGACTTTTGGCCAGGGAGCTCCTTTATGGTCCGGCAAATTGTGTTATTCCCGCCTCAGAGGCAGAGCCCCTGGTCCAAAAATTTCTCCAGGCACTTTCTAAAAAACCTCCCAAAGAAAAACAAAGAAGGATTTGTGCTGAAGCCCTTTTAACCATGTGTCGCCTTACAGGAGACCGTTTGAGAGATCTTTCACCAGAACTTCTCCATGAGGCTAAAAAACAAGCACAAAAACTTGGACTTTCGGAAGAAACCCTTCAAGCCCTTGAAAAACCACTACCCATGGCCAGAAAGGAGGCTTCACGTCTCTTTGGTGAAAGCCTCCCTTTGGGCCTCAAACTTGCAGCATGACCAAATACCAATTAGCCGCCCTTTTGGCTCGAAAACTTCACATAAGTACTAGAAGAGCACTTTTTCTGGTAGATAGTTTCTTTGAGGCCCTTAAAGAACTTTTAATTCAGGGTAAAAACGTCTCTTTTCAGAATTTCGGGACTTTTTTGATTAAAGAGCTTTCCATCCGTGAAATTTATCATCCAGGTGAAAGGAGAAAAAAGAGAATAGGATCTCGCAGACGGGTTTACTTTAAAGCAAGTCCCAAACTTCTTTCAAAGATTAATGACAAAAATTAACAAGTCCAAACTTCTTTCAAAGACTAATGACAAAAATTAACAAGTAAGATGGAAGGCCCCAGCAACTTTTTCTCCGGCTTCTGCCAAAGCATTGAAACGCTTTACAGCTTCGGCTGTGTTAAAGGCCTCAAGTCTTATCCCTTTTTGGGCACAAGCCTCGCGCACAGAAGGATCTATTTTCATAACTCCGTAAGCTCCAGTGCCCACTACTAAAATTTCCGCCTCTGAAGCCAGAATATCTTCAATATCTTCGAGGTAAAGATAGTGCCCTTCTTTGCGCCACCAATTGGGTACTATCTTCTCTAAGATGATCTTTACGTCACTGGTGTAAGTCTTTCCCGAAATAACTATTCGACCAAAGCTATAATCTTCTATGTGGGGTATCATCTTCAAGCCGCCTGTTCTACAGTTTCGTGCTCCTTTAAGGCTTCGGTCTGGTAATAAGTTATGAGACTGTCGATGATATCGTCAAGTTCTCCGTCAAGTACTTGTTCTAATTTGTAAAGGGTAAGGCCTATCCGGTGGTCAGTAACACGATTTTGCGGAAAATTATAGGTCCGGATCCGTTCACTACGATCCCCCGAACCTACCTGACTCCGGCGTTCAGCCTGGATCTTTTCCTCTTGTTCTCTTAGCTTTAGTTCGTAAAGTCTCGTCCGTAAGATCTGCATTGCGCGGGCACGGTTTTGGTGTTGAGAACGCTCATTGGCGCAATAGACTACAATCCCTGTAGGGATATGAGTAATTCTTACAGCACTTTCTGTCTTATTAACGTGTTGGCCCCCAGCTCCGCTGGCGCGCATAGTATCGATCTTTAAATCTTCGGGGCGAATTTCTACGTCTACTTCATCTGCTTCAGGAAGTACTGCCACCGTAACCGCAGAAGTATGAATCCGGCCACCACTTTCCGTCTCTGGAATTCGTTGGACCCGATGAACACCGCTTTCGTATTTGAGACGGCTATAAGCCCCTCGCCCCTTAATAAGGGCAATAATTTCCTTAAATCCTCCCAGACCCGTAGGATTAACGTCAAGTATTTCAACTTCCCAACCCTTTCGTTCCGCATACCTGCTGTACATTCGGAAAAGGTCCGCAGCAAAAAGGGCAGCCTCTTCTCCACCTGTCCCCGCTCGAATTTCAAGCATAATATTCTTTTCATCATTCGGGTCTTTGGGAAGGAGTAGAAACATAAGGCGTTTTTCCAACTCTTCCTTCTTGGCTTCCAGTTCTTTGAGTTCCTCTCGGGCAAGCTTAGCAAGTTCTTCGTCAGAATCTTCGAGAAGCTCTTTGTTGCCTGCGATTTCTTCAAGAATTTTTTTGTATTGACGATAAGTATCGACAATTTCAGAAAGCTCAGCGTGTTCTCTTGCTATTTGGGTATACTTCTGCCTATCCCCCACAATTTCGGGATCTGCCAAAAGGTTGGTCAATTCTTCAAAGCGTTTTTCAACGGCGTCTAATTTTTTGAGATAATGTGCTGCAAAACCCATTTATTAAGACTTTTTCCCCTGCTCTTGCTCGAGTTTTTTATAATATTCTTCATATTTTTTCATAAATTTTTCTACGCGGCCAGAAGTGTCAAGAATGCGCTGTTCACCGGTGTAAAAAGGATGGCACTTAGAGCATACTTCAACCCGGATCTCGGGAAGAGTGCTCCCTACGATAAATTCGTTACCGCAAGCACAACGAACAACCGCCTTCTTATAATACTCGGGGTGGATACCCTTTTTCATTTTCTTCCTCCTACTATCTTATTAGGTTTAGCGGTTCATCGCCGCTAAGAATTCTGCATTGTTTTTGGTGTCTTTCATTTTGTCAAGAAGAAATTCCATGCAATCTACAGGATTTAATGGTGAAAGGAGTTTTCGCAAAATCCAGACCCGATTAAGGACCTCTTCCGGTAGTAACAATTCTTCTTTACGGGTGCCACTCTTATTGATATCGATTGCCGGCCAGATACGACGGTCGGCAAGTTTGCGATCCAAGTGAATTTCCATATTTCCGGTGCCTTTAAACTCTTCAAAAATCACTTCGTCCATGCGACTACCTGTATCTACCAAACAGGTGGCAATAATAGTGAGGCTGCCTCCCTCTTCTATATTCCGGGCAGCCCCGAAAAAGCGTTTGGGCTTATGGAGGGCATTGGCATCAATACCACCTGAAAGAAGTTTTCCACTTGAGGGCACTACGGTGTTGTAGGCTCGGGCCAGACGAGTAAGACTATCAAGAAGGATTACTACGTCATAGCCGTGTTCTACTAGCCTCTTGGCCTTTTCAACTACCATTTCCGCTACTTGAGTGTGTCTTTGAGGAGGTTCATCAAAGGTAGAACTAATAACCTCAGCCTGGGGCACACTGCGTTCCATATCCGTTACCTCTTCGGGACGCTCGTCAATCAAGAGGATGATGAGATAAACCTCTGGGTGGTTCCTGGTAATTCCGTTGGCGATATTTTGGAGAAGCATGGTTTTTCCGGTGCGAGGAGGAGCTACAATAAGGCCACGCTGTCCTTTCCCAATGGGTACAAAAAGATCAATGATACGGGTGGAAAAGTTATCAGGGTCTGTCTCTAGCCTTAGCCATTCATCAGGATAGATAGGGGTCAAGTTATCGAATAAGATTTTATTACGGGCCCTTTCCGGATCTTCGAAATTTATTTTTTCTACTTTAAGAAGAGCAAAATAACGCTCTCCTTCTTTAGGGGGCCTGATAAGGCCAGAGACGGTGTCACCGGTGCGGAGATTAAAACGCCTAATCTGAGAGGGCGAGACGTAAATATCATCTGGCCCGGGAAGATAGCTATAATCGGGGAAACGGAGGAAACCAAAGCCTTCTGGAAGAACTTCTAACACACCTTCCCCTCGCACTTCGCCTCCGCGTGCAAGGTGAGCTTGAATAATAGAGTAAATGATCTCTTGTTTTCGCATAGAAAGAGGGCCTTCTATCCCATACTTTTGAGCCAACTCCTGAAGTTCGGCTAAAGATTTTTTCCGCAATTCCGTTAGACTAATGGGCTCCGGCTTTTCTGTAGGTTCAACAGGCTCTTTGTTTTCAGGGGCTTCTTTTTCCAGGGTTTCGCCCCCCAGAGAAACTTCTTGTTCTTCTTTTAAAGTTTCCTGCACCTCAGACATAACCAACACCTCTTTGATTTGCTTTTTTGATGCCTGCTCTTCAGGAAGGCTCAATAGGAGAGCTTAAAAAGAAATTTCCGCAGGCAATTTAATTTTATGTTTTTTTATCCAGAAGTCAAGCAAATGTATTGCCTCAAAATTTGCCCAAACTTTACTGAAAAAATTTCTCAGCCGAAAAAATTTTTGGCTTGTCTCAGGATAGACTCCTTATAAGACCGCTCATGTATGAGGCTATCGGGAAATGTCTATGTAATCTATCACAGCCGCTGGGTTTATCCCAAAAAGCTCGGTTAGCTTACCTCACATGGGGCTTGCAATGTAAATTGCGGTGACCATAAGGTACTAAATCAATGCAATTTCTTGAATATCGTTTACAAAAAGAGTAGAAAGAAAATATGGAAGAAAAACTCCTCATGAGCGAAAAAGAGATTGATCGGGCGCTTACCCGGATTGCCCATCAGATCCTTGAGCGCAACAGGGGT
>JALSPG010000013.1 GCA_026986115.1 Thermodesulfobacteriales bacterium
GCTCTACGATATGAAGGATGCGATCGCTATCAAAGGGTTTCTGAATAAAGTCATAGGCTCCGATTTTTAAAGCTTCTACTGCCATTTCGATGGTGCCGTAGCCGGTAATCAAAATGACAGAAATGGTGGGGTCAAATTTCCGAATCTTTTTAAGAAGTGTAATTCCATCCATACCTGCCATTTTGATATCGGAGACAACCACCAGAGGAGAAAACCTCTCCACCTTAGAGAGGGCCTCTTCGCCTGAAAGGCTGGTTTCGATTTCAGCCTGGGGAATCTGGCGAAAAAGGCGGGCAAGCATCCTGGTCATGTGAGGTTCATCATCCACTACCAGGATCTTGGGACGCAATTTAAGCATGGCTACCCAAAGGTAAACGGATTACAAATACAGTTTTGAGCCCGTATTTTAAATGTTTTTCTTCCTTCGGAGGAGAATAAACCTCAATTGTCCCTCCGTGGTCTTCGATTATGCCATAAGAAACTGAAAGGCCAAGCCCTGTCCCTTGCCTGGGAGGCTTAGTGGTGAAGAAAGGGTCGAAGATGCGGTCTTTTATCTCCGGAGGAATTCCACAGCCTGTATCTCCGATCTCAATGATCACCTGCTCGCCAGAAACAAATGTCCAGATATGGATTTCTCCACCTTTGCCAATGGCATCCCGGCTATTGTTAAGGAGGTTTAAAATCACCTGTCGAATACGGTCATCATCGGCGTATATTTCAGGGAGTTCAGGATCAAGGTGAAGCTTGAGATCAATGTCGTCCATCTCAAAGGTGTGGCGAATCATATCTACCGTTTGGATTACACAATCGTTGAGATTAATAAATTTTTTACCCCGGATATTTTCTGAGGAACGGGCAAAACTTAGAAGATCAGAAACAATTTTTTTGCATACTTCTGCCTGAGATTCGATAATGGCAAGCTCTTCTGCCAGCTCTGGATGGTCTTTGAATTCTTTTTTGAGCAGCTGAGCATAGCCTAAAATGATGCCAAGAGGGGTATTGATTTCATGGGCAACTCCTGCGGCAAGCTGGCCTAAAGAAGCCATTTTTTCGGAATAAATAAGCTTTTCGGTCATCTTGCGATAGTTTGTAATATCTTTAGCAATGCCTTCATACCCCCTTTTACATCCCTCCTCTCCTTCGATAGTATTGGCGGTAATGATCACGTATCTCTCTCCTCCATCATGACTGCGAAGACGCGCTTCAAAATCTTTGATAAATCCTTTTTTACAGAGGGTCTCCACATAACGTCTCCAAGAATCCTCGTCGGCAAAAAAATCTCGCATGGGACGACCTATAATTTCCTCTTTCCGGGAAAATCCTAAAAGTTTAACCCCGCTTGGATTAATATCCGAAATCCGTCCTCCGGCATCGCAGAAAAAGATAACTTCTCCAGAATTCTCAAAAAGGCGCCTAAATTTTTGCTCCGAGGCCAGAAGTTCCCGCGTACGCTGTTCTACCTTTTCTTCTAAAGTGTGATAAAGTTCTTGGAGTTTCAGATTGGCGGCTTCAAGTTCTTCTTTGGCTCTTTTTAGTTGTTCCGCATCCGCCCGCACCCGGTGGATAATCTTTCGCACACTCGGATAAACAAAAGTAAGAACCGCTACCGAAACAAAACAAATGCTATTGAGACTTCCAGAAACGGGAGCTAGATCCTGCCACCAATGAGGCACCCCAGCGTATATAAAAATAAAGCGCAGCATGTGACCAATACTGCGCGAAATGGAAAGGGCTACAAAAGCTGACGAAAGACCAAAAAGATACATAAAAAGCACACTTTGAGGAAAATGGCGCTTAAGTTCAAGAGAATAGCGAAACGCACCTAGCGAGAGGAGAAGCATTAAGAAAGAACCAAGAAAATCTACCGAATAAACAGGATAAAGAGGAAGTGACTCCATGAATCAATTTCTAACCTTCTGTTCTTTAAATTCACGATAAAAGGTACGCAGGCTTTGCACCATAAACCACATGGCCGGAACACAAATGAGATGGTCAAAACGGCCAATATAATAAACCCAACGTTCAAAAGTTAGAGGCCCGTAAAGTTTGTGTTCGAAGGGATTCGGAGAAAGGTATAACGCTTCTTCAGGCAAACGCAAATCAAGAAAATGTACCATCATGGTATCGAGATTCCAAAGTAAAAATAAAATTAGAGAAATGCGGAAATATAACCACGCTTTGCCAGCTCCCATGGGATGGCGACGAGAAAAATAAAGAATAAACAAGATAGAAATCGTAAATAAAATATGGGCAAGAATGTGAGAATAAAACCCTTCTGGCGGGCCGTGCACCTGGACAGCCCAAACTTTCGAAACTTCCAGAAAGAAAATAAAAAGGGTTATTAAAATCCTTTGCATTTCACATATTTACCAGATAAGCTTCATTTTCTCTTAAAATAAAACGATTTGGGGAAATTTTCATTAGCTTATTAGTGGGAATACATTTTGTCCAACAAAATGCATTGTGAGGCAATTTTATGCCCATACCACCTCTCTCCCGAACAGAAGGGAAGGGATCTTGATTGCTTCGCTTGCAAGGACAATGCTCAAAGTATCGTTTGTTTTGTGCTCCTGGTGATAATGAAACATTTTGAAGCCTGGTAAAACTGGCACTTAATCTTTTGCCAAAGGGAGGTTGGAAGCCTTCCAAGCCATAATACCCCCGGCCATGTTAGCTACGTTTTCAAACCCAGCCCTTAAAGCTAGGCTGGCAGCCAAAGAGCCCCGACAACCATGGCCACACTGAAAGATGAGAAGTTTATCTTCTGGTAAAGAGTGAAGCTGATCCTTCAAGGAAACAAGCGGAAGATGTAGGGCCCCGGAGATGTGAGATTCTTCAAACTCCGACTCGGTACGCACGTCTATTATGATGGCTTCCCCGGCATTATACAGTTCGTAAGCCGTTTGGGGAGAAAGAAGTTTGAGGCTGCCATGAGGAGAGGCTGCTACTCGCCACTTTTCAATAGCGTTACTTACCGTGCCAGCTACTCTGTCAAAGCCCATCATAAAAAGAGTCTCATAAGCATATGATAGCTTTTCCGGATCTCCTACCAAAATAAAAGGATCTTCGGGATCCAGGACAAAACCTGCTCCAGTAGCGAAATGGATATCAGCAGCGATATTTAGGGATCCGGGAAGATGAAAAGCCGCAAAACAGGCCTGATCTCTAAGATCTATCACTAGATATTCCTTAAGAGAAGACAATGATATCTCTCGCAGGGGTTCCAAAGGGCTTTCAAGACCTTCTTCCTGATGGTTTCGGCGTGAGGTCGTGAAATAATAGGGAGGAGGAAGAGGCATCCCCTCTAAGAGCTTTTTCTTAAATTCATCATAATCGCTACACTTTAAGGCCCAATTGTGGAATTTTTCATAACCTATGGAGGAGGGACACCTCTGAGAGAGTCTTTTACCACAAAAAGAGCCAGCCCCATGAGCCGGATAAACCAGGACATGATCGGGCAATTTTTGGTATTTGCCCATAGTCTCGAAAAGGTATCCTGTAAGCTCTTCTCTCCTCTCTTCTCCAAAAAGATCTGGTCTTCCAACGTCACCCGCAAAAAGAGAATCCCCTGTAAAGACCGCAAAAGGAATTTTTTCTCCCGAAGATTTTTCATATAAGAGATAGGAAACATGATCCGGTGTATGCCCGGGGGTCTTCATCACTTCCAGAAAGACGTCTCCAAGATCAAGACTTTGGCCTTCATTGGTTTCATGTGGGAAAATAATTTCTGCCCCAGTAGCCTCTTTCAGAAGGACGTGTCCACTTATAAAGTCCGCATGGGTGTGGGTCAGAAGAATATGAGTTATAGGGAGGGATGTCTCTTTCTGAAGAGTTAAATAATCCCTTATGATCCTTTTGGGATCAATAATAATTATGCCCTTTTGGCCCAAAACAGCGTAAGAAAAATGAGATATACCGGGAACATAAAAAGTTTTGATTTCCATAAATCCTCCTTGAGCCAGTTTAAAGCGATTATAGCATTAAGCCTGTAAATATCCTACAAACTCTCAAGGTAGAATTCTTTAAAAAAGATCCTTTGTCTTCAGCCTGGATAACAGGAAAGAGGCAAAATTTTTCTCTTTATGAAAATAGGCTAAAATTACGCTGATGTCTGAAAAGTTATTCGAGTGCAAACGCTGTGGATTTTGTTGTCAAGGAGAAAGTACAGTCTCTCTAACCCCTGAAGAACAAGCCCGTATTGCCCATTTCCTTGGCCTTTCTCTGGAGGAGTTTCTTTCCCTCTACACCGTGCGTCGAGGAAGCCGGGTAGAGATGAAAACACTAAATGGTCATTGTATCTTTTATGACGAAAAAGAAAGCCTTTGCCGGATCCATCCGGTAAAGCCCTTTCATTGCCGCCAGTGGCCTCTTCATCCAAGTATCCTTAAAGATCCAGAAAGTTTCGAAATCATCCGTCGTACCTGCCCCGGTTTTTCAAAAAAGGCCACCTGGCAAGAGATCAAAAAGCTCCTTTCTTAAACTAGCCTCCCCAGAAAGCTCTGGTAGAATGCTTTTCGCAAGCTAAGTAAGGAGGGTTCAATGCGTTACTTAAAGGGAAAAGAGATCCGAAAACTTTTTCTGGATTACTTTGCCAGACACGGGCACGAGATTGTCCCAAGCTCCCCTCTCGTGCCAGCAGATGACCCGACCCTCCTTTTTACAAATGCCGGTATGGTACAGTTTAAGAAGGTTTTTCTCGGACAAGAAGAACGCCCGTACAAACGGGCTGCCTCTTGCCAAAAATGCGTGCGGGCTGGTGGTAAACACAACGATCTAGAAAATGTAGGCTACACCGCCCGGCATCATACCTTTTTTGAAATGCTGGGTAATTTTTCTTTTGGAGATTATTTCAAACGCGAGGCCATCGCCTTTGCCTGGGAATTTCTTACCAAAGAGCTTGAATTGCCAGTAGAACGCCTCTATGTAACAGTTTACCAAGACGATGACGAAGCTGCCCTCCTTTGGAAGGAAATCGCTGGGCTTCCAGCCGAACGAATTATTCGGCTAGGAGAAGCCGACAATTTTTGGGCCATGGGAGATACTGGCCCCTGTGGGCCTTGCTCTGAAATCATCTTTGATCAAGGTCCTGAAGTGGGTTGTAGAAGGCCTGATTGCCAAGTGGGATGTGACTGTGACCGCTACCTAGAACTCTGGAATCTGGTCTTCATGCAATACGAACGAGATGAAAATGGGCGCCTCTCTCCCCTCCCCCGTCCTTGTATTGATACCGGTATGGGCCTAGAACGAATTACCGCTACCATTCAAGGAGTAAAGACCAATTTCGACTGTGATCTCTTCGCCGGGCTCATGGCCAAAATTGGAGCCCTTACAGGCCTTCACTACGGAGAAAATTCCAAACATGACGTGGCTTTCCGTGTTATTGCGGATCATAGCCGGGCTTCGGCTTTTCTTATTGCTGATGGGGTCCTTCCTTCCAATGAAGGACGGGGCTATGTATTGCGGCGTATTATTCGGCGAGCAGTTCGTTTTGGAAGAGTGCTTGGACTTGAAAAACCCTTTCTCTACGAAACAGCCCTGGTAGTGGTGGAAGAGATGGGTGACGTGTATCCCGAACTTTTGCGCGCCAAACAAACCATCGAAAAAATACTACTGCTTGAAGAAGAACGCTTCCGTGAAACTTTAGAGAGAGGGCTTGCTCTCTTGGAAGAAGAACTCCGCAAACTTTCTGCCCGCGCAGAAAAAGTCATTCCCGGAGAATTTATCTTCAAGCTTTATGATACTTATGGTTTTCCGTATGACATTGTGCGCGATATAGCCTTAGAACGCGGCTTCTCTCTTGATATGGCTGGTTTTGAGCGGGAGATGAAGAAACAGCGGGAGCGAAGCCGTAAACACTGGAAGGGGGAACTTGCTAAGGCCCCAGAGGCCTTCCGAAAACTCCTGGAAGCCGGTCTGGGAAAGACCTTTGTAGGATACGAAACCACAGAAGCAGAAGCAGAGGTCCTGGCCTTGGTCCGGGAAGGCCAAGAGGTAGCCGAAGTCAGAGAAGGTGAGGAAGCCGAAGCGGTCTTTTCAAAAACCCCCTTTTACGGAGAAGCTGGCGGACAAGTAGGAGATACTGGTTTGGTCATTGGTCCTTCTGGGCAGGCCGAAGTCCTCGATACTTACCGTTTGGGAGATCTTTTCATTCACAAACTCCGCCTAAAAACTGGCTTTTTACGCCGGGGGGAGACTGTCAAACTTTCTGTTTTTTCTTCACGAAGGGCAGCTATTGCCAGGCACCATACAGCCACCCATCTCCTACACGCCGCCTTAAGACACATCCTTGGAGACCATGTCCATCAAGCTGGTTCTCTCGTAGCCCCAGACCGCCTACGGTTCGATTTTACCCATTTTGAACCCCTCAAATTCGAAGAGATCTTCGCTATCGAAGATCTGGTAAACGCTCGCATCCGGGATGATCTTCCGGTAGAAGTCAAAATCATGTCCTACAAAGAGGCAGTGGACCAAGGAGCCATGGCTCTCTTTGGCGAAAAATACGGAGAAGAAGTACGGGTAATCCAAATAGGTTCTTTTTCTATGGAGCTTTGTGGTGGCACCCACGTGCGGCACACAGGCGAGATAGGCTTTTTTAAAATCGTTTCTGAAGGGAGTGTCTCAGCAGGGATAAGACGCCTTGAAGCTGTTGCCGGAGAAGCAGCGGTAAACTTCGTCCACGAATTAGAACGCGAAAGAGAAAGACTAGCCGCCAAACTCAAAACCTCCCCTGCTGAGCTTGAAAAGCGCCTTGACGGCTTCCTTAAAAGGGTCAAGGAGCTTGAACAAGAAATCGAGACTTTACGTCGCCAGTTAGCCCGCGGAGGGCTTGAAGGTTTGCTCCAGAAGGTACGCGAAATAAACGGCATTAAAGTACTTGCCGCTCAAGTTGAGGCTAAAGATGCCAAAACTCTGCGCGAGATGGGCGATTTCTTGCGTGAACGCTTAGGCTCAGGAGTTGTTATCCTGGGGGCTAAAAGTAATGGCAAGGCCCAGCTGCTTGCCATGGTAACAAAAGATCTAGCTGGTAAAATACATGCTGGAGAGATCATCCAGGAGCTTGCTAATCTTATTGGAGGGCGAGGTGGAGGACGCCCCGAAATGGCCCAAGGGGGAGGGCCTAAGATCGAAGCCCTTTCTCAAGCCTTGGACAAGGCCCAGGAAATTGTGGCCAAGCAGGTGAAAGCCTAAAGTTTTCTCACCAAAATCTTGGCCGCTTCTTCATGGCGGAGGCTCACATGATAGCCTTTGACTTCATATTCCACCGGGTCCTTCAAAGGGGCGTAACGCACTACCCGTATCTTTGCTCCGGGGACAAAACCCATCTCCATAAGACGGATCCGAAAAGGGCCGTTTCCCAAAATCTTCACAATCTCTCCTTCATCTCCGGTACGGAGGTCTTCCAGCCTGAGTTCCACGCTTGCCCCCTAAGAACGGTATTGCTTTTTTAAGCAATCCGGACAATAACCAAGGAGCTCAAAGCGGAGTGCCGTTATCCGATAACCGAACTCCCTGCTGATATGTTCTTCGATTTCTTTGATCCTATTGTCAGTAAATTCTTCTACTTTCCGACATTCCAGACAACGAACATGAGCATGTGGTTCGTGACCATAGACGTGCTCGTAGTGCATGTGTCCGTCCTCGTGATAAACCTCTTGAATAAGACCACAGTCTATAAGGAGAGGCAAAGTGCGATAAATAGAGGCCTTTGAGAGCTTTTTGCCCTTATTGCGCAAACGCAGGTAAAGTTCGTCCACATCAAAGTGATCGTCAATTTCAAAAATCTCTCGCACAATAATCTCTCTTTCCGGGGTAAAACGCAGCCCCTTACGCCGAATATATTCTTTAAAAATCTCGATTTCCGGCGAACGTTCCGCTACTTTACTCTTATCTTCTGCTTTGGGCATGTAAAACTCCCGCGAAATTAAATTATAGTTGAATTTCTTTAACAATTACTAAAAGATTTTGACCAATCTTGTCAAGTTAAAGTAACAAGGACATACTTTTTAAGTTTTTTTAAGTTTTAAAGATCTTTGGAGGAGGTCTTTCATGGTTCCAGGGCTCATTCCCCAAAAGGACGGTTCTTTTGCCATCAGCATTGAACTACCTGAGGGAAAAATATCAGCCTCGGTGCTGAAGGTTCTCTCTCGCCTTGCCGAAGAGGGAGCCTTTGTACATCCCACCACTGCCCAAAAGATCATGATTCTTGGTCTTACCGAAGAGAAAGCGCTTAAAGCCTTAAAGGAGCTAGAAGGAGCTGGGGCTCAAATACGCAAATCCGGAAAAAGCCTTCAGCCCCGCACCTGTGTGGGGCTTCCTTGGTGCAAATTGGCCCTCCAGGAGACCTTTCCACTGGCCTTGGCCATTTACAAAGCCTTCCCTCAAGAAGATCTCCCGCATAAATTCAAAATTGGAGTGGCAGGGTGCCCGGCCTGCTGTTCCTGGGCTAATATATTGGACTTGGGCTTTGTGGGCGTGCGGGGAGGGTTTAAAGTCTATCTTGGCGGAAAGGGAGGTTATAAACCTACTGAAGGGACCTATCTTACAAAAGTCGAAAACATTGAAGAGGCCTTAAACCTCGTGCACCGCGTACTCGACTTCTTTAAAACTCATGGTCAGAAGAAAAAGCGTTTTGCTACTCTTATTTCCAAAATGAGCCCTAAAGACCTGGCCAAAGCCCTCAAACTTAATACCACTTAGAACCAAAAAGGGCCTCTTTGGCCTCCTCTAGGGTTTTTTGGGCAAATTTTCTGGCCCTTTCGTTTCCACTTGAGATAATTTCTTCAAAAAGGCCTGGTTTTTCTTCTAGCTGTTTGCGGCGCTCCCAAAGGGGCCTAAGACCATCTATTACCCGTTCGGCAAGTTTTTTCTTACAAGCTACACACCCGAGTTCTGCTGCTTTACAGGCCGAAACTATCTCGGCTATTTCTTCAGGAGAAAAATAGAGTTTTATCAATTGAAAAGCCACACAGCGGTTCTCAGGATCTCCCGGATCACTTTTACGGGGACGCTGTACGTCTGTGACCATGGTCTGAATCTTTTTACGGACGGTCTCTTCATCATCATTTAAGAAAATGGCATTGCCGAAACTTTTACTCATTTTACGGCCATCCGTACCGGGGATCTTGGGGACTTCAGCCAAGATGGGCTCTGGAAGAGGAAAAATCTCCCGGTAAAGATAATTGAAACGCCTGGCAATCTCGCGGGTAAGCTCCAGATGTGGAAGCTGATCTACTCCTACCGGGACCTTTTGAGCCTGGTAAATGAGAATATCTGCCGCCTGAAGCACCGGATAACCCAGAAAACCGTAGGTGGCGAGATCTTTCTGTTTGAGTTCACGTATCATATCTTTATAAGTGGGATTGCGTTCAAGCCAAGACACAGGAGTAAACATGGCGAAGAGAAGATAGAGTTCGGCGTGTTCTTTAATGGCACTTTGAATAAAAAGAACAGAGCGTTCAGGATCAAGCCCCACTGCAAGCCATTCCAACAATAGCTCCCTGGAGAAAGCAGGAATCTTTTTAGGATTTTCATATTCGGTAGTAAGGGCGTGCCAATCTGCCACAAAGTAAAAACATTGGTATTCTTCCTGGAGTTTGAGCCAATTTTTAAGCACCCCGTGCAAATGACCTAGGTGAAGAGGCCCTGTAGGGCGCATACCACTTAGGACGCGTTTCTTCGTCACAATAAGCCTCCCCGCAGGAAATAACTTAGTTTAAGGATCGCCGGGAGTATAATTTTTTGAATGGTTCCTGTAAAGATGAGCAAAAGAAGAATAATAAAACCAAAGGGTTCCAAACGAGAATAATGCCAGGCAAGCTTCCGCGGAAGCAGCCCTGCAAGGACTTTACTTCCGTCAAGGGGTGGAACCGGTAGCAAATTAAAAATTGCGAGGCCGATGTTTAGCTGCACTCCTAGCGCCAGCATTAAAAGAAGGGGTTTGCCAAAAAATTGGAGCACCCCTTGGCCTAAAAAAGAAAGAGGCCAGAGGAGAAGATGGAGATTTCGTAACAAAAGCGCACAGGAGGCTGCGAGCAAGAAGTTAGCCATCGGACCAGCCAGCGCAATCCACATCATATCGCGCCGGGGAGATTTTAGATTTTGTGGATTGACCGGGACTGGTTTGGCCCAACCAATGGCCTGGGTGAGAATAAAAGCCAGCGTCCCAAAAAGATCCAGATGTTTGATGGGATTTAAAGTAAGGCGCCCTGCCATCTTGGGGGTGGGATCTCCCAAGCGATAAGCCATCAAACCATGGGCCACTTCATGTACTGTCACTGCTGCAAGAAGCGGAACAGTCATAACGATGAGGATGTGAAGATCAGGCAGAAAAGACATCTGGGTACTCCTTTTTTAAAAAAGAAATTTCGTCATCACGATTCTTTAAAAGACCATCTATTTTCGCAGCTCGCAAATGTTTTAAGATCTTTCCATAAAGTGGGCCGGGGGAGATGCCCATCCTTTGGAGATCCTTCCCGGTAAGACAAGGGCGAGTTTTCTGGGCTGCCAAAATCTTTTCCATTTCTTCTTTAAGTTCGGGATAATGGGCTTTAAAAGCCAAAATAGCCGAAAGGGGGCCTTTTTCCAAAAAAAAGACTTTTTCACTCAGAGAAACTTTGGAGGAGAGCAAAAAGTTTCTTTTGTTCTCTAATTCCTGAAAGAAATTTTCACACCAGGTGCTCATTTTCTCCGAAAGACCTAATCGGATCAAAAAATCTTTCTGAGGGGAAAGAGAAAGCAAAATAGCAACTAATTTTTCATCTTCGTTGAGGTCTCGAAAGAAAGAATCCGCAAGAAGTCTTTTCAAGGGCGAAAGATCTGGCTCTTTACCACAGAGTTCTTCAAGGAGTTTCCTTTCTTTCAACCAAACAAAGGCCGCAAAAGGCTCCTCTTCAACTAAGATACGTTTGATTTCGTTTCGGAGCCGTGCAGGAGAAAGAAGAGAAATGACCTTTAAGCGACGGGCAAGTTCTAAAGCCTTCAAGAAATTGGGAGACAAGGAAAGACCGAAACGGGTGGCGTAGCGTGCCGCCCGAAAAAGACGGGTCGGATCGTCTACAAAACTTAAGATATGAAGAACCTCCAGACGCCTCTCATGGAGATCTCGCTCTCCTCCATAAAAGTCAACAAGGGTCAAAGTCTCAAGGTCAAGGGCCAAGGCATTAATAGTAAAATCGCGCCGAAAAAGATCCCAAGAAAGGGGGCCAGGGGCCACTTTGGGAAGCTTAGCCGGGGCTTCATAATATTCCCAACGGGCCTGAGCAAGATCAATCTCAAAGCCTCTCCAGGAAAGCTTAAAAGTCCCAAAAAGGGAGCTTTTTACCAAGGGGGCCTTAAGCTTCTGGGAAACCACTTCTGCAAAGACTTTACAATTTCTGGTAACAACAAAATCCAGATCAAAAGACTCCCTCTTGAGGAGGAGATCCCGCACCGCGCCTCCCACAAGAAAGAGACCGATTTTAAGATCTTGAGCCACAGAGAGGAGCTCCTCTCTCAGGTAGGCTAGATCTCCTTTGAGCACAAGCCTGCGAGGAGAGAGGTCTTCAGGAGGCCTTAAAACCCAAAAATCTTCAAGAGAAAGGAGATCTTCACCCCAAAAAATCCTTCGCAAGGGATTTTGGAAGAGAGAAAAAATCTCCTCGTCAGGAAGTATCTGAAAGATTTGGGGTATCTCAAAAGCTAATTCCCCCGGCATAAGAGAAAGATGGTAGGAAGAAGCCTTCTCCCACACTAACCGTGAGAGAAGACCCAAAATACGATCATCTTCCACCACTACCAAGACATCTTCTCCGCTGCGGGAAAAAAGCTTTTCTACCTGGTCACTGGCAAATGCTTCTACTTTAAGAGGGGGGCCCAGTTTGCTTACGGCTTTCTTTTTAGCCTCGGGGATGATATTTCTGGTGGACACGTCTTAGGGTCTCCGCCTGTACATGAGTATAAATTTGGGTAGTTGCCAGGTTGGCATGACCAAGCATCATTTGCACGGTCCTCAAATCTGCCCCTCTTTCCAGAAGATGGGTAGCAAAAGAATGGCGTAAAACATGGGGTGTAATTTCAGTCGCCTCAAGACCAGCTTTAGTGGCGTAAGTCTTTATGATTTGCCAAAAGCGCTGACGACTAAGAGGCCGACCTAGGCGATTAAGAAAAAGATGGGGTTCATCAAGGCGTTTACCAAGGAGTTTGGGACGCCCCCTTTCCAGATACACTTTCAAAGCCTCTTGAGCCAGCTCCCCTATGGGTACCAAGCGTTCTTTGTCTCCCTTTCCCCTTACCCGCACAAAACCTACTTCGAGATTAAGTTCGTATATTTTGAGACCCACCAGTTCCGAAACCCTCAGCCCTGAAGCATAAAGGAGCTCAAGCATAGCTTTATCTCGCAACCCGATAGGAGTAGTAAGATCCGGGGCTTCAAGTATTCTTTCTACTTCCTCGGCTGAGAGGACAACGGGAAGTTTACGGGAAAGTTTGGGACCTTCAATAAGGGCCAGGGGATTTTCTGAAAGACCGTGTTCTAAAGCTAAATAACGAAAAAATCCTCTCAAAGCCGATAACTTACGCGCCACAGTTTCTGCGGAAAAACCTCTCTTTCTGAGATCAGACAAATAAAGCAGCACGTGAGGAGCTTTTATTTCGTCTAATGAAGAAAGGCCTCTTTTTTCCACAAAATTTAAAAAATCATTTAAATCTCCTGCATAAGCCTCAATGGTTTTCTCAGAATAGCCCTTCTCCAAAGCCAATACAGAGAGATATTGATCGAGAAGATGAGAAAACATCAGGCCTGAAGCTCTTCAAGAACTGCTAAAGCTTCGTCTTGAATCTTCTCGGATTTAGAAGTCCTAGAAAGAACCCGTACCTTGCTCATAAAACCTTGCTGTTCTACCGGACCTTTGGAGGGGTAAAGCCCTTTGAGGGCCTTAAGTGCCTGACAAACGATCTCGGTATCCTTATGATCTAAAAGGAGGATAAGAGTTCCCCAATCTTCAGGGAGGCCATATTCTTTGACATAATCTCGCACCGCTTTGTTAAAACGACTGGTGCCGTAAGCCTTGTGAATTTTTTGCAGGGCCTTATCGTGTTCTTTAGTGCCCTTCTTCCCGGCAAAAAGCTTTTCCACCTCTTTGAGGTAACGCTCTTTAAGCCACTTATTCTTAAGAGCTCGTTCCGCCTTAGTCTCGTCTCGCCGACGCCTAGTATGCGGGCTACGATCTCGCATCTTATCTATCTCGCGCCAAGAAGGCCTTTCTCTCTCTTCATCGTAGGCCATAGCAAACTACCTCCTAACAGGATTGAAAGTAAAAATCTAACTCTGGCAAGACCAGGGCCGTCAATTCACCACCGTAAACGCATCCGGTATCGATACCGATTTTGTTGGGCGCTAAAAAAGGACGAGAAAAAGGGGTATGGGCAAAGATTACTCTTTTCCCCCAATCATAATCGGAATAGATGAATTCTCCACGAATAAAAAGCAAATCTTCTAGTCTCTGCTCCGAAAGAGGTTTTCCTGGACGCAAACCCGCATGAACAAAGATATATTCTTCAGTCTCATAATAAGGAGGAAGACCTTTCAAAAAGGTTACTATTTCTTTAGGCACAAACAGTTCTCCTCTTTCCATAAATTGGGCAAGAGTAACTTCCCCACCGTTTAAGAGATAAATTTCTTGATCAATGCCTTCCAAATATTTCAAAAACATCCATTCGTGGTTGCCTAAAAGAGGTATCACCCGGGCGGGATAAGTTTCTTTAAGCTCCATGACCACTTCAAGCACCTTGCGGGGATCTGGCCCCCGATCAATATAATCTCCTAAAAATATAAGGTAATCTTCACCCCACTTGAGAGGCAATTTTTCAAGCAGAAACTCCAAAGCCCATAAACAACCGTGTATGTCGCCAATAGCATAAATATCTGGCATCAGAGAGAAAGCCAAAGGAGACGCTGCTCTACCCGATCGTCAAGACGCTTAAGCCCCGCTTCTTTTGCCGCTAAAAGGGCCTCTTCGTATTCTTCTTTTGTAATACGCCGATCAAGCGGAGGATATTTCCAAGCATCTCCGCAAGGATAGTACTGATCCATAATGTTTACATAAGTATTGGGAGAAAGTTCCCTTGCAATCCACATCAGGATTTCTTTGGTGCCTGCAAGCCCTCCTGGCAAGACCAAATGGCGAACGATAAGCCCCCTCTTGGCGATGAAGTCTTCATCAAGCTCTAAATCTCCCACCTGGCGATGCATCTCTTTAATTGCCGCTCGCGCCACTTGGGGGTAACGAACAACCTTGGAAAGGTTGAGCGCAATCTTTTCGTCCCAGTACTTGAAATCTGGCATATAAATGTCGAAAATACCGTCTAAAATTTGGAGTGTTTCTACTTTTTCGTATCCCCCGCAATTATAAACAAGGGGTGAACGAAGGCCCCTCTCCGCTGCTAAAAAGACTGCCTCCACAATAAAGGCAATCTGATGGGTGGGAGTAACAAAATTGATATTATGACAACCGCGGGCCTGAAGGGCCAACATCATCCGAGAAAGCTCTTCAATCGAGATCTCTTCTCCAGAGCCCAAATGGCTTATCTCCCAATTTTGACAATAGACGCAGGCCATATTGCAATAAGTAAGAAAGATTGTCCCTGACCCTCCATAACCCACCAAAGGCCTTTCTTCCCCAAAATGGGGGCCATAGCTTGAAACCACCGGCTTATCTAAAACGCGACAAAAGCCCTTCTCTCCTTTGAGACGATTGACTCCGCATTCATGGGGGCACAGATCGCAATTTGTCAAACGCTCTTTGAGACTTTCCACCCGTTCGCGGAGTTTACCTTCCCGCAAAAGTTTTAAGTAGCCAGGTTCAAATTCTTTAGCAGCCATCTCTTTGGGGCGGTAGATCCTCTACCTTTACACTACCGGGTCAGCCTATTCCATCATAAAAGAAAAGAATTTTTTGTTCTGCTTCAATCTGCTTAGGAGAAAGAGAGCGCGGCTTTTTTTCTTTCAAAATTTTTAACATTTCTTCTCGCCGGGGAAGATCCTCGAGTCGTTGCCCCAAGGATTTTTTGGTGTAGGTATCCAAAATAGAATATTCCTGACCATTTGTTTGGACACAAATAGGGGGTGGAGCATCAGGGTTTAGAAGCCTAGCAGCGGCGATAGTGCCCCGCTCACGACTCACCACCGAACCTTCATTTAGACGAATACAAATGGCAGGTCTTCCTTCAAGCTCCACCACAATATCAGCTTTGGTATAAAGGCGTTTTCCGGGAATTTCTACTATTAAGGGCACCAATAATTTAATTTCTTCCGGGTGGTAGCCCTTTTCTTCAATTAAAAAACGTACAATTTTCTCGCGCTCTGGTTGAAAAACATCAACCTGACATTCGCAAACACCCTGCTCACATTGGCAAGAAACCAAAGGCGAAGCCATGCTTCCTCCTAAAATTGGGCCTTTACTCTCAGCGGCACATATCCAAAAAGGGCCTTAAGGTTCTGAGCCAATTCCGGAAGGGGATCAATACGGAAACTACCATCAAGGTCAAGGACCACCTCACCCTCCACGAACTTGAGTACCAGCTCCACCGGAAATCTTCCCTTCCCTGTAGAAAGTATATCACGAATAGCTTTAAGCTGAGAAACATTTATTTTTTCACCTTGCAATAAAAGCTGGATTTTCCCCGAAAGCACCTCCGGGGCCCTTTCAAGCGGCACCAATTTCTCTGCCAAAACCTTGGGCCCTCTTTCATCTTTCTCAAAGCGCCCCGTTACAAAAACCAGCCCTTTTTCCTCGATCAGGTCTTCTGCCTGACGGAAAAGCTCCGGAAACACAAGGACTTCTAAACTATCTTCACCATCTTCGAGTTTGATAATGGCCATCCGATCCCCACGCCGGGTAGTCTTTACCTTGGCTTCCGAAATCGCTCCTCCCAGAGCTACCCTTTGGCCACCGGCTAAATTCTCAAGATTTGCAATCCGGTAGGGGGTAATGAGGGCCAGCCACTCCCGATAAGGTTCCAGGGGGTGGCCACTAAAGTAAAAGCCAAGGGCTTCTTTTTCATATTTTAGCTTCTCATTTGAAGGCCACTCGGGGATTTCGGGGATCGTGAAGGGGCCTCGCTTTTGTACATCTTGGGCAGACATAAGATCAAAAATGGACTTTTGCCCTTGATCTAAGGCCTTACGGCGACTTTGAACCCAATCAAGCATCTTTTCGAGAACATTATAAAGAGAGGCCCGGTTAATACCAAGAGAATCAAAAGCTCCGGCTTTTATGAGGGCCTCTATCACTCGTTTGTTGACCTTTTTAAGATCTACACGAAGGCAAAAATCCTCAAAAGATTTAAAAGGCCCTTCCTCCCGGACCCTTATAATCTCTTCAATAGCTCCTTCTCCTACATTCTTGACCGCTGCAAGCCCAAAACGGATTTTTCCGTCTTTAATAGCAAAACCTACCTCGCTTTCGTTAATATCAGGGGGAAGAATTTCTATCCCCATTTTTTTACAGACAGAGACATATTTTACAATCTGGTCAGTATTGCCCATTTCGTAAGAAAGAAGAGCGGTCATATAACAAAGTGGATAATGGGCTTTAAGATAAGCTGTCTGATACGCCACTAAGGCATAAGCTGCGGAATGACTTTTATTAAAACCATAACCCGCGAATTTTGCCATCAGGTCAAAGATCTCAACAGCTTTATCTTCAGGAATCCCTCTTTCCACAGCCCCCTTCACAAAGCGCTCTTTCTGAGCGGCCATTACTTCGGGCTTTTTCTTTCCCATCGCCCGTCGCAAAATGTCAGCTTCTCCTAGGCTATAACCTGCAAGGACCTGGGCGATCTTCATCACCTGTTCTTGGTAGACTATCACCCCATAAGTTTCCTTAAGAATGGGCTCAAGCTCGGGAAGGATATATCTGACCTCTATTTCTCCATGTTTAGCCTTGACATATTGATCCACCATCCCCGATTCCAGAGGGCCTGGTCGGTAAAGGGCAAGGATAGCAATAAGATCGTTAAATTCAGAAGGCCGCATACGTACCAGAAGTTCCTTCATACCCGAAGATTCCAATTGGAACACGCCGTCAGTGTCTCCTCGCCGCAGAAGCTCGTAAGTTTTAGAGTCATCTAAAGGGAGGTGTGCAAGGTCTATTTCTGCTCCATAATGTTCGCGAGCCAAACGGATGGCGTGGTCGATAATGGTAAGGGTTTTAAGGCCCAAGAAATCAAACTTAATGAGGCCAACTCTCTCCACGGCCTTCATATCAAATTGGGTGACGATTTCGTCTTCTTCCCCCTTCATAAGGGGACAATAATTGGTGATAGGGGCGTCTGAAATCACTACACCGGCCGCATGAGTAGAAGAATGCCTCGGAAGACCCTCTAAGGCCATTGCAATAGAAATAAGTTCGCGCACTTTTTCATCTGTTTCTACTAGCTCTCGCAAGCGAGGTTCGGCCTGAAGGGCCTTTTCAAGGGTGATACCCAGGGTTTCAGGAATAAGTTTGGCAATTTTATCTACTTGAGGATAGGGCATGCCTAAGGCCCGTCCGACATCCCGCACCACCGCACGGGCTTTCATTTGCCCAAACGTCGCAATTTGAGCTACATATTCCCAGCCGCCGTATTTTTCGCGCACATAGCGGATCACCTCTTCCCGACGCCTCATGCAAAAATCGACATCTATATCTGGGAGGCTCGCACGTTCTACGTTAAGAAAGCGCTCAAAAAGAAGACCATACCGGATAGGATCAAGATTGGTAATGCCCATGGAAAAAGCCACCAGAGAGCCTGCTGCCGAACCTCTTCCTGGCCCTACCGGGATACCATGCCTTTTGGCCCAGGCTATAAAATCTGCCACTACTAAGAAATAACTTGCAAAACCCTTTTGTTTGATAACTTCGATTTCGTAATTAAGCCTTTCACGATACTCTTTTTCGCTCGCTGCTAGACCAGACCATTGTTTGAGCTCGTTAAGCCTTTTTTCAAAACCCGCGCGAGCCTGTTCTTCGAAGACTTCTTCGTAAGTCTTCCCTTTGGGAATAGGGTAACGGGGAAAATGATGCTTCCCCAGATCAAGTTCGAGATTACACCTCTCCGCAATGATCAAAGAATTATCAAGTGCTTCTGGAATCCACGAAAACCGTTGCCTCATCTCTTCTGGGGAGGCAAAATAGAGTTTGTCGGTAGAAAAACGCATGCGGTTTTCATCTGTAACTACCCGGTTAGTCTGAATGCAAAGCAAAACATCATGAACACGGGCATCTTCAGCCCGGAGATAATGGCAATCGTTAGTGGCAACCAAGGGCAGACCTAGATCTTCAGCAATCTCCACCAAGGCTTCATTCACTATCTTTTGTTCGGGGAGATCGTTTTCCTGGATTTCCAGATAAAACCTTTCCGGAAAAAGACAGGCATATTCTCTGGCTAGGTCTCTGGCTCGCTCTTTTTGGCCTCGCAAAACAGCTGCAGCTACTTCCCCGTGCAGACAGGCCGAAAGGGCAATCAGGCCTTCGTTATATTGGGATAAAAGTTCTTTATCTACCCGAGGTTTCCAATAAAAACCTTCTAAATTAGCAAGAGTGATGAGTTTTAGAAGATTCCGGTAACCGGTTTCGTTTTCGCAGAGGAGTATTAGATGGTAGCCGGCCTCATGTGCACTTTTGGCCTTCCGCTCAAAACGCGACCCCGGAGCTACATATACTTCGCAACCCAAAATGGGTTTGATGCCATACTCCTTTGCCATTTCATAGAAATGAACTAATCCAAAAAGGCTTCCATGATCAGTAATAGCAACACTTTCGTAACCATATTCTTTAGCCAAGGGGAAGAGATCTTTAAGCCTAATGGCTCCATCAAGAAGACTCCATTCCGTATGTAAATGTAGGTGAACAAAATCAGCCATTGCCACCTCCCGAAAGGTCTCTCTCAAAAATAACGCGCCCCTTAGAAAGACTCAAGGAAATTTATTCTTGATTTAGAAAAGATTTAGTTTTAGAATAAATAAAAAATCTAAGGGAGGAAAAAACGATGAAAAAGTATCAATGTCAGATGTGTGGCTACATTTATGATCCCGAAAAAGGTGATCCGGCACGTAATATTTCACCAGGTACCCCTTTTGAAGATCTTCCAGAAGACTGGACTTGTCCCTCCTGCGGGGCTCCCAAAGCGGCTTTTAAGGCGCTCGGTTAATTTTTCTATATTTCAGATTTTCCATCCTTATGAGATCCGTTCCTAAGTTTTTGTAGGAACGGATCTTTTTTTCAAAAATAAAAACGGATCCCAAAGAGTAATAAGCTGCAAACTTTTGCATCCTACCGCTTCGATACGCCATTGAAACTTTCCCTTTTAGTTAGGCTGCAAACTATAAATGGCATGGATCCAGTTCCTTTAGTGGGAGCAGTTTCCATTCCTTTTAGTTAGGCTGCAAACCTAAAGCTTGATTAGCAATTATTATACCAAAGTTACTGTTTCCATTCCTTTTAGTTAGGCTGCAAACTTGAAATTTATTGAGGAGAATAAGGAAAAAATTATGTTTCCATTCCTTTTAGTTAGGCTGCAAACTTCTGGAACGGACTCTTGATGATTTTAAGTTATTTCGGTTTCCATTCCTTTTAGTTAGGCTGCAAACGCCACTACTTAACGTTGGTAAAGAGCCAGTTACTGTGTTTCCATTCCTTTTAGTTAGGCTGCAAACTAAAGGACAAATCTCGTGAATTTATTGAATTTGGTTAGTTTCCATTCCTTTTAGTTAGGCTGCAAACATTCAACAAGAAAATCAGGATAATCGGGTAGAAGCACGTTTCCATTCCTTTTAGTTAGGCTGCAAACACCAGCTCTACTAGCCATATTCTTATAAAAAGTATCAAGTTTCCATTCCTTTTAGTTAGGCTGCAAACAAGATGCGTTATTACGTGAGCGGGAGCGTATTCTTTCGTTTCCATTCCTTTTAGTTAGGCTGCAAACAGCAACTAATAAAGTTGCTTGTTCAGTAAGATACGGAAGTTTCCATTCCTTTTAGTTAGGCTGCAAACGAGACTAAATTTGCTGAACAATTAGCATGGTTTCAAGGTTTCCATTCCTTTTAGTTAGGCTGCAAACTTTACGCCGTGCGGCTAAATTAGCTCGATTGGATATGTTTCCATTCCTTTTAGTTAGGCTGCAAACTTATTTGACGATATTGTGGAATTTCCTGAAAGTTTGTTTCCATTCCTTTTAGTTAGGCTGCAAACCCTATTAATTTTTTG
>JALSPG010000014.1 GCA_026986115.1 Thermodesulfobacteriales bacterium
GTCGATAAAACCTTCGTGATCGCACTCGTCAACGTCGACTTCCCATGGTCTATGTGCCCTATCGTCCCAATGTTTAAATGCGGCTTCCGCCTCTCAAACTTCTGCTTGCTCATCTCCCTAACCTCCTCCACTCAAAAAATAAAACATCATAATGGAGCCCACGACCGGAATCGAACCGGTGACCTCTTCCTTACCAAGGAAGTGCTCTACCGACTGAGCTACGTGGGCTCCCCTTATATTCAAAAAAATGGAGCGGGAAACGGGACTCGAACCCGCAACCCTCAGCTTGGAAGGCTGATGCTCTACCAATTGAGCTATTCCCGCTCCCAAGCTGATCTCAAAAACTAATGGTGGAGAGGGGAGGATTCGAACCTCCGAAGGCTGAGCCATCGGGTTTACAGCCCGACCCCTTTGACCACTCGGGAACCTCTCCACAAAAACGGCAGGTCAAGCTTACCTCGACCTGCCGCTCAGAAATATAACAGCAATGCCAATACTGTCAAGGAGCTAGGACTCTTTCTTCTCTTCCGAGGCTTCTTCAGCAGCTTCTTCTGCAGAAGACTCTTCAGACGCCTCTTCTTCGGCCTCCTCGCTTACCTCTTCTTCTTTGGCCGCAGCGGGAGCCATAGCCTCCATTTTGGCCCGCACATCGGTAATATAACGGTCATATACCATTACCGTGGTACGGTAAAGGAGGTGGGCAAACTTTGAATAGGGAAGACCAAGAAAAAGAACAAACACACAGGCTAAATGGGCAATATACATAGGATAAGCGATCTTGAGATTAAGAAGCCTCAAGATCTCAGCTCCCAACCCCGTAAGACCAATAAAGAGAATCAAATAAAGTAAGAACCAATCCGCATAGGCCCCCTTCATAGCCCCTTCTGCCTCGCGGGCCTTGCGGTTCTGAATGAGGAGAATAGTACCGTAAATTAAAATAATAGCACCTAAATTGGCAAAAATCTTAACTGGATTCCAAAGAGGCCAGGGAGTATGAAACCCCAAAAAATCAGCCCCAATAAATACGATGTTGGTCACGATAAAAAGAATAATAAAGGCCCAAAGGACAAAACGGTGCCCGGTAAAACGGTTAAAATTAACACCACATTTTTTAAATCTTTCATGGGCCAAAATCTCTTTGATAGCCGGAACTACATAGTTGGAAACTAACTCCCCCGTCGTGGGCCGATAAGCCTCTGGTACATGAAAACCTGCACTGAGTTGTTTCCAAAGCATGGAAACCCCACGGATAGAAACAAGGGCCACAAAACCCACTAAAGGAAGAAAAATAGCATCTACATAAATAACCGGTAAAAACCCATGAAAGAGCCCGTGAGAAAACCTCACTGGGGTCTCCAGATGAGGAATTCCTTTATTGGCCAAAATAATAGCCGCCAAAATTACGGCGATAGCAAGACCAAAAAGAACTATCAGCCCTCCGAGATTATTATAGAGACTCCAGAGAAATTTAGGCTCCGAAAGCTCTCTAATGGCCATGGCCCGGATGGCAGCCAAAACATCTCCCGGACGAGCCCCCCGAGGACAATAAGCCGTACAATCGCTGCATTGATGACAAAGCCAGATAGCCGGATCTTTAGCAATACGATCCGCCATTCCCCACTGGGCCAAAATCATCTGCTTACGCGGGAAGGGGACCTCGTCGGTGGAAAGAGGACACACCACCGCACACGTAGCGCACTGGTAACACCTTTTAAGGGTGTCACCGCCTGAAGCAATAACTCCCTTTACAAATTTTAAATCCGGTTCGACATATGTAGGCATATCCATACCCTCCTTACCAGCCTTTGAAGGGGCTTTCGCCAATGCCCTCTAAGGTTTCCTGGAACTCCTGTAAGAGCTGAGGCACTTTATCGTACTCATCGATAGCCACCGTGTGAAGCACCACACGTTCAGATTCTAAAGCTAGCTGCTGAAGTGTTTCAGCTACGTTCTCCATACGACGGTTAGCCAACTCACTACCTTTTACGAAGTGACACTGATAATTTTCCCCATATTTACAGCCAAGCATAATTACTCCATCCCAACCACCGCTCATCGCGTCTCGCACCCAGGCTACGTTTACCGCACCGAGGCATCGAACCGGAATAAACCGAATAGAAAGGGGGAAGCTCTTCCGATGATAAGCCGCCATGTCTAATGCCGGCCCAGCGTCGTTTTCACAAACAAAGGCCACCACCCGGAAAAGGCCATAATCTGGTTCGGGCATTTCGCAAGCTTTGATCATCGAACTAATCATATCGATGTTGTAATCCTTAAACCCGATGACACGTTCCGGACAGGCCCCAAAACAGGTTCCACAACGACGACATCGCGTAGGATTGGGCATCGGGGTGCCTTTGGGATCATCATCCAAGGCCCCAAAAGGACATTCTTCTGTACACCGTTTACACTGCGTACAACGCTTGAAATTAAATTCCGGATAAGCAAAATCCCAAGTCCGCGGATGGACCGCGTGCCCAGCCTCAATGGCTTTAAGACACTGAATGGCCTTAAGAGCCGCCCCTGCAGCATCTTCCATGGCCTGGCCAATAGTCATAGGCTGATGAACACAACCGGCAGTATAAATTCCCGTCCGCCGGGTCTCATAGGGGAAACAAATATAATTGGAATCCGCATAACCATAGAAAAGCTCAAGCTCTGGAAAACCAGGCCCCTGCCGATATTCAAGTGGGATGATAGGATCATCTGCAGTAGTAGGTACCATACCAGTGGCCAAGACCACCAGGTCTACAGGCACTGCCAGATCTTCACCAAGCAGAGTCTGCTCTACCTCTACCACCAGTTTTCCGTCATCTCCCTGAGAGAGAGACTTAAATTCCGCTTTAGTAAGAAAGACCCCCGGATCATCTTGAAGTGCAAGATAAAAGTTTTCGTAAATTCCCATGGTGCGCATATCTTTGTAAAAGATGTAGGCCTTGGCCTCATCATCCATCTCTCGCAAGAGCTTGGCCTGCTTCAAAGAAGCCAGACAGCAAACTCCCGAACAATAAGGAAGATGCTCCGGATCACGCTGACCAGCACACTGAATAAAGGCCACACTCTTTATAGGGGAGCCATCTGAGGGACGCTTAAGTTCACCTTTGGCAAGCATTTCTTCAAACTGGACATTGGTCACCACATCAGGATATTTGCCATAGCCATAAGGCTCCTCAAGCTTGCTAGCATCATAGGGCTTCCAACCCGTAGCCACTACAATAGTCCCAATGCGGATAGTCTCTTCAGCTCCTCCCTTTTTGTAGGTAACATCAAAAAATCCGGGAGCACCGGCAATCTTTTCCACCGTAGCCCCGGTGATGACTTGAATCTTGTCGTTACTCTCTACTTCCTGAATGAGTTTTTTCACTACCGGTTCTTCAAGTTCTCGGTAAGGATGTCCCACCTGAAGCTGTTTTTTCATCTTGGCTACAAAGCCACCAAGTTCGTTTTCTTTTTCGATTATTACCGCTTCATAACCAGCTTTGGCTACTTCTAGGGCGGCGGTAAGACCCGTAACACCACCCCCCATTACCAAAACCTTCCAGGTAATCTCCTCTTCGGGTTTATAAGGCTCAGGCGGGGCATATTTCTGCATCTTTACTACGCCCATCCGGACGTAATCTTTCGCAAGGGCCATAAGCTCATCTTTAAAAGAGACCCCTTCGGCCACTTCAATTTGACTTTCGTCTTCAGGAACCTCTTGACCCTCTTCTACCTTAGGCCAACGGCTCCAGACAACCCCTTCACGGAGATTGACTCGTTCTACCGGAATATTTCCAAAATCAAAAACATCATAGTTAACCCGTGGAGAACAAGCACAAATTACTACTCCGTCAAGCTCGTTTTCCTTAATAGCAGACTTAATAGCCTCTACCCCTTCCTTTCCACACAAGAAGGGCATCGAGGCACAATGAGCACAACCCTGCTCATTGGCAGCTGCTTCCAAATCGCCAATTTCGAGACGATCCCCAATATTACAGGAGGTGCAGATGAAAACCCCTATTTTTTCCATGGATGTTTACCCCCTTACCAAAGTTTGGATAGCTTTTAAGGCCGCCGCAGTTGCGGTTTCGTTCGAACTCATTACATCAAGAGGCATCTTGGCGCAGCCACAGACATACATCCCTTTCGCCTCACTAGGAATCACGAAACCATTCTCGTCTCTTTCGAGTATCTGAGGGACTTCTTCCCCAGCAAGACTTGGCTGCATGCCCGTGGCGAGAACTACCATATTGACTTGTTGCTGGACTCTTTTACCAGAAAGGGTGTCTTCTGCAATTACAATCAAATCGCCATTTTCCGCCTGCTGAATATCAGCTACCTTACCTTTAATAAATTCAATATTGGCTTCTTCTTTAGCCCGGTTGAGAAACTTTTCATAACGACCCGGAGTACGAATATCGATATAGAAGATGTAAGCCTTTCCTTCGGGATTTTGTTCCGCAAAATAAAGGCTGTGCTTCAAAGAAGCCAAACAACAAATATATGAACAGAAAGGAAGATGATTTTCATCCCGAGAACCAGCACACTGTACAAAAGCAATTGTTTGGGGCACAGTCTGGTCAGAAGGACGGAGAATTTTGCCCTTCGTAGGTCCGTTCGGAGCGGCCAGACGCTCCATCTGCATATTGGTAATCACGTTTTCAAAGCCTGGCTGCCCATACTTGAGGTTGGTGAGCTTAGTAGCATCATAAGGTTTCCAGCCCGTGGCCCAAATAATGGCACCAACCTCTAAAGTTAAGGTTTGAGGTTGCATATCGGGCTCAATGGCATTGTATTTACAAGCCTCTAAGATCCTTTCGAGATCTCCTTCAGCCAGAGCACTTTTGTCTAGAACATAACGGGCCGGAAAAGCATGTTCGTGAGGAAGATAAATGGCCTTGGTTTTCCCCAAACCAAAATTAAAAGTATCCTCCCGCTCGCCCTGACAAACTTTTTCACACTCACCACAAGAAGTACAATTTTCATTTACGTACCGAGGCGCAATCTCTACCGTGACTTTATAGTTCCCCGGACCCCCCTCAATATTTTTCACTGTAGCCATGGTATAAAATTCAATCCGCGGATTTTCTTTAATACGACGATAGTTTATTTCCAACCCACAAGTCGGCGGACAAAGCTTCGGAAAATAATAACGAAGCTGATTTACCCGGCCCCCTAAATAAGGTTCCTTTTCAATCAGAATGACGTCATATTCCATCTCTGCTGCCTCTACGGCAGCTGTGACCCCACTTATGCCCCCGCCTATCACGAGGATCTTGCCTTCTCCCATAACAGCCTCCTGTTAGAAGATTTCCATGCGCAGAACTCAGGCCCTTTCAGGGCCTCAGCCCTGAACATGGATCTAAAAAAACTCCAGGCACCGCTTTACGCGGCACCTGGAGTTTTATGCTAACTCAGCTCATCATCTTACGGGCCAAGCGGATCAGGAATGATCTGGACATA
>JALSPG010000015.1 GCA_026986115.1 Thermodesulfobacteriales bacterium
GAACGAAAAAAGGCCTGGGAAGAAGAAATTAGGCGACGAGACGAAGAATTAGATCGGTTGGAAGAAGAATGGAAAAACAGACCCATTTAAGTGATCTCATTCCCTCACGAGCCTTGACACCTCCCCCTCCGGAAGCGGAAGATTTGACTGTAGAACTTCCGGGAGGAAGTTTACCAGTCAGGATTTTCCCTGCTTCAGAAAGAGCTCCAATGGTTTTCTTTTTTCCGGCAGAGGGTGACACACTAGACCATTATCACGATTTGGGAAAGAACTTTCTCAAACAAGACCTTACACTTGCAATAATTGGTTACCGGGGCATGAACCAAGGTCTCGGGGAACCTTCTTTTGACAATATTTTTCAAGATGCTCTTCAAGCCTTTTGGGCTACCAAAGAAGCCTTGGCTGCCAGAGGGTTAAAGGGCCCGATCTCTCTTTTGGGTCGTTCTTTAGGGGCTGGGGTGGCCTTGAAAGTGGCGGTAGAGGTATCGTCAGAGCTTTCTGCTCTCATCTTAGATAGTCCCATTATTGATGGGACTTCCTGGTTGGCCAAAAGAGGGCTTGATCATGAAAGAGATCCCTTTGAAGTCCTGGAGAACATTAAACGCTGGCGCAAGCCTCTTCTCATCTTTCAAGCCCAATTAGATGAAGAGGTTTCCCTTCCCGAAGCAGAAAAATTGCTTATCTTTTGTGCAGGACATAACAAAAGGCTACTCATTATGCCTGGTTTTCGGCGTAAAGAAACCATTGAAAAAGGTGGTTCTCTTTATGCCGAAACAATAGCAGAGCTTTTAAACCGCTTAGCCAGCCGTTTTGGCCGTAAAAGAAAGACGCATTAGAGGAGGAAGCAGATGAGCCGAAAAGGGAGAAAATGGATTACTGAAACCCAGGAATTTCAAACTACTGACGATCCTTATCTCCCCAAAAAATATCCCAGTGGGGAAGCTATATGTCCGCGGTGTCATGCTGTTTTTCGCGACAAACGCTGGCTCCTTGATGAGGAATTTTATCAGGAATTTAAAGACAGTGATTTGGTGCCCAAGTTTCTCTGCCCCGGATGTCGAAAAGCGGTAGATCGCTATCCTATGGGATATCTTTATCTTTCTGGCCCCTTTTTCGAAGAACACAAAGAAGAAATTATGAGAGTGATTAACAACGAATATGAACGGGCCCGCAAAAATAACCCTCTTCAGCAAATAATTGCTATTTATGAAGAAGATGGACAAACTGTTGTGGAGACTACTACAGAGAATTTGGCTCAAAGACTAGGTAGAGCTGTTTACCGGGCTTATAAAGGAGATCTTACTTTCAAGTGGTCTGAAGGCAACAAATTAGTGCGCGTTTATTGGCAACGTTAGGAGGTTTTATGAGTGAAAGGAGACCCCTTACCGAAGATGAAATCTCTTACTTTAAAGACCTTCTTCTTAAAAGAAAAAAAGAACTTTGGCGAGAGGTTATCGAAACTTTAGAAAGAGAAGGGGCAGAAGAGTATCAAGATTTAATTCGCACCGTAAAAGAGGAAGAAGATCTGGCTTTGGCAGATATCAAAGAAGAAACCCTTCTTGGTATTTTAGAGCCAAAAATACGGGAGCTTGAAGAGATAGACCAAGCTATTTTAAGAATAGAACTTGGGGAATATGGGCGTTGCATTGATTGTGGAAAGTGGCTCCGTATTAAGCGCCTAGAAATCATGCCTTGGGCAGCTCGTTGTCGCGAATGTCAGGAAAAGTGGGAAAAATTGAAAGCCCTAGAATAGATGAAAGTCACTGCCAATCGACTCACCTTCTTAAGAATTATACTGCTCCCTCTTCCTTGCCTTCTCCTTTATGGAGGGCCAGGGGCTAAACTTACCGCCCTGGGAGTTGGTTCTCTTTTAGGGCTTACAGATTATTTTGATGGCAAACTTGCTCGACGGCAGGGGGTTACCCGTTTGGGGACTTTTTTAGATCCCATTGCAGATAAAATTTTTATTTCCACCCTTTATTTTTTTCTGGCTCGTCTAGGTTTTTTACCTCTTTGGCTGGTGATAGCTCTTCTGGCAAGAGAATTTTTGGTTTCTGCTATACGTCCCCGAGTACCGGGAAGCCTTCCGGTTACCTGGTTAGCTAAGGTGAAAACCACCTTTCAAATGCTTGGAGCAGCGTTAATAGTGGCTTTGGGGGCTTTTCCTTCTTGGTCTTTAGGATTTTATTTGGTAGCTACTTTGTTGTTGATTTTTGGAGCTTTTTTAGTCGAAATCTCCTTTATTAAGAAATTTTTCCTTCTTGTGATGGCAATATCTCTGCCTTTTTTAAATCTCTTTTCTCCTGAAAAGGCCAGCTTTATTTTGGGGCTTGGGGCTCTGGTTATTACCTGGCTTTCTGCTTGGTCTTATCTTTTAAAGGGGTTTCCCATTTTGAAAGAAAAGAAAGAGGTGTTAGGAGAGGTTTTACTCCCCGTGATGGTACTCCCTTTTTCCGCTGTAGCTGGAGCCTTTGGTCTTCTTGTACCTTTTATTTTAGTTCTTTTTTTTATAAGAGAAGCTTTTTTGCTTTTAAAATCTCAATCAGATATTCCGAAAGAACAAATTATTTTCCTTCTTTTGGGGTCAGGTGCAGTGGTTTTTCCCAAGATAATTCCCAGCTATCTCGTTTTAGTAACAGTCTATTTTATGATTGAAGTCCTTATACTCTCAAAGAGTCATTTGCAAGAACTCGTTTAAAAGCAAATTGATCCTAATTTTGACTTTTAGAGCTTAGCGAGCGATAATGATTATATGCCGGTAAGTGTAGCTTTTATTAAAGAGCTTGACACTATAGACCCTAAACTTAGGCGAGTGCTCCTCTCTATGCTAGAGGAGCTTGAACGCCAACGCGAGGAGTCTGTTACCAAAAAGGAGTTTAATGAGCTTAAGGAAATCGTTCGCGAACTCGGAAAAACTGTAAAAGAGCTCGCCGAAGCCCAAAAGCATACTCAGGAGCAGCTTACTTCCTTTGAAAAGCAGACAGAAGAAAACTTTAGACGTGTTTGGCAGTCCATAAATGAGCTTGCTGAAGCCCAGAAACAGACTGAAGCAAAATTAAATGAGCTTGCTGAGGCCCAGAAACAGACTGAAAAACGGCTAAATGAGCTTGCTGAGGCCCAGAAACAGACTGAAAAACGGCTAAATGAGCTTGCTGAGGCCCAGCGTGAAACCGAACGTATACTTCAGGGAGCTCTTAAGAGGCTTGACCGGGTAGAAGAACGTTTGGAAGGTCTTTCTGATACAGTAGGCTATACCCTTGAGAACCGAGCTTATAAAGCACTCCCGTCAATACTATCTGCTCATGGCTTAAAGGTGGAAGGTCGTCTTCTCAGACGTTATGTAAAGATAGGTAAAAAGGAACGCCAGTTAAACATTTATGGTTATGGTCGGCGTAACAGACAGCGGCTGTTGATCTTAGGAGAAGCCAAGGTAAGACCGTCTAAAAAAGAAATTTCCCGTTTTGAAAGACTTTGTAAGGTATTGAGTGAAGAAAAGGGGCTTCAGGTTTTCAAAATCTTTGTGGCACACGATTTTCCTCCTGCTATCGAAGAAGAACTCCGTAAAAAGGGAATATTACCTGTCTGGTCTTACGAGCTAGAGTAAATAACGGAAATTAAGAATAATCCTTCTCAAGAGCCAAAGAGATGTACAAAAATCTTTAATCTAAAAGAAATTTTCCAAAGGGATTTCTTTGAGGAGGGCTTCCTCATCACATTCTGGAAATTTAGGACATTTTACACAATCCGCCCACACCTTATGGGGAAGAGTAGATTTTTCGATAGGTTTGAAGCCTAATTTTCGAAAAAAATTTGGCGAATTGGTAAGGACAAAGACTTTGGGAATTCCTAAATCTTTTGCTTCTTGCAAGCAAGCCTCAACCAATTGGACTCCGATACCTTCTCCTTGGTATTCTTCACTTACCACCAGTGAACGTATTTCCGCCAGATCTTCCCAACAAATATGAAGGGCACAAGCCCCAGCAATTAAATCTTTACCTTCTGGGGCAAAGACAAAAAATTCCCGAATATTTTCGTAAATTTCTGCCAAAGGTCGGGGGATTACCTGCCCGGTTTTGGCAAAATGACTTATCAAGCGGTGGATATCTCTGGCGTCCCGAATCTGGGCCTTGCGAATCATGAGTCTGCAGATAGTTTCTGGATGTAAAAGGCCTTAAGTTTCTCTTTTTTCTTCAATTTTTCTCCAAATTCTCGTGCCTCGCTGATACTTTTAAACTGACCCACATAAACCCGGTACCAGGTGCCTTTTTGAGGTAAAACGACTTTACGGTAAAAGGCCTCATAACCCCTCTCCCGGAGATATTTGACGTATTTTTGGGCTTCGCTAACGCTTCTTAAAGAAGCTATTTGAACGGCATAAAAGTTTTGTATTGGGGGCTTAGTAGAGCTTCGGGAAAGCGATTTAGGCAAAGACTTAGAGGATTTTTCTTCTTTTGGGACCTCGTTTTTACGAGGTTGTGGAGGAGAGGTTTCAATTTCTTTTTTAGCGACCAAACTTTTTTCTGCCAAGGGTGGTGGAGCTACCTCTTCAAATACCGGAGTGGGTTCTTGGGCTGGGCGTGAAAGAGCTTTTTCACTTACCGGTGAAGAAATCTTTTGGACACGCTTTCCTGCTACACGTTGGCCGAAATAAAACCCCAAAACAAACATCCAAAGAAAGAGGCAAATTAAAAGCCCCAAAGAAAAAATAAGCCCTGGCCAACCCAATTGGAATTGAAAGCGCTTTTTCTTGTTAGCCATTACATCCTCTCTGGTGCTGAAACTCCTAGAAGATCAAGTCCGGTAGCTAAAACCTGTTTTACGGCTTTGGCCAACACCAACCTTGCTTTGCTTCGGGGGAGATCTTCGCTTAAGAAGCGGTGTTTGGTGTAATAATCGTGCAAAGCAGTAGCTAAATCTAAAAGGTAAAACGTGAGGAGGTGAGGTTCAAATTTGGTAACACAAGCTTCGATGGTATCTGGAAAATAATCAAGGAGTTTAAGCAAATGGAAATCTTCCGGAGTTTCTAACAGAGAAAGATTCACTTCTTCTGCGGAAACATTTTTCAGCCCTGCTTCTTCTGCCTTCCGAAATAAACTGGCTAGACGCGCGTGAGCATATTGTACGTAATAAACGGGATTTTCACGGCTTCGGCTTTTGGCAAGTTCCACATCAAAATCAAGGGGACTATCAGCGCGGCGAGTAAGAAAAATAAAACGGGTAGCATCTTTTCCTACGTCATCTATGAGTTCCCTTAAGGTGATAAATTCTCCCGCGCGGGTAGACATACTTTTAAGTCGTCCCCCTTCAAGCAAATTCACCATCTGAATAAGTAACACCTGGAGTTTCTCTTCTGGAAGCCCAAAGGCTCGAATGACCGCTTTAAGTCGCGGGACGTAACCATGATGATCTGCTCCCCAAATATCAACTACTAAATCATAATGGCGCACCAAAAATTTGTGATAGTGGTAAGCAATGTCAGAGGCAAAATAGGTAGGTTCTCCGGTGGCTCGGACTACAACACGGTCTTTTTCATCTCCAAAATCTTTAGCTCGAAACCAAATTGCCCCGTCTTTTTCGTAAAGAAGCCCTTTTTCCTTTAAAAAAGAAAGAGCCTTTTCTACAAAATTTTCTTTGTAAAGTTTCTTTTCAGAGAACCAATAGTCGTAAGTAACTCCAAAATCTGCTAAATCTTTTTTGATTCCCGAGAGGATGACTTCAAGGGCAAAATTTTTGGCCCTCTCCAAGGCTTCTTCTTCGGGAAGATCTAAGAAGGAAGGCTCTCTTTCGAGAAGGGAGCGGGCAATTTCACGAATGTATTCTCCTTTATAATGGTCTTCAGGAAAGTCAATTTTTTCCCCGCGGAGTTCTTTGGCCCGCAGATAGACAGAACGGCCGAGAATTTTCATCTGGCGCCCAACGTCGTTTATGTAATATTCTTTATCTACCTTGAAACCCGCAAAGGAGAGAAGACGCGCCAGAGTGTCTCCTACCGCCGCCCCTCGCCCATGACCAATATGAAGAGGCCCAGTAGGATTGGCGGAGACAAATTCCACCTGAACTTTACGACCCTTTCCTAAATTTAGACGACCATAAGCTTTACCCTGACTTTCAATTATCCGCGGAACCTGTTGCCAGTATTTTTTGGAAATAAAAAAATTGATAAATCCCGGACCTGCTACTTCTACTTTTTCAAAGAGCTCCTTCCTTGCAGCCATTCTTTCTGCAAACCAAGAAGCTAATTCTCGGGGATTTTTTCGGACCTGTCCTGCTACACTCAAGGCCAAATTGGTGGCATAATCACCATATTCTTTGTTTTTTGGAGGTTCTACTTGAAAACGAAGTTTCAATTGCGAAGGCAAAAGGCCTTGTTCTTGGGCCTTTAAGACCTCTTTGCGAATTTCTTCCTCAATGAGTTTAGCAATCATGCCTTAAGGGTTACATCACGGGTAAAATCAGGGCAACGGAAAGGACTGCCGGTGTCTCGTGTAAACCGTTTTTGACAGGTTTCACGCCAGGCACATATTGCACATAGGGCAAGTTCTTCAGACAGGGTGCCGGATTCCTCAATTATTTTGGCTTCGGCGAGTTTGAGCCTTGCAGAGGCTAAAAGGAGGCTTGCTTCTTTGAGTTTTTGAGCTAAACGGGGCTGCCCCTCTTCCTCTAACTTTTCAGCCCAGCTATCAAGTTCTTGAGCGTGCTCGGCCAAATGTTCCTCCCAGTGCGGGAGGATCTTTTTAAGTTTTTCTTTAGTTTCACTCATTTTTCTTCCTTTTTGGGGCGTATTAAGACCCGGTGTTTTAAAAAGTCTATCTCATAGATTTCGCCGGCTACAAACTTGGGTTCCTCAAAGAAGGATTTCAAGACAAGACCTTCGGGACGGATTTCGATCCCTACCACATCCCGCATAATCTCTTCCTCTTGGCCTTTTTCAACCCAAAAGACCCTTGCCTGGCACATAAAAACCTCCTTATGTGCCAGTAGAAAACCGCAGAGAACAAAGCTTGTCAACCAGTTTGACTTTAGCCGCCCAAACCCGCCGCTTGTTGTAAGACCTGCTCTTTGAGAAGTTCCACCAAGTCTTCGTAAGGTCTTTTAACCCTCCAGCGCACATGTAAGGCTCGTGTTGGACACATGGAAACACAGGCAGGAATACCAAGGGAAAGTGTGCGACAGAGGTCACATTTGGAAATCTTATTAGTCTTGGGATTGAGCCACGGAATTCCCCAGGGGCAGGCTGTCAAACAAGCTTTGCAGCCGATACAAAGACGTTCTTCTACGATAACCATGCCCCCATCACGACGGATGGCGCCGGTGGGACAAGCTTTCATGCAGTATGGCTCCCGACATTGGAAGCAAGTGAGATGCACGAGTCGTTCGATTTGATCCTTAGGGATCTTTTTCTTGGGGTGGGTCTTGACAATAGAGCCATCTTTTAAAATGGCATATACCGCACAATTTGAAGCCCCTGGTGGGAAATGATGTACGTCCCGACAAGCCCTTTCACATACGCCGCAGGCCTTACATTTTTCAGGATAGAATTCAATAATAACATCACTTTCAGGTGGGGTGGGAGGATACATGGCCCTCTCCTTATTCGGTTTTTTTTATCTTTTGTTTCGGTTAAACTCATCTTTAGCCCAAGTTTTTAGGGAAGGCAAATTTTTTGGTGGTAAATTCCCCAGCTGTTGGGAAGAATTTCCTCGGCCAGTGGCCAGGAAGGGGCGCTTCCAAAAAAATAATCTCTTTTTTGGTAGGATGGGGAAGAAAAAGCCGCCAAGCGTGGAGAAGAATACCTCTTCCTGCAGCTATCCTTTGGCGCGAGCCATATTTAAAGTCTCCCACAATGGGGTATCCCCTCACTGCTAATTGGGCCCTAATTTGATGTTTTCGTCCAGTCGAAGGTTTTATCAAGAGAAGGCTTTTCGATCCCCAGCTTTTGAGTGTCTTCCATTCCAGAACAGCGAGCTTTCCTGAAGAGGAAACAAGGGCCCTTTTTGCTTTTTCATCCCAGCGCAAAAGGTCCTCAGCTTTTCCTTCTTCCATAGGTATTCCATGTACTAAAGCAAGATAATATTTTTCTATCCGTCTTTCTTTTAAGGCCGCACTTAAACGGGAAGCCGCTTTGGAAGTGCGGGCTAAAACCACAATCCCAGAGGTTACCCTATCGAGACGATGCACTAATCCCAAATAGACGTTTCCTGGTTTGTGGTATTTCTCTTTTAGATAGGCTTTTGCAAATTCTAAAAGGGATGTGTCTCCGGTGATATCTTTTTGGACTAAAAGGCCTGCAGGTTTATTAATAGCAAGAAGGTGGTTGTCTTCGTAAAGGATAAGCTTTCTAATATTCAAGGCCGATGGTTTTTTCAAAAAAGGCACCCCGAAAGCGCACTTTTTCCACTTTGGCACCGGTGAAGTTGGTTCCTCTAAGATAAGCCTCAATAAGATCCGCTTCCGTAAGATCAGCCTCTTCTAGAAAGGCCCCGGTGAGATCTACCTGAATCATATTGGTCCGGCGCAAAATAGATCGCCTAAAATTGGCAAGCTGAAAACTGCTTCCGCGCAAATTTGCACCTTCAAGATCCGCTCCTTCAAAGTTTGTTAGCTGCCCGTCAACGGCCTCTATTCTTGCTCCACGCAAATTGGCGCCGCTGAAATTGGCCAAACTTAGGTCTCCAGCGGCGAGATCTGCTTCTTCAAGGTTGGCCTGTGAAAGATTGGCACCTTTAAAAGATGTGTTTCCAAGATCTGCTTTTCTGAAATTGGCCCCGCTAAGATTAGCTCCCAAAAAGTTGACTACCGCCACATAGGCCCCTTCAAAATTGGCTTCCCTAAGATCTGCTCCGAGAAAATTTACTCCGTAAAGATTGGCTCCAGCAAAATTGGCTCCGCGGAGATTCAAAAGGCTCATGTTCTGGTTTTCAAACTTATATCCAGAAAGATCATAACCTGAAAGGTCTTCCATGTGGCGAATTTTCTTTAAAACTTCTTCATAGGAAAGACGTTTCATATTAGAATCTCCTTAAGCCTTTTTAAAATGAATTTAATTATTACGGAGTGAGGAGTCGAGCATGGAATTCTATCTTATCCTGGCAGCTATCTTGGGGATCTTTATTGCTATTTTTGCCATTCAAAATGCCGCCGCGGTGACAGTAAAATTTCTTCTGTGGGAATTTCAAAGCTCTCTGGCGGTCCTTATCATCATTTCTATGTTGGCAGGGATGCTTCTGGTCTTTCTTTTATCTATTCCAGGGCGAATTAAAAGGCGAAAAGAACTTTATGATAAACAGAAGAAGATCCGGGAGCTCGAGAAGCGTCTTTCAGAATTAGAAACTCAAAAGGAGACTTTTCAAGCCTCTTCTCAAGAAGGGGGAAGCCAAAAATGATCGGCCTTATGCCAGTCAAATTAGATCACGCTTTACCTCAAAAATTTGCCCTCCTTAAAACCCTTTATCGTTTGTTAGAAGAGGAAGCCTCACGTTACCCATTTGTTTGTGAGCCAGGATGTGCGGATTGTTGTACTGTGAACCTTTTGGCTACTAGTGCCGAGGTAAGATATTTTTTAGACTCCTTGGAGAAGTCTCAAAAAGAGGCCCTTTTCCAAAAACTTTTACCACTTAAAGGAAAAAGACGTCTCCGTCCTAAGGTAACTCCTAATGAGATGGCAGCCCTCCTCATGAGTGGAAAAGAACCTCCTGAGGATGAGGGTTTTGTGTTTGAGCCCTGTCCTTTTCTTAAAAACCAGCTTTGCAGTATTTACGAAAGACGCGCCTTTATTTGTCGTACCTTTTATTCTCTGAGAAAATGTCAAGAAACTCACGAAGCAGAGGCTCCTCCGGAATTTCTAACCCTTTCCACAGTATTAACCCAACTCATTGAAGAAATCGATTTGGCCGGTCTTTACGGTAATTTTTTGGATCTCTTACTCTTTTTCTTGGAAAGAGAACAAGCTTTGTCTACCGAAGAAATAGTTATTCCAGACGAGCTACTCTCCAACCGTGAAGCGCCAGATTTTGCTATTCCCCCGCAACACGAAAAATATATTCGTCAGTTTTTAGCCCGTCTTTACCGAGAACCTGTAGGCGATAAAACCTTCAAAGAGTTGCTTGATGAAGTAAAAGAAGGTGTCCAACTAAAAGAGGCCCTTAGTTTTCTCGGTGAAGCTCTCTGATGGAAGGTGTACGTATTCTTCTTATCCGCCACGGGGAGACAGTAGGCCCGAAAGGGGTTCTTTACAGCCAGCAAGATGTCCCTCTTTCTGAAAAAGGTCTTTACCAAAGTCGTAAATTGGTAACTGGTCTTAAGGAAATACCTTTGGCCGCTGTGTATGCGAGTGATCTTAAGCGAACGGTCCTTCCTGCCAAATGGTTAGCTAAAGAAAAAAAAGTCCCCCTTTATTTGCGATCGGATCTAAGAGAGATCAATTTTGGGCTTTGGAGTGGCAAAAGTTTTGCCGAACTTTTGCAAATCCCAGAGTTCTCTGAGCGCCTCAAGGATCCCGAAAAGATTTCCCCCCCCGGAGGAGAAAGCCTCAAAGAACTCCAAAAAAGAGGGCTAGAGGTTCTAAAAGAGATTCAACACCAATTCCGAGGAAGCACGGTGGTGGTTTTTTCTCATGGAGGTCTTATTCGGGCACTATTACTTTATGCCTTAGGAGCCGGGCTTAGAAACTTCTTCCGGTTACACATAGATTTTGCCGCCGTCAACATGATAGACGTTTTTCCTGCAGGGCCGGTGGTTCGCCTTGTAAATGGTCCTTTTGATCTTAATTTTAAGTTGCTATTTGAAAGAGATACCAAAATCTGAGTTATGACCGCCAAAGGGGCAAGAAAAAAGGGGAAAATCACGAAATTTTATGATTATTTAGAAAGGGGGCTTTATAGTCTCCTTATTTTTTCTTTAGTTTTGGCTACTCTTTTTATTTTTTACGAAATTTTTTCTTCTTGGCCCTATTATCTTCATACCGAGGAGGGCTTTATAAATTTTGTCTTTTTTGTTTTGGATCGTTCTCTTCTTGCCTTAATGCTTCTCGAGATTCTTCACACTATTAAAATTTCCCTTGAAGGCCCTATAAAAATTGCTATTGAACCGTTTCTCATGATTGGCATTATAGCCTCAGTGCGCCGTATCCTTGTTCTTTCCGTAGAAATTGCCCATCCTCCCGAAGGTTGTGAAGTTTCAGAAACCCTTTTCAAACAATACATGTGGGAAACCGCCCTTCTCATCATACTCATTCTTTCTTTTGTAACGGGTATCATTATCCTCCGTCGCTGCTTAAGTCCTCGCTCTTCTGAAAAATCTTCTTAGAGCTTTCACGTCTCTGTGTGTTCTCTTGACACTATAGCTTGAAGAAGGCTAACTTACATTGGATTATGGAGGGGTCATGTTTGAAGCTCTTGAACTCTCAGAGCGTTATCGTAAGGTCCTTGCCATTGTAGTGGAGGACTATATTCGCCACGCGGAGCCAGTAGGTTCGCGTACAGTATCCAAGCGTCTTAAGCCGCCTTTATCTCCAGCAACTATTCGAAATATTATGGCAGACTTAGAAGAACTGGGTTTCTTAACTCAACCTCATGTTTCAGCCGGCCGTATTCCTACTGAAGAAGGTTTTCGTTACTATGTTGAAAATCTTTTAGAAACTGAACCTCTTCCCGAAAGTACCAAAGAACGTATCGAAGAAATCTTTGAGAGTGAAGAAATTGAAGACCTTTCAGAGTTATTGAAAATTGCCTCTCGACTCCTTTCCCAGATGACAGGATTTCCGGCGGTGGTTTCTGCTCCCAAGCTTGGGGGTGAAAGACTTTTAAAGATAGATTTTGTCCCTTTAGGGAAAGGACTGGTTTTAGTAGTTGCTGTCACCGAAGCCGGGACCGTAGTAAATAGACTCCTCAAAGTACCACCTCAGGTCTCCGTGGAATCGCTAGAACGTCTGGCAGAGTATTTGAATTACAAACTTCCCCGCCTTACTTTGGAAGAAGCCCGCGACGAACTCTTACGAGAAATCGAAGCGGAAAAAAAATTTTTAGAGAATCTTTTTGCTGAACTGGAAGAAGAAGAGACTCCTCGTGAACCTTTTGTGGAGGGGCTTAGCCGGCTACTTGAAATTCCAGAATTTAAAGATATCAAAAGGTTAAAAGAGCTATTGCGAGCTTTTGAAGAAAAAAATATCTTTCTTAAGATAATCGAACGTTGTTTAGGCGGTCATGGAGTTCAGATCCTTATTGGAGCTGAAACTGGTCTTGGTTCTCCTCGCAATTTGAGTGCCGTGGCTTCTCCTTACTTTCGAGCCAAACATCCCTTAGGGGGGTTGGCGGTTATTGGTCCGATGAGGATGGATTATTCTAAGATTGTCCCGGTGGTGGACTATACCTCTCAGGTGGTATCTCACCTCCTGGACAAACTCATCCCCCGTACTTAATTTTTTCCTGGACATACAAAAACCGATAGAGGTGGTGGTTATGAGTAAGGTTTATCACCTCTATCGTGGTGGTGTACCTGCGAAAAAACCCGAGGAGGGGAATGATAAGATGGAAGCAAAGGAAACGAAGCAAGAAACTGGACAGGAATACCCTGAAAGTCGTGAAGAATTGCTTGAGCTTCTGAAACAAAAAGAAGCCGAAGCAAAGGAATATCGAGAAAAGATGCTCCGCTATGCTGCAGAGGTCGAGAATTTAAAAAAGAGTTTCAAACGCGAAAAGGAAGAATACTTTAAATACGCTTTAGAAACCTTTATGAAAGAGCTTTTGCCTTTTGTAGACAATCTCGAAAGGGCCCTTGAGGCCGCCAAACAAAGTAACGATGTAAAGGCTATTGTGGAAGGAATAGAGCTAACTCTCAAGGGTTTGCTGCAAACCCTTGAGAAGTTTGGACTCAAACAGTTTGAAGTAGCTATTGGGGAAATCTTTCAGCCCGAGCTACACGAAGCGCTGGCAGTAGAAGAGACGCATGAACATCCGGAAGGAGCAGTAGTGCGGACCTTTCAGAAAGGTTATACCTTACACGAGCGAGTTATTCGGCCTGCTCTAGTGGCGGTAGCCAAAAAACCACAGGAGAAAAAAACGCCGGAAGAAACCGGCGAAGAAATTAAAAATTCTTAAATGGAGGGTGATAATATGAGCGAGAAGACAAACAAGCCTTTAGGTATAGACCTTGGGACAACCAACTCTTGTATGGCTGTTTATGAGGGCGGGGAGCCAAAAGTAATTCCCAACCGCGAAGGAACCCGTACTACTCCCTCGGTAGTAGCTTTTCTTGAAGACGGCCAAATTCTTGTGGGGCAACTAGCTAAACGGCAAGCTATTACCAATGCCGAAAATACCATCTTTGGGATCAAGCGCCTTATGGGGCGAAAGTTTAAGGATCCGGTGGTCCAAGAGTGGGCCAAGAGGGTTCCTTATAAGATCGTGGAAGCCCCCAATGGGGACGCTCACGTAGAAGTACGCGGTAAAAGATATAGCCCTCCTGAGATTTCAGCAATGATTCTTCGTAAAATCAAAGAAGATGCCCAAGAATATCTCGGCACCGAAGTAAAAGAAGCGGTTATTACGGTGCCTGCCTACTTTGATGATACGCAACGGCAGGCCACCAAAGATGCCGGTCGTATTGCGGGGCTTAATGTTTTAAGAATTATCAACGAGCCTACGGCAGCTTGTCTAGCCTACGGTTTAGACAAAAAGAAAGAAGGAACCGTGGCGGTCTTTGATCTGGGAGGTGGAACCTTTGATATTTCCATCCTTGAGATTGGCGAAGGAGTCTTTGAGGTAAAGGCCACTTCTGGAGATACCTTCTTAGGCGGTGAAGATTTTGATATGCGCATTGTGGATTACATTGCTGAGGAATTCAAAAAAGAGCATGGTATTGATTTGCGCCAAGATCGGATGGCTCTTCAGCGTCTCAAGGAGGCAGCAGAAAAGGCCAAAATTGAGCTTTCTACTGTTCAAGAGACTGAAATCAATCTTCCCTTCATTACCGCCGATGCCAGTGGCCCCAAACACCTTGTAATGAAACTTACACGGGCCAAGCTAGAAAGTCTGGTGGCGGATCTTATTGATCGGCTAGAAGAGCCCTGCCGGATTGCGATGAAAGACGCGGGAGTTACACCGCAGGATATCGACGAAGTCCTTCTGGTAGGTGGCATGACTCGTATGCCTGCTGTCCAGCGCAAAGTTAAAGAAATTTTTGGCAAAGAGCCGGTCAAGGGTGTGAATCCAGACGAAGTAGTGGCGATGGGGGCAGCTATTCAGGCCGGTGTGTTGAAGGGAGAAGTAAAAGATGTGCTCTTGCTTGATGTAACTCCGCTCTCTCTTGGTATCGAAACCCTAGGTGGGGTGTTTACTGTAATCATTCCGCGGGGTACCACTATTCCAACTAGGAAGAGCCAGATTTTTACTACGGCAGCGGATAATCAGACCTCTGTTACCATTCACGTTCTGCAGGGTGAACGGCCCATGGCCAAAGACAATAAGAGCATTGCACGCTTTGAACTGGTAGGCATACCCCCTGCGCCGCGAGGCGTGCCTCAAATTGAAGTTACTTTTGACATAGATGCTGATGGTATCCTTCACGTTACAGCCAAAGATCTGGCCACAGGGAAGGAACAATCGATAGTAGTGAAACCCTCTTCTGGTTTGACAGAAGAAGAAATCCAACGGATGATCAAAGAAGCCGAAGCTCACGCTGAAGAAGATCGTCGCCGGAAAGAACTTATTGAAGCTCGCAACCAGGCTGACAGCTTGATTTACTCGGTAGAAAAATCCCTTTCTGAACTTGGGGACAAAGTTCCCGAAGACCTGCGTAAAGAGATTCAGGAAAAGATAGAGGCCCTCAAGAAGGTTATGGAGGGTGATGATATTCAGGCCATCCGTAAGGCCACCGAAGAGCTTACCCAAGCTTCCTATCGCATCGCCGAGATGGCTTACAAACAGGCTCAGGCTGGTCAAGCCGGCGCTGCTGGCGGTACTAGCGGTACAACAAGCGGTAGCGGAGAAGAGAAAAAAGGCGGGGATGATGTAATTGATGCCGACTTTGAAGAAATGAAATAATTTGCAAATCAAGCGGGGGGTTCCAGCTCCCCCGCTTTTTTATTTTATGCGGATCACCTCCGGCAAATATCGTGGTCTTCTTCTTAAGGTCCCCAAAAGTTTAGAGATTCGTCCCATGACGGATAAAGTCCGCAAAGCCCTTTTTGATTCTCTGGGCCCTGCGGTCTCAGAGTGTCGGGTACTCGACCTTTTTTGCGGCACAGGAGCTCTTGGTCTTGAAGCTTTATCCCGCGGGGCTAAAGAAGTGGTCTTTGTGGATTGTGCTCGAGAGGCCGTTTCTTTGGTACAAAAAAATTTAGAACTTACTGGTGAAAAGAGAGGAAAAATTTTCAAATTAGAACTCCCTCGAGGGCTTTCACGACTCAAAGGTCCGTTTGATTTAGTTTTTGTAACCCCGCCTTATGGAAAAGGGCTTGCAAAGCGTACGGTTTTGTCTTTTCCTGTCGATCTTCTTTCTGCAGAAGCTTTGGTAATTGTTGAGGAACGTGCCGGAGAAGAGCTTCCCCTCGAGACTCCCCTCTTGACCAAATTCAAGCAAAAGCGCTACGGTCAAACCGAGCTGCATTTTTACCGGAGGAAATAATGGGCACTTCTCTTGCTGTTTATCCTGGCACCTTTGATCCTATTACCAATGGGCATATTGATCTCATTAAACGGGCTCTACGCATCTTCGACCGTCTTATCGTGGCTATTGGAGAAAACCCTGCTAAAAAACCCCTCTTTAGTCTAGAAGAAAGGCTGGAAATGGTAAAAGAAGCCATTTCTGCTTTTCCCTGTCGAGATCGGGTAGAAGTAACTAGTTTTTCCGGTCTCTTGGTAGAATTTGCCGCCCGAAAAGGGGCTCAGGTAATAGTGCGGGGGCTACGAGCGGTTTCAGACTTTGAATATGAATTCCAGCTTGCCCTAATGAATAGGCGTTTGAATCGTAAGATCGACACCATTTTTCTCATGCCTGGGTTTAAATGGATCTTTATTAGTTCTACTATTGTCAAAGAAGCCGCGCGTTTTGGAGGAGATATATCCGGTTTGGTACCACCCAATGTAGAGGAGCGTTTACGTGAAAAATTTGCCAAAACTTTTGCCTAATGTCCTTGCATTATCTTTGGTTTTCCGTTTGCAAGGATGGGTTAAAACTTTCTTGCCTTTTGGCAAGGGCCCTTTGCTATGTCTTTTACTTTTGCTCTGTCTTTGGGCTAAAGTTTCCGCCGAAGAATTGGTTCTCAAATATAAAATCAGCTGGCTTGGAATAACTGCCGGTAAAATCAAATTGGTAATAAAAAAAGAAGGAAACCTTACCAGGCTACAAGCCAAATCTAAAACTGTCGGGATGGTAAAGATTTTTTTTCCTTTTAAATCTGAGTGGACAACCTGGATCAACAAAGACGGATATCCGGTAAAAAGCCGCATCTGGCGTAAAAGACGGGGTAAAGAGCTACTGAAAGAATATTTTTATAATCAAGAAAAAGGAGAGGTAATCCGTCTTAAAAAGGGAAAAAAAAGCATTTATAAGCTTAACCATTTTCCGGTTCATGATGAGCTTTCTGCTTTTTATGCCACTATGAAATTAAATCTTACAAGACTTGGTGAAGAACATATTTTTTGGGTTTTTGCTCACAAAAAGGCCAACAAGGCTTTTTTGCGTTATTTAAAAGATGAAAAGATAAATACGGTCTGTGGTCCTCTTGAGGCCCAGAAACTAGAAGTCAAATTTGGTTTTGAAAGTGAACTCATCAAGCGTTCCAAAAAGGCCTATCTTTGGAAAAGCAGAAATTTTATTGTCAAAAGTCAGGGTGAGCTTGCCATAGGACACGTTACCGGGAAATTGACCAATCTTAATTGTCAGGAGGTCAAGCCATGAGGTTTCCGCGGAGTTCATTGGTAGAATTCGCCAAACGGGCTGTCCAAAAAGGACTTCTTGTGGGCCCTGAAGGTAACCTTTCTGTGAGAATAAAAGGCCAGGTCTTTATTACGCCAGCCGGAGTCCCCAAAGAAGATTTGCGCCCCGAAGAGATAGCAGTGGTAGATCTTGAGGGAAAGCTTTTAGAAGGAAAAAGACCTTCTTCGGAGATAAAGATGCACCTCCACCTCTATACCAATCAACCCGAGGCAAAGGCAATTTTTCATGCCCACCCTTCTTTCACCCTGGCTCTGGATCTCTCAGGCGAAAATTTTTCTCAGTTTTATCTACCAGAAGCCCTTATTTATTTGCGTCGCATAGCAAAAGTGCCTCCTCTTAAGCCTGGTTCAGAAGAGCTTGCAGCCAATGTGGCTCAAAAGGCCAAAGAAGCACAAGTAATCATCCTGAGCCGTCATGGGGCTGTCACCTTTGGAAAGGATCTAGCTGAGGCTTTTAATTTAATGCTTGTCCTAGAAAAAATTTCTCGCGTAACCTGGCTGGCAAAGGCCCTTAAAGAAGATCTTGTTCCTCTCTTTAATGATTTCAGCTCTTAAGAACAAGACTCCGAATTTTTTCTCCCAATAAAAAAAGAGCCCGAGCTTCTCCTTCAAGGCTTTCTTGTAAGATTCTGGTCTTTTCTGGCCCCAGAAACGCTGCAAGTTCCGGGCAGATAAAATTTCGGCAGATAAGGGGTCGGACTTTGAGAATACACCCTTCTTCTCCAAGAAAGAAACAACCTTTAGGGAAGGCCCTTTGGGAAGGGAGCTCCACTTCACATAAAAGGTTGGCCACTAAAAGGGCGTCATCACAATGAAGTTCCATATCTGCTCCACAACAAGAAATGCCGTCTCTGCCGCAACGGGCGCAAAAGGCTTCTGCTCCGGTAAGGCGCATAACGGCTTGGGCATGCTGAAAGGCTTTTTGGTGCTGAAAAAGGAGTTCTTGAACTTTTGGATCTTGTTGGAGTCTTTTTTGATGTTTCTGCCAAATTTTTCTGACCAGGGCTAATTTCTGGGAGATTATCTCTTCTACTGTCACTAACAGGGTGGCCCCTTATCAGGTAAGATTTCAAAGAATACGGTTCCGGTAAGGATTTTTGGATGAAAATAGGTGGACTTGTGAGGCATTACTAAGCCTGCTTTTGCAACTTCTTCCAAGGCCGAAACCGGAGTTGGAGGGAGTAAGAATCCCCACCAGTTTCCACGGGCTTTTTCTCGAATAAGATCTACCCAAGGGGTGTAGATAAGGCGTCCTTTTTCTTTGAGTTCTGTCTCCGAGAGAGCAAAGGCCCCTTTAAGCACTTTAGTAAAAATAGCCACAGGGAGGTGTGCAATTTGCGGATGATTTTCCTGCGCCCAGATTTTAAGGCGGTCTTCTGAAATTCGAAAAGAAAAAATTTCTCCTTCGTGAAAAATAAGAAATTCTGCTGCAGAAAATTTCTGCAGCTCTTCTCCTGAAGGAAAATGGGCAAGCTTTTGGAGAACACCTAAACTCTTGAGGCGTTTCAAAAGTTCTTCTTTTTTGTAAGGCAAAGAGATGAGGCGGTGGGTGGGGAGAACTAAGAGACCTGGTTCTTCAAATGGGCAAAGATACATCATCATGTAATGGAAACAACGTGGAGGTGTGGTGCCATACTTTTCTTCCATTTCTTTCATGAAGCGCAAAGCAGTAGTGTAACGATGGTGTCCGTCAGCGATATAAAGGGGGCCTTTTGCTAAAATGTTTTGGATTTCTTTAAAGACGCGCGGGGCTGTAACGCGAAGAAGCTCATGGGTGCCGTCTTTGTTTTGGACGCTGAAAAGAGGTTCAGCGTGTTTTTCCAGCATTTTAACGGTTTTGAGATCTTTATCGTGATAAAGACAAAAAATTTGACTGAATTGTGCCCTGGTAGCCCGCAAGAGATTCAGGCGATCCTCGGTAACACGGTCAAAAGTCTTTTCGTGTGGGAGTATTTTCCTCGTTTTCCATGGAGCAAGGCGAACTAAAGAGATAAGCCCCCGCCGGGTTAATTTTTGTCCCTGCCAAGAAAATTTTAGCCGGTAAAGATAAAGAGCAGGATTTTTTTCTCGCAAAAGAATGCCTTCTTGCCGCCAGTTATCCCAATATTTTTTTGCCCGGGTGTAACGGTTTTCGTTAGCGGTGTCTGTAGTATAGGTGGCCCCAAGCTCCAGATGAAACACATTGTAAGGGCTTTTGGTCAGATAAAGCCTTTGTTCCTCTGGACTCACCACATCGTAGGGAGGTGCCAAAACGTCCTCCAAACGGACGCGCTCAGGATTATATCGCCAACCATGAAAGGGCTTAATTTCAACCATGGCCGCTCGTTAGCTACTATAGCTTTCAAGAAGCGTCAACCAAAAGGAAGTGTATTTGCTTATAAAGCTTTATAGCAAAAAAATTTTTTGACGAGACCTTTTATAGATTTTGGGAATCCGTTCTCAATTTTGTCCAAAATCTGAAGCCCCCTGGGATCCGTGATCGGTTATCTGTGAGAAGTGCTTTTCACCATTATTCTGAGGGAGCGGAGCGACCGAAGAATCCGTGAGCAGTGACTGGTGATCAGTGATATGTGATCTGTGGATCCTTCGCTCAGGATGACGGGAAAGGAAGGGCTAAGGAGAGGCGCAGGAGGACGAAAAGGAAAACTCCTCCCCTTAAGCTTCCTTTGGGAATAGATTCCTAAGAGTCAAAGAGAAAAAAACTTAATAAGGCTTCTTCCTAGGTGCAGAGAAAAAATCTTCCGAGACGTTCGAGCCAGATCTTTTCTTCAAGCAAAAGGAGCCCTTTTTGTGTAAAAAAGTAAGGAACACACCAGCTCTGGAGCGAAATAGAAAAACTACTTTAAAACCTTTTCCTTGCTTTATTAAAAGGCTAAACTTAACTTTAAAACCAGCCCGCAAGTTTTTAAAGTCTAATCACGTTGGGAGGAAAGGATGGATTTGCAACAAGGCCTTTATATTGCTGGAATAGCTGCAGGGATTTCTGTGGTGCTCCTGGTCTTTTATCTCATAGGTTTTCTCGGACGTTTGAAAGGCACCTTAGCAGAAGTTGACCGGAGTCTTGCGGAAGTGCGCACGGTACTTACGGATTTAGATGTAGAGATCAAACCAGTAATAGGGAGTACCCAACAAACATTAGACAACG
>JALSPG010000016.1 GCA_026986115.1 Thermodesulfobacteriales bacterium
GAAAAAGAAGTAGAAGAACTTCACCGGAAAGATATTCGTATTCAAGCCATCGGAGAAATAGAGCTTTTACCCAACGAAATTTACCACCTGCTTTTAAAGTCAATAGAAAAAACGCGTTCCAATCGAGGGATGATCCTTAATCTAGCTTTAAGTTACGGTGGTCGGGCAGAAATCGTAAATGCTGCCAAAAAATTTGCCAAACTTGTTAAAGAAGGAAAGATGGAACCAAAAGAACTTCAGGAAGAAACTTTTTCTACTTTTCTCTACACCAAAGATCTCCCGGACCCAGATTTTTTGATTCGTACCAGTGGAGAACAACGACTCTCAAACTTCCTACTTTACCAATGTGCTTATACCGAGCTTTACTTTACCACTACCCTCTGGCCAGATTTTAGAGAAAAAGAATTTTTGGAAGCTTTGCGTGATTATCAACGACGTGAACGTCGTTTTGGAAAGATAAGTGAACAATTAAAGGGTTAAAATGCATCTTCACCGTGTTCTTACGGCTGTTATTCTCCTTCCTGCTCTTCTGTTTCTTTTGTTAAAAGGCCCTCTAGAAGCCATTCTCATAATAATTGCCTTTTCTGCCCTCCTAGGCTGGTATGAATATGCTCACATGGCGGCCCTTCCCTTCCCCGCTTTTCTAAGCGGTTTCGGAGCACTGGGAGTTAGTTTCATCTTTCTCAAACAAGACGACACCTTTCTCCTTTTAGGATTTTGGGTTGGGCTTTTTTTATTTTTACTCTCTTTCTTATGGCGTTTTGAAGGACAAAAAACTCTCTGGCATTTTCTGGCAGCCACAGCAGGTTTTCTTTACGTTTCTCTGGGGTTTGGACATCTCTTTTTTTTAGTAAATCTTCCAGAAGGGCGCCTTTGGGTGCTTTATCTTCTAGCAACTATTTTTGGAACTGATACCGGGGCCTTCTATACGGGAAGAGCCTTTGGAAGGCATAAGCTTATTCCACGGATAAGCCCCGGTAAGACTTGGGAGGGCGCCTTCGGAGGGCTCCTTTTGGGAACCTTTTTGGGGGGTTTTTTGGGCCTTTATTTTAAACTGGCCACCCCTGCCTTTCTCTTTATCCTCTCTGGATGTCTTTCTGTAATAGGACAATTTGGAGATCTTCTGGAATCTCTTATAAAAAGAGGCTTTGGGGTAAAAGATTCTGGTAGACTTCTGCCGGGGCATGGAGGAATTCTTGATCGAACCGACGCCCTTATTTTTGCCGCTCCTTTTCTTTATTGGCTTATACACGTGGTGAAATATGGGCACTGAAAAGCTCAAAAAAATTGCCATCTTAGGTTCTACTGGCTCTGTCGGCCGTAACACTTTAGATGTAATTTCTCGTTTTCCAGAACGTTTTAAGGTAGTGGCGCTGGCTGCCGGGGAAAATATCGAACTTTTGGCAAAACAAGCCTGGAAGTTCAAACCTTTTTTAGTTTCGTGTAAAAATGAAGTCCTAGCACAAAAACTCGCTCCATTATTACCGAAGGGGGTGGAAATCAGATCCGGTAAGGAAGGGGCCATTTCTTGTGCTACTCATCCGGAGGCAGAGCTTGTAGTCTCAGCCCTGGTCGGTGCTGTAGGTCTTTTGCCCACTTATGAAGCTATACGGGCCGGCAAAGATATAGCCTTAGCTAACAAAGAAACTTTGGTTATGGCCGGGCCTTTGGTGATGGAAGAAGTTGTTCGCAGGAAAACAAAACTCCTCCCTGTAGATAGCGAACACTCTGCTATCTTTCAAGCCCTTCAGGCAGGCCGCAGAGAGGACGTCTCGCGCCTCATACTTACTGCTTCGGGAGGCCCCTTTCGTACACGTCCTAAAGAAGAATTCCCTAACATCAGCAGAGAAGAGGCCCTCAAACATCCCAACTGGCAGATGGGAGCCAAAATCACTATTGACTCCGCCACCTTGATGAATAAAGGACTTGAAGTAATAGAAGCCCATTTTCTCTTTGGATTCCCTCCGGAAAAAATCGAAGTAAAAATCCACCCACAAAGTATCATCCATTCTCTGGTAGAATTTGTAGACGGCTCCTTAATCGCTCACCTTGGCATTCCTGATATGCGTATTCCTATTGCTTATGCCTTAAGTTTTCCGGAGAGACTCCACCTTGGACTCCCAAGGCTTGACTTGATAGCCACCTCTCCTCTAACTTTTGAAGAACCTGATCTGGAAAAGTTTCCCTGTTTGGCACTAGCTTATAAAGCCTTAGAACTTGGCGGAACTGCCCCTGCGGTTCTAAATGCTGCCAACGAGGTTGCTGTAGAGGCCTTTTTAACTCACAAGCTTCGTTTTGATCTTATCCCGGTCTTGATTGAGAAAACCCTTCAAGAAACTGAAATTAAACCCCTTCAAAGGTTGGAAGATGTAATCGATGCCGATATATTCGCAAGGATTAAGGCCCAAGAAATTCTTTATGAGCTGGAGAAAAGCTAATGTATACCTTCATCGGTATAATCATTGTTTTAGGTGTCCTCATTTTTTTTCATGAACTGGGCCACTTTTTGATGGCCCGTTGGGTAGGAGTACGGGTACTCAAGTTTTCTCTAGGGTTTGGCCCCAAAATATGGGGTTTTGTAAGAGGGGAGACAGAATATTGCCTTTCAGCTATTCCTCTGGGTGGATATGTAAAATTACTTGGTGAAAATCCGGGAGAAAAAATTCGCCCAGAAGAAACTCCTTATTCTTTTTCTCATCGTCCATTTAAAGACAAAGCCCTTATTGTAATAGCAGGGCCTTTTGCTAATTTCTTGCTGGCCTGGATCTTTTTTGCTTTAGTTTTTTCCTTTCAAGGCAAACCTATTTATCTTCCTCAAGTTGGTAAAGTTCTTCCCAATTCTCCCGCTGCTGAAGCTGGTCTCCAAGCTGGAGATCTTATTGTGGCGGTAGACGGAAAACCTATTCGTAGTTGGCAAGAACTTAACGAAATTATCAAAAAGAGCGCGGGCGAACCTTTACATCTTACGGTTAAGAGGGGAGAGAAAAAACTAATCCTCACGGTAACTCCTCGTCTGCGTGAAGTAAAAAATATTTTTGGCGAGACCGTAAAAATGCCCATGATTGGCATTATGGCTGCAGGAAAAGCACGGTTTGAAAAGACCAACCCGGCAAAGGCCCTTTTTGATGGGCTGGTAATGGTCTTTGCCATGATCAAACTTACTCTGGTTTCCATTATAAAATTGATAGAACGCGTACTGCCCCTTTCTACCCTTGGCGGGCCTATCTTTATCGCTAAACTGGCAGGTGAACAGGCTCAGGCTGGCCTCTGGCCTCTTATGTCTTTTATGGCCGTCCTTTCCGTAAACCTAGGGGTGCTTAACCTCCTCCCCATTCCCATGCTCGACGGAGGACATTTGGTCCTTTTTGCCATTGAAGCTGTCCGTGGCAAACCTCTGCCAGAAAAAACTAAAGAACTGGTAATGAAAGTAGGCCTTGCTATTTTAGTAGTCTTAATGATAGTGGTTTTCTATAACGATATACTAAGGCTCGTGCGGAAGAGTTGAGCTGGAAAAATTAAAAGGCACACGTAATATCCTTTCTAAAAATCGCGCAGCCATATCAATTAGTTGTGGTGGCAAATTCTCTGGTAATGTAGGAAATTCTAAAACATTATCTATTCCTGTCAGACGTTTGATATCCGAAAGGCTTTGACGAGCCAAGAATTCATCGGTTGCAAAATGCCAATTATAAAGTAAACCAGCAACATGAATTCCTCGCTGCTTAAGGGCCTTAATGGTGAGGACCGTATGATTAATAGTGCCGAGGCGAGCAGCAGAAACCACAAAGACCGGACACATTAGAAGGTTGATAAAATCAAGCACGGTATATTCTTGATTGAGGGGGACATAAAGCCCCCCTACCCCTTCGATTAAGATTATTTCGTATTTCTTTTTAAGTTTTTCAACGATATCCTTTAGATACAAAATATCTATTCTTTTACCTTCAAGAGAAGCTGCCGTTTCTGGAGCGGCAGGATAAGAGAAAATATAAGGGCAAGAAAGTTTCAAAGGGGGCAATTCCAGACCAGCAAGCCTACTATGAATTTCGAGATCCTCTGGTGAGTTGGCACCGGTTTGGACTAACTTTTGAGTTGTTATCCGTTTCCCCACCTTTTTAAAGCCGCTTGCCAAGAGAGCGGTAGCGTATGTCTTTCCTACACCGGTATCTGTGCCGGTAACAAAAAAAATCATTTTTTCCTCCATATCATTAGGATAGGCTCAAATGTCAGGGGAAGCCCCTTTTTATTTCTTAAAGTCTCATATTTTCGGCTCCACAATTTAAATTCCCGTAACGACCAACGTGATCTAATAGAGCCCATGGATCCCGTTTCTCTTATGTAGGCCAAAGCTTCTAAGGGGGTTTTAAAATAAAGGACGCGTTTAAAGGAATAAGCTTTAAGGATTTCAAAGCCAGGGGGTCTTAAGGCCAAGATTTCATCGAAACTAAGAAGTCCTGGGAGGTTGTTCGTTTGTCTTATCTCTTTCATTGTCTCCGGGCCTAAAGAGGTAAAAGCTAGTATTCCACCGGGGATAAGAAGCTTCTTTAAGGTCAAAAAGGTTTTTTTAAGGTTTAAAAACCACTGAAAAGTGGCATTTGAAACGATAAGAGAAAAAATTTCCCCTTTAAAAGGAAGTGCTTCTCCGTCTGCCACCAAAAAATAGACCGGAAGTTTGTGGAAAAAAAAGGCACAAGAGTCAAGAATGTCGGTAGCAATGTAGAAATCAAAGTCATATTCATTTATAAAAAGGCGGGTAAAAAGGCCTGTTCCTGCTCCGATTTCCAGAACAGAAGAGTAAAAATTCTTAAAAGATAAAGCCTCAATTAACACATAGGCCATTTCTTTTTGGACAAAAGCCTTTTTTTCGTAGCTAGGAAGAGCCCGTAGAAAACGTCTTTTAATTAAAGCTTTTTCGATCATTGATCTCTTAACTAAAATTTCTGCTAAAATTAAGTTAAAATATTCCGTAGTTCGTTTTTAGGAAAACTCTCCCGCTATTTTAAAAGGAGGTTTTATGGGTCTTCCGGAGTTAAAAGAAAAATACACTATTGATGACTATCGACAATGGGATGGAGACTGGGAGCTCATAGAAGGCACCCCCTATGCCATGGCCCCCTCCCCCTTAGCCAAACACCAGTTGGTTTGTCTGCTCTTAGGAACACTCCTTGAAGAGCAACTGCGGGATTGTCCCGAAAAGTGTTACGTCTTCCCTGAGCTTGATTGGATCATAGACCAGAACACTGTAGTAAGACCTGATCTTTCCCTCGTCTGCCATGAGGTGGAAGATTATCTCAAAGAACCCCCTTTGATAGTCGTTGAGGTGGTTTCTCCCAATACAGCCCAGCGAGATGAAATACTCAAATTCGCCCTCTATGAAAGGGAAAAAGTTCCCTATTTCGTGCTCGTCTA
>JALSPG010000017.1 GCA_026986115.1 Thermodesulfobacteriales bacterium
TCGCATAGAGCCTCAAATTCTTCTTCTTCATCAGTTAACCCTGGAAAGACAAAAAGGTTAAGGGAAACAAATCCTCCCTCTTTTTTCATCAGACGGATACTTTCTTTCACATCTCCAAAATTATAACTTTTGGGACGAAAATAGGCCTTATAATATTTTTCTCGGGCGCTTACTAAACTAACCCTTATGCTGTCAAGGCCTGCTTTTCTCAGTTTTTCGATTTCTGCAGGCAAACTGGCATTGGTATTGAGATTAATAGTGCCACGGGAAGTTTGCCCACGCATCAGTTTAATGGCCTTAAAGAGGACCTTTCTTTGAAGTAAAGGTTCCCCTTCACAACCCTGGCCAAAAGAGACCATCGCCCGAGGAGCCTGCTTCAGGTGAGGAACCATAACCTCGGCAATTTCTTCTGGGCTAGGCAAAAAAGTTATCCTCTCTTGAGCTATATGAGGACCTCCTTCCTCCTGAAAAGACAGACATCCCAGACAGCGAGCATTGCAAGCCGGAGAAGTAGGAATCGGTGCTTCCCAACGTTTGAGGACAAAATTTCTAGCCGCTGGACAGCGATAACGTCGAACGCAATTCTTTATAAGATGTTGCACTAAACGGTTGTGAGGATAGCGTTTTTCAAATTTTCGAGCCTGTTTTTCTATACGATTTTCATCGAAAAAGCAAATTTCCTGACGATGGTCAAAGTCTGAGCGGAAGGCTGTAGCCCAAAATCTCCCCCGGTAAAATCCACAGGCAGCGTAAGAAAAAAGGGGCAAGGGAGAAAGCCCCTTTCTAGTTTCTAGATAAGGGGCTAGGTAAAGCTGAGTATGTGCCGGGGCCAAATAGGCAGCCAACGCATAAGCTGGCTCTCCAGGACGATATGGATTTTCGTAAAGCACTTCAGGTTCTTGGGTGTTGGGGTTATATCCTACGGGGTGTCTTTCGGGAAGTGCGTAAAGAGCACTGCCTGGGGGTAGGGGAATAAAATCTTCCAGTTCCGGTAAAACTACGTCGAAGCCCGAAAGCCCCATAGCAAGAAGATAGGGATGATCGTAAATGTGGCCCTTCTGGTCTGTAAAAAGGAGCCGTGGATACCCTGAGGGGTGTGGATAAAGACGGGGCCACATTTTGGTATCAGAGGATAAACCGGCTTAAATCCAAGTCTCTCGCCACATTAGAAAGTTTTTCCCGCACGTACTCCGCTGTAATAACCACCTTAGTAGGAGCTACATCTGGGGCTTCAAAAGAAATATCTTCCAGCAGTTTTTCCATTACGGTGTAGAGCCTTCGTGCCCCGATATTTTCTGTCCTTTCGTTGACTTCAAAAGCAATTTTGGCAATTTCGGCAACCCCTTCAGGCGTAAATTCTAAAGTAACGCCTTCGGTGGCCAAGAGGGCTTTATATTGTTTAACAAGAGCATTTTCCGGCTCAGTTAGAATCCTTACAAAATCCTCTTCGGTAAGGGGATCAAGTTCCACCCGAATAGGAAAGCGTCCCTGGAGTTCTGGAATAAGATCTGAGGGTTTAGCTACGTGAAAGGCCCCACTAGCAATGAAGAGAATGTGATCGGTACGCACCATTCCATAACGGGTGTTTACAGTGGTTCCCTCCACAATGGGCAAAAGGTCCCGTTGTACTCCTTCACGGGAAACATCAGGGCCAGAGCCCCCTCCAGCACGGGCAGCGATTTTGTCGATCTCGTCAATAAAAATGATGCCACTGGTTTCCACCCGCCGAATAGCTTCTTTGGTTACTTTATCCATGTCGATAAGTTTATTTGCTTCTTCCTGCTTTAAAAGCTCTAAAGCCTCTTTCACTTTCATGCGTTTGCGTTTGGGGCGTTTAGGAAAAAGGCTTCCCATCATATCTCGCAACTGTTGTTCTAAGTCTTCTAGCCCAGTAGCAGCAAAAACTTCTACCATTGGGGTGGGACGAGTTGAAAGCTCAATTTCTACGTATTTATCATCAAGTTCTCCTCGACGGAGCTTTTCGCGAAACTTTTCTCGAGTAGCTGATAAAGTGGTACTTTCGGTGTCTGTTATTGGAATTAAAAGGTCAAGAATGCGTTCTTCTGCCAAATAAGCAGCCTTTTCTTGAACCCTCTTTTGCTCTTCTTCCCGGACCATTTCTACTGCAATATGGATTAGATCCCGGATCATAGATTCTACGTCTCGACCTACATACCCTACTTCGGTAAATTTAGTAGCTTCGACCTTGAGAAATGGAGAGTTCGAAAGGCGCGCTAGGCGCCGAGCTATTTCTGTCTTTCCTACCCCTGTAGGACCGATAAGAATAATGTTTTTGGGGTAAATCTCTTCAGAAAGAGGCGGTGGAACCTGTTGTCTCCGCCAACGGTTTCTTAAAGCGATTGCTACTGCTTTTTTAGCCTTTTCTTGTCCTACGATGTATTTATCCAATTCCGCTACAATTTGGCGCGGGGTGAGTTCCTGCGTTGGCAAGCTTCTCATCCTCCTCTCCTCAGAGTTCTTCAATGGTAATGTTCTGGTTAGTATACACGCAAATAGAAGCCGCTATTTCTAACGCTTCAAGAGCTATTTCACGGGGCGAAAGAGAAGAATGTCTCAAGAGGGCCTTCGCTGCTGCTAAAGCTACCGAACCTCCAGAACCAATAGCTATTACCTCCTCGTCTGGTTCCATGACATCTCCCGCCCCGGAGAGTAAAAACATATGGTTCTTATCGCAAGCGATCAACATAGCCTCGAGTCTTCTTAGCGTACGTTCCGTACGCCAATCTTTAGCCAGTTCTACCACCGCCCGCACCAGCTGCCCACCGTAAGTTTCGAGTTTTTTCTCCAAACGTTCAAAAAGGGTCAGAGCATCTGCGGTGGCTCCGGCAAACCCTACAATTACTTTATCGTGATAAAGCCTTCTTACCTTGCGAGCTTTTTGTTTGATGATGGTATCTCCTAACGTTACTTGACCATCTCCAGCTACTACTACCTTTCCATCTTTTTTAATCGCAATTACCGTAGTTCCTTTCATTTTTCCTTCCTTAAATTCTTTTTGGCCCGTGGGTGTGCTTCATCATAAATGCTCGCTAAACGAGAAAAATCAAGATGGGTATAACGTTGAGTAGTTGAGAGCCTCGCGTGGCCTAACATTTCCTGAATAGCTCGGAGATCAGCCCCGGCCTCTAAAAGATGGGTGGCAAAAGAATGGCGTAGAGTATGCGGAGAAACCCCTGGGAGTCCTAACTTAAGAGCGTATTTTTTTAGTAAACGGTGAATACTACGAGTGGTAAGCGCCCCTCCGCGGATATTCAAAAAAAGATAGTCCGAAGAGATCCTTTTTCGACGCAAAAATTCTTCTCGGGCCGAAAAATATGCCAAAAGGGCCTCTTTAGCCTTTCTCCCAAAAGGAGAAAGCCGTTCTTTACCTCCTTTACCATGAACCCGTACCACTTGAAGATCAAGGTTTACTTGGGAAAGCTTAAGACTTGCTAGCTCTGAAACTCGAAGGCCTGCCCCGTAAAGAAGCTCCAAAATAGCCCTATCTCTTGAGGATAAAAAATCTTCTCCTGTAGGAGCTTCAAGGAGGGCAAAACTTTCATCAACGGTAAGGACTCTAGGAAGCTTCCGTGGGAGTTTAGGACTCTTCAAATAGAGAAGTCTTTCGTCTCGTAAGGCCCCTTTTTTCTTTAAAAACTTAAAAAAAGCACGCAAGCTTGCTACCTTCCGGGCCAAGCTGGTGCGTGAAAGATTATGGGCCAAAGAAGCCAGAAACAGACGGACTTCTGGAAGAGTAACTTCCTCAAGCTTTTTAGGTCCTAGAAAGTCCTTTAACTGGCTTAAATCAGTCTCATATGCTCGTAATGTGTGCCAAGAGACCCTTTTTTCGTTCTGTAGATAAGACAAAAATTCCTGAAAGAGCATGCTTCAAGGGTAAGACGTGAGATGAGATTCGTAAAGGCCCGGAAGGTCTCCGGGCCCCGTGCGGGTCGGTTAATAGGTATTGGATATCTTTTGTCCTTCACACACTTCTTCAATGCGATCTTCTACAAGTCTTCCATCTTTCCAAATTCGTTTTCTAACTTTATGGCACTTTGTATGTTGGTTATAAGCTAAAGGAGTAGCCTCAACCACCGTGGAACCCTGAGAATAGACTACCGGGCGCTGGCTAGAGACGGCCTCGGCACTTGCCTGTTTGCTTATTTCGGTAATACCACCTCCTAGTACCGCTCCGGCAGCTGCCCCGATAACAGCTCCCCGCCAAGGATTATCGTCGTCGAGAAGGGCACCAGCGGCTGCTCCTACCGCAGCTCCAAGTCCTGCTCCCTGATATGTAGCATTCTCCCGCGTCGTGGTACAGTTTGAGAGGAGAAACAAAATTAAAAACCCCGCAAGTAAAGTTGCCCATCTTTTCATCTTACCCCTCCTTCGGTTTTTAAGGTTTGATATTCAAATTTTGTACCAAAAATCTGCCTCTCTTACCGAGGGGTTTGAGGATTGAGGTACTTTTTCAAAACTAGAGGCAAAAATTAGTGTTACCGCCAGAAAATCTGTTAAAATATTAAAATATGGAAACAGCACTTGGCCTGATAGAGATTCTTGAAAAAGTCCCCGAAGAGCTTAAAGATCCCTTCAAGGAGTTTTTTAAGCTCGTAAACCGGGAAATCGGTGAACGTCTCACCAAAAAAAGATTTTGAAATCTTTGAAGAAAGATTCGAAGCCTTCGCGGAACGGACAGAGGAAAACTTCAGACGCGTCTGGCAGACTATCAATGAGCTTGCCGAGGCCCAGAAGCGTACTGAAGAGCGGCTCAACGAGCTTGCCGAAGCCCAGAAGAAAAGTGAAGAGCGTCTTAATCGGCTTGAGCAAACAGTTGCCGAGCTTGCCGAGGCCCAGAAACGCACTGAGGAACGACTAAATGAGCTTGCTGAGGCCCAGAAACGCACTGAAGAACGGCTTAACTCCTTTGAGAAGCAGACGGAGGAGAATTTCAACCGCGTTTGGCAGACTATCAACGAGCTTGCTGAGGCCCAGCGTGAGACTGAAAGAATACTTCAGGGAGCACTTAAGAGGCTTGACCGGGTAGAGGAGCGATTAGAAGGACTTTCGGATACAGTTGGTTACACCCTTGAAAACCGGTCTTACAAGTCCTTACCAAAAATACTTGCAGATTATGGCCTTAAGGTAGAAGGCCGTCTTCTAAGGCGTTATGTAAAGCTAGGCAAAAAAGACTGCCAGATAAATATTTACGGCTATGGGCGACGCCATGGGGAGCGGATACTTATTGTAGGAGAGACCAAGGTAAGACCTTCTAAAAAAGAGATATCGCGTTTTGAAAGGCTTTGCGAACTTCTAAGCCAGAGAGAAGGGCTTCCGGTCTTCAAAATCTTTGTGGCCCACGACTTTCCTCCGACCATAGAAGAAGAGTTGCACAGGAGGGAAATACTCCCTATCTGGTCTTATGACCTAGAATGACAACCCGTCAAAAATGGCCCTTTCTTTTCAAGATTGTCGAAGCGTGGTTATTTGGGTGTTTAGTTTTTAAGGTTTTAAAAAAGTAGAAAGAGGGGCATGAAATCTGCTATATTTGATCTTGATGAAAAAGGGTTACCAGATAAAGCCCCTCAAGATTTCCGCTAAAGTCTTTTTATTTTTAATTATTTTTTTGGTTTGTTACAAAGGGGTCTTAGCTGAATCTCAATGCCCACCTCAAGAGAGGGTCCTTATTGAAGGAAGACTGGAAGAAATTAAACACCCTATAGCTTTAGTAATCGGAGATGACGGAAAGCGCTATCCCGTGCGCTTAGGGCCTTATTGGTATTGGAAAAAAAGAGGTTACAAGCTCCATCAAGGAGATCGGGTCCGTATCCTAGGATTTAAAAGAGGAAAACTTATTTTCCCCATTACCATAAAAACTGAAAGGCAAGAATTTCTTATCCGGGATGAATGCGGAGTCCCCTTCTGGCGCCAAAAACCTTAAATGTTAAGGCCTTCTCTCAGCAAAATAAACAGTATCTTTTCCCTGGCCCTTATGATTCTTGTTCTTTCTCTTCTTACGGAGATTATTTACTTTAGAAGAGTTTTACACGAAAATGTTTCCCTGGAAGCCGAAAGCGCTCTTAATTTTCTTGAAGCCCGCATTACAGCATATGTAGAAACTTTGGAGCTTTTACCCCAAGTCCCGGATTATCTTAGAGATTTGGCCTGGCTTACCGATGAGCTTCAAAGCCAACCCCATTTGATAGGTGTAATCGTAGAGGAGGATGGAAAAACGCTTTTGAATACCTTTCCCAACCAATTTTTTCCTTCTCCTCAAGTTTTTCAAAGTTGCTGGCAAGGGATAGAGATAAACGCTGTGCGTTATGCTTGTACAAAGTTTGAAGCTCTGCCAGATCGCCATTTTTTCCTTCTTTTGGGGGTGGACGTCTCTTTCGAGAAAGAAGCTTTTCGTAATCTTTTGGTCCTGAGTTTTTTTATCTTTTTGGTAGCAAGTGGCCTTTTGGCTGCAGGGCTTTATTATCTTGATAAACTCGCGCGCAGACAGAAAGAGCTAGAACGTCGCTTATCTGCTTCCGAAAAGCTTGCGGCCATGGGAAAAATTGCGGCTATGGTGGCCCATGAAATCAGAAACCCGCTCAATAGCATTGTTATGGGGCTTCAGTACCTCGCTGAAACAGGAAAACTTGATCAGGATCTCCTTCAAACCATCCGTCAAGAAGCTGGCCGCCTCACAGAACTTACCGGGGAATTACTATCTTACGCCAAAGGGTTTGAAATCAAACTTCAAGAAATAGAAGCCAAAGAAATTGTCAAAGAATTAGCCCTAAAATTTCAACCCAAGGCTTCCCGTTGGGGAATTAAGTTTATAGTAGATGACCCCCCGGATGTAAAAATCTTGGGTGATAAGCGTTGGTGTATCAGGGCTCTTGAAAACATTTTGAGAAACGCCTTTGAAGCTACTTCTCGAGGAGGAGAGGTATATTTTAGTACACGCAAGGAAGGAGACTTTTGTTGCTTTTTAGTTCGAGATACTGGCCCGGGTATTCCTTCTGAAATCAGAAAACGGCTTTTTGAGCCCTTTTTTACTACCAAAAAAAGTGGTTTTGGCTTGGGACTTTACCTCGTAAAAAAGGTTGCCGAGACCCACGGAGGCCAAGTATCTTTAGAAGAGTGTTGCAAAGGTAGTCTGTTTAAACTTTGTTTTCCTGTCACTTATGAAAAGACCACGCATCCTTCTAGTGGAAGATGATGAAGCTCAAGCCAAAATATTGGCAGATTATTTAAAACACAAAAATTTTGAGGTGGATACAGCCTTTAGTGCTACCGAGGCCCTTCAAAAATTTCACCAAGGAAGTTTTGAGCTAGTCTTGCTGGATTGGCGTCTTCCTGATGAAGATGGCCTAACTTTACTACCCAAAATCAAAGAGAAAGCTCCCTTCACTCAGGTCATTATGCTCACGGCTTTTGCTACGGTGGAGCGAGCAGTAGAAGCCATCAAAAGGGGGGCCTATCATTACCTTACTAAACCGGTAAATCTTGAAGAACTCCTTTTGATAATAGAGAAGGCCCTCAAAGAAAGCCGCTTGGAGCGAGAAGTAGAGCTCTTACGGGCACGCTTAGAAGAACTTTCTCCGCCACAAACCCCTGAAATAGTGGCGCAAAGTCCTTACATGAAAGAAATATTGCGTCTGGCAGCAAAAGTGGCCCAAACAGATGCTACGGTTTTAATTCTCGGAGAATCTGGTACAGGAAAAGAAGTCCTTGCCAATCTCGTCTACCAGCTGAGCCCTCGCCAAAACAAACCCTTTCTAAAAATCAATTGTGCAGCTATTCCAGAGGGGCTTTTGGAATCCGAGCTTTTTGGTCACGAAAAGGGAGCTTTTACTGGAGCAGATAAGGCTAAACCCGGGCTCTTTGAATTGGCCCACCATGGAACGCTTTTTCTTGACGAAATCGGGGACTTGCCCTTACCCTTGCAGGCCAAACTTTTGCGGGTCTTGCAAGATGGTACCATTCGGCGCCTGGGTAGCCTTAAAGAGATCAGAGTAGATGTGCGAATTATCGCTGCTACCAATAAAGATCTCGAAGAAATGGTCAAAGACGGTTCTTTCCGAGAAGATCTTTTCTGGCGACTCAACGTATTTACCCTAAAAATTCCCCCTCTTCGTGAACGAAAAGAAGATATTTTGCCACTCGCAGAAGCCTTCCTCCAAAAATTTTCTCGAAAACACGGAAAAGACTTGCGAGGTTTTAGTAGGGAGGCTCTGGAGGCCTTGCTTTCGTACCATTTTCCCGGCAACGTCCGCGAACTAGAAAATATTGTTGAAAGGGCCGTGATTTTGGCTGAAAACGAAATTATCACCAAGGAAGATCTCCCCCCTCTCCTCAAAGGTCAAACCGAAGCCATTCCAGCCCTCTTAAAAACGCTTCCGCTTCCGGAAGCAGTAGCTCTTTTAGAGAAAGAACGCCTCAAAGAAGCCATGCTAAATGCTAACGGAGTAAAAACCCGCGCAGCAGAACTCTTAGGGATCTCAGAAAGAGTTTTGCGTTACAAGCTTGCAAAGTACGGACTTGAATAATTTTCGGGAGGAACTCGTCCCCTGCAAGGAACAGTTCCTCCGGGTTTCCTTAAAATCCTAAAAGATCAACACTTTGTCGGCTTTTTCAAGGAGCTGATAAAGAATTTTCAAAGTCCCAACGGGACAAGTCTTAGAAGGTTTTAAATTGTGGAGTCTAAGACAGGCCTTGCAAGCGTAAACCTCTCCTCCCTCCTCTAAAAATTGTTTCAAAAGTCCTTTGACGTTAAAAGGTTCTTCCTGATTTTGAGCAGTAGCTACGCCTGCACCAAGAAAAAACACTGCCACTCCGTGGCCTTCACTTAAGGCATAACGGGCCACACGCATAGCATTCCAGGCTGTTTCGGGTGAGGAGGCAGTAATAACAACCGTCCAATTCCCTTTAGATCCTGCCCATGAAAGGGAAGCAAAAAACAAAAAAAGCCAACAAAACCCCTCCAATTTTAAATGCCCTCATTGTCAACCTCCTTAAAAAAATTTTCATTCCCTTTTATATTGCTTATATCTATTGTCAAATAGTTTATATCGATAAAAGTTAAAAAATTTATTGGTTCAAATAAATGGGGGAGCAAAACTTATCTTGAAGGGGCTTTTGGAAAATAGTACCTCTTAAACATGGCCTCAAAAAATTATGGGAACGTGCTTGACCGAATAGGGAATACCCCTTTGGTTCCTATCAGGAGATTGCGGACAAACCCCAAGGTTCAGATTTTTGGCAAGATAGAGTCTGTCAATCCTGGGGGGTCGGTAAAAGATCGCATTGCTTTATCAATGATTGAAGCGGCAGAAGAAGCTGGAGAGCTCAGCCGTGAAAAGACGATTATTGAAGCCTCCAGCGGAAATACGGGCATCGGGCTTGCTCTTGTTTCTGCGGTTAAAGGATATCGCTGCCTTATCGCAATGAGTGAAGGGGCTTCTATAGAGCGTCGCAAGATAATGAAGGCCTTTGGAGCAGATATTCTTCTTACTCCAGCGGAGAAAGGTACAGATGGGGCTATTGAAGCGGTTTACGAGTTGGCACGGAAATATCCTCATAAATATTACCTCACAGATCAATTCAATAATCCTGCTAATTGGCGAGCCCATTATGAAGGGACGGCTCCGGAAATATGGCGCGATACTCAAGGGAAAGTAACCCATGTAGTTGCAGGAATGGGGACTACTGGCACCCTTATGGGGCTTTCTCGTTTTTTTAGAGATCACCGTTTGCCGGTAAAGGTAATAGGAGTGGAACCTTATCCGGGGCATCAAATCCAGGGACTCAAAAATATGAAAGAATCTTATCCTCCAGGAATTTTCGAAAGAAAACTCCTCGATAAAATCTTAAACGTCCCGGATGAAGAGGCCTTTGAACTTACCCGGCGCCTAGCCCGCGAAGAAGGAATTTTTGTAGGTATGAGCTCTGGAGCCGCACTTTTTGGGGCCCTTGAAATAGCAAAAGAGCTCAAAGAAGGGATTATTGTGGTTATCTTTCCAGATGGTGGAGAACGCTATCTTTCTACTCCCCTTTGGGCCTTTGAAGATGTTCCTCAAAAAGGGCTCCGTTTCAATAATACCTTGCGACGTAAAGTAGAGCCCTTTAAGCCTTTGAAAGAAGGTCTGGTTAAAATCTATACCTGCGGTCCCACGGTAAATCGCAGGCCTCACCTTGGGCTTTACCGCCGCATGATGACAGCAGACCTACTTAAGCGCTATCTTCTCTATCGGGGCTTTGATGTTACCCACATAGTTAATATTACCGATTTCGACGACAAAACTATTCAGGCCGCTTTTGAAGCCGGAAAAGATCTTAAAGAACTTACCGAAGAGTATATCTCTGCTTTTTTTGAAGATTTGAAGACACTCAATATCCTTACTGCGACACATTTTCCCAAGGCTAGCGAACATGTTGAAGAAATGATAGAGATCTCCCGCAAGCTTTTGGCCAAAGGGGTGGCGTATGTAAGACATGGTTCAATATATTTTGACGTCTCCAAACTTGATGATTATGGCCTTCTTTCTAAAGCTGATCTGGCTAAACTTAAAGCGGGTCTCACCGTAGACCTTGAAGAATACGAAAAAGATGACCCTTTAGATTTCACCCTCCTCAAAAGAGCTTCTTTGCAAGAACTAAAGGCTGGCCTTTATGTAGAGACCGAATGGGGGAAAGTGCGTCCGGGCTGGCATATTCAATGTGCTGCAATGGCCCTCAAATATTTAGGGCCAGAATTTGATATTCACACAAGCGGAACAGACCTCATTTTTCCTCACCACGAAGATGAAATCGCCATTGCCAAGGCCCTTACGGGTAAAAATCTGGCCCGGTTTTGGTTACACTCAGCTTTAGTTTCGGCCCGTGGTAAAAAAATGTCTTTCACACACGGCAATGCTGTAACTATTCCGGAGCTTTTAGCTCAAGGTTTTAGCGGGAGAGAGATACGCTATTTTCTTCTTCGTACACACTATCGCAAGCCTTTGAGTTTTAGCCTTGAAGCCATGAAAGACGCTGCCAAAGCCTTACGAGGACTGGATCTTTTCATGGTCTTTTTAGCCCGCGAACCAAGTGGTAAAACCATTTTTCCGGTCTCTCAGGCAATAGAAAGACTGTTAAGAGAATTTGAAGCGGCGTTGGATGATGATCTTAACATTTCTGGAGCTCTGGGAGCCCTTTTTGAATTCACCAATCGCTTGGAGCCAGTTTTGGCCCATGAAGGACTGGATCACGAACAAACTACCCAGGTAAAAGAAGCCCTCCAAAAAATCGATCAGGTGTTAGGACTTATAAGATTTGCTACTTTAGCAAGAGATGAGAAAATATCCGAGCTTATAGAAAAGAGAGAAGCTGCTCGAAAAGCAGGGGACTTCTTACGAGCCGATGAGATTCGTAAATACCTACAAGAAAAAGGCTTTTGGGTCATTGACACCCCCCGAGGGACTCTAGTCGCCCGTTTTGAGGATGCGTCCTGAGTTAGAGGTTACCATTGAAAAGCTGGTTCACGGTGGCGAAGGTTTGGCCCGTTTACCAGAGGGGCAGGTAGTTTTTGTGCCAGATGTCATCCCAGGGGAGCGGGTCCGCATCCAAATTGTCCAGAATTTGGGAGATTATGCTATTGCCCGTCTTTTGGAGGTTTTGGAGCCTGCCGCCGAAAGAAGAACTCCTCTTTGCCCCCTTTTTGGCAAATGTGGAGGTTGCCAATTTCAGCATCTCCCTTACGAAGAACAACTCCGTGAAAAGCTCCGGATCTTCAAAGAAACCCTTTGGCGAACTGGGAAAATCGAAGAAGGCCTAGTGCAGGGTATAGTTCCTTCCCCCCAAGAATACCATTATCGTAACCGTCTTCAGTTTCATGTTCACCAAGAAACTGGTACTTTGGGTTTTTTGAAAAGGAGGTCCCACGATTTAGTCCCGGTAAGGTATTGTTATCTTACCACTTCGGAAGTGAACGAAGTCCTTTCAAAACTTCCGGAAATTCCAGCTTGGAAACGTCTTCACCCTTATATCAAACGGGTTAATTTGGGTCTTTCTCCAACTGAAAAAAAAGTGGTAATGCTTCTTTGGACTAAAGTACCCCCTCGGCGTGAAGATCTTTATGAAATTAAATCCGAGATTTCGGCTCTTAAAGCCATCTTTTATTGGGTTCGAGGGCCTGAACCCCAGGGGCCTTTTCCAGAAGATGCTCCTTACCGGGGGCGCAGGGTATTTTCTGTGCCCAAAGAGGTAGCTGGGCTCCCACAAGACCAACAATTTTTTGCTTCTGCGGGGGTGTTTGTTCAGGCCAATTGGGAAATAAATCTAGCCCTTATTTCTTATGTTAAAGAAAAAGCCATGGTTCAACCTGGAGAGCGGGTCTTAGATGTCCATTGTGGTATCGGAAATTTCTTGCTTCCTCTTTCTGTAAACTGCAACCGAGGACTTGGCGTTGATACAGACCATCGTGCCATTGCTGATGGACAAGAAAATTCAATGATATGGGGGCTTACCGGAGTAAGCCTTAGGGTTTCTTCGGCCATCGAAGCCCTAATAGACCTCTTCAAAGAAACCGAAACTTATCCTATTGTAGTGCTCGATCCCCCGCGCGGAGGATGTAAAGAAATTTTGCGCTTTCTACCCGAAGTTGCTAACGAAAAAATCATTTATGTTTCTTGTGATCCTCCAACCCTTGCCAGAGATCTCCGTATTTTGCAAGAAAAGGGTTTTGTAATCGAAGAAATAAAGGCCTTTGATATGTTTCCCCAGACGTTTCACCTAGAAAGTGTATCAATTTTACGGAGAACTTTATGACAAGACGAACCTTTCTGGGCAGGTTAAGTATTATATTTCTTACCTCTTTAGCAGGCCTAGGAATTTATAGCGCCACAGGTCTTTTTCCTCGCCCACCTAAAAAGATTTTTATAAGGAAAAAAGATCTGGAGGGCAAAAAACTCGTGATAAAAGACTCTTTTTTCCTTTCTTTCCAAAAAGGCAAACTTTTAGCCCTTTCCAGGACTTGCCCTCATCTGGGCTGTAAAGTTACCTATGATCCTCATCGCAAGCTCTTCGTCTGTCCCTGCCATCAAAGTCGTTTTACTCTTACTGGGAAATACCTTTCTGGCCCGGCTAAAAAAGACCTCCAAGCCCTCACAATCAAAAAAACAGAGGGAGGATATATCCTTGAAATTCCAGCCTAGATCCTGGGTTTCCTGGGGTCTTGCAGCTTCTTTTCTACTCACTATTTTGACGGGCTTGGTGATAAGTTATCCCTTCCGGGAAGAGATGCCTCTTCTTTCTACAGTAGGAATTGAAGGGGTCATCCCTTTTGGAGCTCTTTTTCGCTATTTGCATTATTATGCCGCCCAGTTTACCTTTCTATTTCTCTTTTGGCATACCACCGAGGCTTTATGGGCCAGGTCATACCAACGACGTCATTTTTTTCATTGGTTTTTACTTACAAGTACTTATCCTCTTACTATTTTGGCCCTTTTTACGGGATATATTGTCCGGGGAGATGAAACTGGGCTTTCTGCCGGGCGTATTGCCGAAAATCTGATCCTTACTCTCCCTTTCTTTGGTAAAATTTTAAATCGACTCTTTTTTGCCGTATCAGAAGAAGGAATTCACCGGGCTTATATCACCCATATCTTCCTTTCGTTCGTGCTCTTTTTTCTCTTGGGGATTTGGCACTTTCGTCTTCGCAAAATAAAATTAGAAGATTTGAGTCTCTGGGCTACAGGGGCCTTGGCTTTAAGTCTTCTTTGGCCGCCGCCCCTCGAAGCCCCTCACTTCCAGACCAGCCTTAAAGGCCCCTGGTTTTTCTTAGGCATACAGGAGTTGTTGCGTTATTTACCCCCTTTTGGAGCTGGAATAATCTTTCCCTTAATTCCCATAATTTTATTAGTCTTTTTCCCCAGAGCCCCAAAGAGGGCTGGCTGGGGGCTTCTCCTTTGGCATCTGTTCTATTTTGCTTTGTTAGGGAGAGGTCTTTTGAGATGAAAAGACTGGTATTGCTTTTTGGAATAGGTCTCCTTTTAGTAGCTCTTGTGAAAGAAGGACTCCGAAAGAGGGCTTCACAGGTTCCTGTTACCACTTCAGGGCAAGTGGAAATGTGTCTTTCCTGTCACCAAGAAAGACCAGAAAAAGTCCATTCCCGTGAAGTAATAGGCTGCTCTCCCTGCCATGGAGGAGATCCTTTGCGTATAGACAAGCATCTTGCTCACCGGGGACTTATCAAAAATCCTGCCGACCTTCGTGTGGTTGATTACACCTGCGGGGCTCCCTCATGCCATCCTGAGATGCCAGAGCGTGTCAAAAAATCTCTTATGGCTACCAATCGAGGTATTATTAACACACTTCGCCGTTATTGGGGAGAAATCCCAGAAAATCCTCGCTTTCGAGAAGAGGACGATGTAGCTGTACTCCTAAACGAAAAAAGTGTTTCTTCTTTGGCACTTGATTATTTCCGCAAACTTTGCGGCTCCTGTCACCTTTGGTTTGAGAAAGGGAAATTTCCCGATTTTTTAGGTGAAAAAGGAGGAGGATGCGTTGCTTGCCATTTAGTTCCTGGCCCCAAAGAGGCCAAGCATCCACGTCTAACAAGAAAGATACCTATTCAAAACTGTGTCCGTTGTCATAACCGTAGTGGTCGCATTGGCCTTACTTATCAAGGGCTTTACGAAGATGAAGGGTATGGAACCCCTTATATAGAAGGAGACTTTGGCGAGCCCTTCTTGGTTGACGGCCGTTTTGTACGAGAAATTCCAGCAGATGTACATTTTAAAGCTGGTCTTGTTTGTATAGATTGCCATTTGGCTGAAGAGACGATGGGTGACGGGAAGGCTTACACACATTTCGAAGAAAGTGTTGAAATAGAATGTGTTACCTGCCACGGAGGCGACGGTACTACACGTAAAGGACGAAAAGTCTCTGGGGTTAAAAAGCAGGGGAACCAACTTGTTTTTATCACCAAAATAGACGCCAAAGTACTCCCTCTCAAAGCCCCAGACGCTCTTAAGTGCCGCCATAAAGTTCACCGAAGGCTCTCGTGCCAGGCTTGTCATGCCTCACGTGTACCACAGTGTTTTGGATGCCATGTCAGACGAGACCCTCGCCAGACCCAACTCGATAAAATTTCCGGGCAGGAAACTCCAGGTGCGTGGGAAGAATTTCGAAGCTATCAACGTCTGGAAGAGCCAACTCTGGGGCTAAAAGGAGATAAAATTGTTATCCTTGTTCCTGGCTGACAGGATTTTGTGAGCATCCTCTCCCGGGAAGGAGAACTCAAAAAAAAGTTTCAACGCCTTACCTGGTCTTTTATGGACCCGCATAGCACTTCCAAGGCTCGCACTTGTAAAGATTGCCATACCTCCGCCAAAACTTTAGGGTTGGGCTATGGCATACTTTCTTACCAAGGAGATGGCCGCTGGCTTTTCAGAAGCGCGGAAAAAGAAAAAAGTAGTCTTCTCGAAATAGATTTTCCTCTTTCAGCCCTTACAAACCTTCGAGGGCAACGTTATGTTTACCTCTCCCGTAAAGATCTGCGCCCTTTTAATCCAGAAGAAATAAAGCGTATTCTACGGGTAGGGCTTTGTCTTGATTGTCATTCGGATTTTAGTGATCCCGTAATGCGCAACTGGAATCCTCAAAAGATTTGTCCGGTGTTTAAGGAGTAAAAAGAAAATCTCAAAGCCCCCCACCCTCCAAAAGCACACTCTTGTTCTAATTTTAAATCGGCATAAACCCGTTTAAGGGCAGGAAGACTGGAGAGCAAAAAGCCTGAGAGAATTAAATGTCCTCCTGGCAGGAGAAGTTTTTTAATGGTTTTGGCCTCAGGAATAAGAATACGCAAGTAAAGATTGGCTACAATCAAAGAAAAAGGGCCTTTTAAAGATGAAAGATCTCCTTGAAGTGGAACAATGCTTTTATCTAAGCCGTTTCGCTGAATATTTTCCCGAAGAACCTTTATTGCCGAGGAATCTGGCTCTACCGCTAACACCAAAGGCCAACCTTTACGAGCTAAAGACAAAGCTAAAATCCCCGTTCCTGCTCCTAAATCTAGGGCCGGGAAGCTTTGAGGAGACAAAGAATCCAATATTTGCAAACAAAGACGAGTAGTAGGATGGAAACCGCTTCCAAAGACCCCTTTAGTACGCAAAATGATGGTTTTTTCGTCAGGTGTTCCAAAGGATTTTAAAATAATCCCGGAAGGAAGCTTTAAGATTTCACCTTGAGTATAACCCTTTTCTAAAACCAAAGCTTCCTTTTGGAGTGTTGATTTATGGAGATGAAAGAATTTTTCATTGGTAAAGACCAATAGATAACGGCCTGCTTCGAGTCTTTCTCGGTGAATTAAACCTTCTAAGAGAAATTTTGGGGGGAGGCCCTCTAAAATTACGTAAAAATATGTCTTGCTGGCCATGAAGCAGTTATAAATTTGTCACAATTTGGACTGGGATTTGTAACTCTTAGAACTTATCTTCTTTTTAGGCAAAATTCAAAAAAGGAGGCCAAGATGAGAAAATTATTCCTGGTGGCAATTTTATTATTGTCTTGGAGTGTTGTAGCTTGGGCTGGCTCTAAAATTACCCTCCTTGGTGCAGGGGCCACTTTCCCTTACCCGTTGTATTCGAAATGGTTTGATGTGTATTACAAAAAAACCGGAATAAAAGTAAATTATCAGGCTATCGGCTCAGGAGGTGGAATAAGACAACTTATAGCGCGTACGGTAGATTTCGGAGCCACCGATGCTCCTATGTCTGACAAAGAACTTGCTAGGGCTCCAGGGAAGATTCTCCATATTCCTACGGCTTTGGGAGCGGTGGCTATCGGTTTTAATATTCCGGGGATAAAAGATCTTAAACTTACCCCTCAGGTTCTTGTGGACATTTACCTCGGAAAAATACGCTATTGGGACTATGAAGCCATTCAAAAAGTAAACCCTGGAGTTAAGCTTCCACACCTTCCCATCATGGTTGCTTATCGCTCCGATGGTTCAGGAACCACTTATGTCTTCACCGATTATCTTTGTAAAGTAAGTGAAGAATGGTGTAAACGCGTAGGAAGAGGTAAAGCAGTAAAATGGCCAGTAGGTATGGGGGGTAAAGGAAACGCAGGGGTAGCAGGGCTTATCCGACAGATACCGGGCTGTATCGGATATATTGAAATTTCCTATGCTGAACAAAACCACATTCCTGTAGCAGCTCTTCAGAATAAAGCAGGAAAATTCGTAAAACCAACCCTTAAAGCCATTTCGGCGGCAGCTACTATTGATATTCCAGATGACACCCGTTGCTCTATTACCAATACTGAAGCCCCAGATGGATACCCCATCGCCGCTTTCACGTGGCTCATTGTGTATCAAGAACAGGCCTACAAGGGGCGCCCCTATGAAAAAGCCAAAGCCCTAGCAGATCTTCTCTGGTGGTGCATCCATGATGCCCAAGAAATGAACGAACCTTTGCTTTACGGAAGACTTCCTGAAAAGGTAGTACATAAAGCCGAAAAGATCGTAAAAAGCATGACTTACAAAGGTCAACCTCTGCTTCCGTAAATGGATTTTTCTAACTGGTGGGCCTTTCTCAAAAATCCAGAGATATTACGCCAGTGGGTTGAAGGGTTTGGTCCCTTTGGCCCTCTGGCTTTCATTTTTCTTCAAGCCTTGCAAGTGGTCTTGGCTCCACTGCCGGGGGAAGTAACAGGATTTGTAGCAGGTTACCTTTTTGGTGCCTTTTGGGGCTTTTTTTATGCTATGGTTGGTATCATACTTGGAGCTTCTTTTTCCTTCTGGCTGGCTAGAAAATTTCGCAAAATTCTGGCACCTCGGCTTGCTAAATCACCCTATTTCTACAGGTTAGAACGTTTTATGCAAAGAAGAGGAGTTATGGCAGCTTTTATTTGTTATCTCATCCCCGGCTTTCCAAAAGATTATTTGAATTATTTTTTGGGCTTTTTTCCTATCCCATTTAGGGTCTTTTTGATAATTATGAGCTTGGGCCGGATTCCCGGCACTTTGGCCCTTGCTATCCAGGGGGATTCCCTTTACCAGAGAAACTGGCTAACTTTGGGAATTGTGGGGGGACTGAGCCTTTTATTTTTTGCTATTTTTTATTTTAAGCGCGGCTTGATTTACCGTTATCTTGATTGAAGATGACCTCTCTGGCCTATCTTGACCTTATAGGTGGGTTTGCCGGGAATATGTTCTTGGCAGCCCTGCTGGATATCGGGCTTCCTAAGGAAACTTTGGCCGAAGTTCTAGCGAAGCTACCAGGAAAACTCATTTTTGAAGTAAAAGAAACCCGAAAACATGGTTTAAGAGCCTTACATTTAGAGATAAAAAGCCAAGCTCCCGGTTCCCTTCCCTCAGAATATGTCCCCCTCAAAGAGCTTATAGATAAACTTCCCTTCTCGAAAGAGACTATTTCCCTAGCCCAAAAAATGATAGATGAGCTCTTTGAGGCCGAAGCCTGTGTTCATGGAAAGCCTCTTGAAGAAATACATTTGCACGAACTTTCAGCATTCGACACCCTTGCAGATATCTTTGGTGCTTTGGAGGGGGTAAGATATTTCCAGTTTGGAAAAATCTTTGCCTCCCCCATCCCCCTTGGAAGGGGTTTTATCAATTCTAGCCATGGAGTCCTTCCTTTGCCCGCGCCAGCAACTCTCAAACTCCTAGAGGGCCTTCCTGTTTATGGTATCTCGGTTGAGGGAGAGACAATCACTCCTACAGGAGCGTTAATTTTAAAAAATTTAGTTCATTCTTTTGGCCCTTTGCCGTCGTTTTCTGTTGAAAAATGCGGTTATGGAGCCGGTACTAAAGATTTTACTGAAGTTCCCAATTTGGTCCGTCTGTGGATAGGTCAAGAAAAATATCCCAAAGGAATCGCTTCTGAAACTGTTATGGAAATTGAAACCAATCTTGACGACCACAACCCTGAAGATCTCGCTCACTTAGCAAGCATTCTTTGGGAAGCCGGAGCTCTCGATGTAGGTTTTATTCCCTTTTTCATGAAAAAAGGACGGCCAGGAATAAAACTTTGTGTGCTTGTTCGCCCTGAAGAGGCCTTGCAGCTTTTAAGCATCATCTTTAGAGAAACTGGCACCCTGGGGATCCGCATTAGAGAAACAAGACGTTTTATTCGTCAACGAGAAACTAAACTTCTTGAAACACCATGGGGAATTTTGCGAGCCAAATTTAGTGGGAACCAACTTTTAAAATTGGAATACGAAGACCTTAAAAAGTTGAGCCAAGAAAGAAAAATTCCTTTACGAGAGCTTAGGCGTCAAATTGAGGCCTGGTTTCATCGTGAAATGTGGAAATAAGAGGCTCGTGAACCGGAAAATAAATTTCAAAAATTGTACCTTTGCCTTCTTCAGAAAAAACCTTGATAAAGCCTTTATGGGTTTTAACAATCCCAAAAACCGCTGCCAATCCTAAACCTCTCCCAAAATCTTTGGTAGAGAAAAAGGGTTCGAAAATTTTTGAAATTGTTTCTTTACTCATCCCACAACCGGTATCCTTGACTCTCAAGACAATATATTCTCCTGGTGGGAGATCTTCTAAAGGATTTGTAAGTTTGATATTTTTGGTCTCAATGACCAACTTGCCTCCATCTTGCATAGCTTCTACAGCATTGATAACTAGATTCATTACTACTTGGGCTAATTGGTTTGGATCACCAAATATAGGTTTAAGATTTCTTCCTAACTTAAGAGAAAGTTCTATTTTGCCATCAAGAACGGTTTCCTGAAGACGAACAGTTCCTTCAATAATCTTATTAAGATTAAGCACTTTGGGTTTGAAATGTCTGCCACGAGCATAATCTAACAATTTTTCAGCAAGTTCACAGGCTCTTTCACTTATCTCGAGAATCTTTTCTGCTCTTTGATAGAC
>JALSPG010000018.1 GCA_026986115.1 Thermodesulfobacteriales bacterium
AGTAATGCCATATAAAAGACGGAATAACGGTATTTATTACCTCGGCGGTATCTTCTTTCTGTCTCAAAAAGCTCAAAACCGTAGAAAAGATATGTTTGCGAATTAGGGGTTCATTCTGCATGGAAAAAGCGGGTACCAGAATTCTCCCCGATATCATTTGCTCTGGATGTCGGTAAAAGTACTTGTCATGGGAGCGGTTTCGGCAGTAAGTGAAAACTACTCCTATACGATGCCTCCGGCCTGCACGACCACTTCGCTGGACGTAGCTTGCCGGAGAAGGGGGAACATTTCGCATCAGGACCATTTCCAGCTGACCGATATCCACGCCTAATTCAAGGGTGGGAGTGGCGACCAGGCAGTTAACGGTGCTTTCCTTTTCCTTGAACTCTCTTTCGTATTTCAGGCGATCGTCCTGAGGAACCTGGGCCGAATGTTCTCTGGGAATCAGGGGGACAAAGTCGAGTTTGGTATACTGAACCACATCGTAATGTTCTTCATCCCAGTGCTGATAAATAAGACGAGCTTTGCAACGATAGGCCGGACAGACGCCTCCGGGCGTAGGCCGTGAACGGGACAGCCGACAGCTCTGGCAAACATATCGCCCTTCACTATGCGTAATTCCTATTTTTTTGTAATTGATTTGGTATCCTGAACCGCCTCTAACGGAGACAATTCTTCCAGCACGTTTCCTTTTTATTTCCGCCGGAACCAGAAGGTCTTTTTCTATAAGCCATTCCCAGAGTTCTTCGAGAAAGCGGTCTCTCACGTCTGATTTCAGCGCTGGAAAGACCTTTCTCAAAAAGACCTGAGCCGCGGAACGACCATTTTGGGCCAGCCATCCCTTTTGATATTTGCTCTCGCCCTCTTTTTGAAAGACAAGAACATGCGGACAATAATATTCCGTAATGTTTACTATCCCCTTTCGCACCTCGGCATCCTGTGAAGACCAGTCCCGCTGAAGGAAAGGATCGCTTAAAACACCCTGTATGCGGTAAATATCGAGAAGAGCGTGGATGAGATTGGAGAGATCTTCGGCGCTTATCTCAAACTTTTCCAGCCAGTGGATAAGATCCGTTAGATTTTCCGGTTCTATACCGTCATAAAGAACCGCCGCGAGTCCCAGCTGCTCCAAGCTTCCGCGCATCTGACGCCGAGTCAAAGAGGCCAGTTCTTCCACGATGAACCAGCGGAGCCTTTTGTGTTCCTCTTCCTGCCCCCAGCGCACCCGGGGAAGTAGTCCCTCCTCCGCGGCTTTTTCAATCAGTTTTTCATGTAGCGAATCAATAGAAAAAATTCTTTCCGGCTCACTTCTTAGAATTTGATAGACAAGATGCCTTAAACGGTGTCTTCGAGACCGGTTTTCCATCCAGCCGGCCTGAAACGCGGCCTCCTGTCTGGAGTCTGCAAAGACGATGAGTTTTCTTAAGCTGGGCTCCGGCATGGCTGAAAGCATGGTCTGGGCAAGGATCATGACATCGGAAACCTCGGCCGATTTTACCGGAGTGATAACCGGACTCCGCTCCGGGTTGGCCGCCCCACAGGAAACACAGTGGTGTAAAGGTGCAGAGAAGAAAATAATCGGTATTAACTTAGTCTCTCGGCGACACTTTTCGTTAAGACAGATCGAGAGATCCCGATCATGGATGGCTCCGCAGTAGGGACAAAGATAGCCCGACTCCCCGGGAACCTCTTCCTCCACTCCAGGGACGATAGTGTCAGTAAAATAAAGGCTTTCGGCATCTTCTGAATTCTCAGAGAGAATTCTTACACCATATATTTCTCCTTCGTGATCTACAGCAAAGGGAGAAGAATATGTTTCTCTGACATAGTGTTGACCGCAGGAGCGGCAAATTCGAAGTTCAAAAAGAACACGATCCGTCCTTATCGTCTGGTCGAAAAAGATATTTGGGACTCCATCTTCCTGCCAAGCGATGTAAACACCTTGAAGTCCCTGCACGAAATAATGGAGCTTGGGTCTTAGCAGAGGCTCATCATCGAGGCGTGCAAGAGCTCCTAAAGTCAGGTAGCTCAGGATTTCGGCCTCAAGGGCGGCGTCCGGAAGCCTCTTCCTTTCGGGAAAGGCCTTCTTAAATTCATTTACAATTTCTTTGAGCTGGCGTGGAGTTTCGGTAATCGTCTCAAGGAAAGAAACGATTTCGCTTTGAGAAAGAAGTTTGTAAAGAACGGCTAGGGTGTCTTCCCCCTCCGGGGCCTTTAGACTCACCAGTTTTTCCGCGAGTTTTATGGTCTCCCGGGAGACCTCGGTCACCTCATCCTGCAGCTGCACCTCACGCACGCTTTTGAGGATCTCCTCAAAAAGTCTCTGCGGATCTTCGGGTGGCGGGGGTCTGAATGAGCCTTTTTCTTTTCTCTCTTGATAGCTTTCCTGAACAAGATAGAGCTTGCCCTCCGGTACACCAAAAATATTGGCGGCAAAACGTTTTAATTCCGCTTCCCATTCCCCATTCCCGACTCCCCACTCTCTATTCCCCATTCCCGACTCCCCACTCCCCATTCCCGACTCACTTTTCAAGGTGGCAGAGGTTCCTATGCAGATAACTTCATCCCTTGTTTTACCGGCTATGCCTCGCACCCGACGTATGAGACAGGCAATTTCCGATCCTCGTGAGCCCGTGTGGGTGTGGATTTCGTCTAAGACGATAAATTTTAGAGGGGCCTCCAGGAAAAGTTCAATATCTTTGTGACGCAGGAGGAGATATTCAAGCATACTGTAGTTGGTGAGAAGAATCTGAGGTCTTCTCGCAAGAATTTCCTTTCGCGAGAAACATTCTTCCCAGGGAAGAGGAAGCATATGTCCAGGCTTTTGCGCTTTTAAAAGCTCAACTCTGGTATAAGGCCGGGGTTCGGGAAGTCTTGGAAGGTTTTCTTCGGTTTCTGGTGTTTCTCCGGTATAGCGTCCGAAGGTGATGCGCGTTCCGGCAAGAAGTTTCCTCAGGCGTTCAAGCTGGTCGTTTACCAGGGCGTTCATAGGGTAAATCAGGATAGCAATAGGTCCCCTACTCTCCCCCCGATCTCGTGCTTTAAGACATTCATCGATGATGGGAAGGAGAAAACCTTCGGTTTTACCGGAACCTGTTCCGGTAGCGATAATGACATGATTTCCGGCCTTTACGGCTCGTAAGGCTTCCTCCTGGTGTTTGTAAAGCCTTTCGAAATTGAAAATTCCGGCCAGAGCCGGATGCAGATCAAGAGAGGGGTCCTCAATTAGTTCTCTTAGCGTAGGGCCTTCCACAAACGGACGGCTTAAGTATATATATGGTCCCTTAGCCAGCCGCTCCTTTCCACCGAGCCCAAAGGAAAGCCCTTCCTTGAATTGTTGACGAAGCCTGGGATCAGCCACCGGAAAGGTGGTAAGCAAATAACGCCCAAACTGATCTATAACATCCTTACCAAACTGGACCGGATTCAGGGGCATTGGTTACTCCTAACTTAACAACGGAAAACCAATAATTTTAGCCGCCTGATTAAGTTTTTTATCAAAACAACCAAAGATTACCTTTTCGCTTGCCTTTTTTAATAAGAGATCTGCTGCTGCCAAGTGAACACTATCATAGGCCTTCAGAGCAAAAGCTTTTGCAAAATCACTGGCTCGCTCTAAAAGACTTTGGTTAAGGCCAATTTTCATATAGTGAGGCCAATCTTTTTCAAAATCTGCCTGGATGTTTTCTAACATTTCTTCGGAAATTACACCTTCACGACACAGCCTGGCAAAGGCCGCATGAGCCTCTACATAAGCAATTAAATGCGTAGCTACAATTTTGGCTTTAGAAACCGCGTGCTCAACTGTAGAGCTGTTTTCCTCTTCTACATAAAGCTTTACCAAAGCAGAAGTATCTAAATAGAGAATCACCGCCGATCCTCCAGGACACATTCGGCGACACTCTTACCGGATATTTTTGGTCTGACACGTCCACCTTTGGGCTTACCACCATCCCAGATAACCAATCCATTCGCCATCAGGGCCTCAATACCATTTTTTTGTTCTCCAGCGGGACAAAGTCTGGCTATCAGCCGGCGGTGGCGCGTGACTTCAATGATTTTCCCCTGTTTGACCTCTCTTAAGTAACGAGAAAGATTGCTTTTAAGTTCTCTTACCGAAACCTGCATAATACATCTCCTAATGTGATTGTGGTCTCATTTTAACACATGAGGCTACATTTGACATATTATACACGACTCATCCGAAAGGGGTTTACGATCTTAACGCCTTCGATTTTCTTCAAATCTTCCGTAAAAAGCACTCGACAGCCAGCTTCCAAGGCAGAACTCACGATCAGGGCGTCCCAGAAGGAACACCACAAAGTTCTTCCCTGCGCCATTTGGTCAACGTCCCGGAATGTTCTTGCATGATGGTGAGGATCTCTTCGGTTACTTCTTCTAATTCGTTTTTTTCTTGGGTAAGGGCTTCAAGTTGTTCCCTGATAAGGGCGCTTAAACTCTTCCCTCTTTTGGCCGCCAGCTCCCGGGCCTTGCGCCACACATGCTCGGGAAGAGCTATAGTTACGTTTTTGTACATGACTCATCCTTTACAAAAGCTGTTTCTTTCACAGTTTCACAGACCAAAGGAGCTTTGTAAAGTCCAAGGAAAATTTCGCCTGTTACCCTTCCTTTCTCTCTTTCAGCGTCAAACGATAAATAGATCACTCTTTCAGAACCAATTTATATCCTTCAAAATTTCTAGGTTTACTATACTCAAATCTTTCAAAAATTTGTATAAGTACTCGTTTTTGGAGATATTCTCGCTGTTTTTGTTCATCTCCTATTTTCTTTAGCCATTCAGGTGATTTTTTGATGAAATACTCCATCAACTTTTTATTTTCCGAAAAAGCTTGAATATTTATATAAAATATATCTCTAACCAAACTTTCATTTTCTCCTTCATTTAAAGGAGAAAGTTGAATTATACGTCCAATTTTATTTCTATTCAAAATCAAAATTTGTTTTTCTATATTCTGATGATAGATTTTAAAAATAGGAATAAATTTGCCGTTGAATTCATACCAACCTTCAAAACTTTTTATATCAAGCTGTTTAACATTTCTGTACCATTTAGGTTTAAAATTCTTGCAATTTTTAAAAAACAACCAAAATGCAATATTTGCAGCAAAAATAACAATATCATCTGTATTTTTAAATTTAGATAAAGTATTTTCAAATTCTTCTTTGGAAATTTCTTCACAACTTTTGGCAATTGCATCAAAAAGATATGAATTTTCGCTGAAGGCTAAACTGCGGCCATAATTTTTACCCCATTCTGCATAATGAATGTGCCACTCATCAAAGAAAGCGGCTTTATCATCAACAATATTAATTTCAAAACGTTGTTTTTGGTTTACCTTTTCTTCTCTTGTTCTATCTTCATATAGTTTTAAATAGTTAATAAAAATATCTCGCAACGATGCAGATTCATAAAAACTTTTCAAAAAATCTTCCTTAAATTCTTCAATCTTTTTAAGACTTATATTTTGTGACTTATTTTTTACCGAGATTTGTTTGCTTGCTTCTTCTTTTAGTTTTTTCAGGAAAGGAATTAGTTTGCCATCAAAAAGTTCGTCAATATGTTTAATATCAAAACCAAGCTCAGCAAGAAGAGATTTTTGCGTCTTTAAATCGGTAGCAAGTTGAATAAATTCATCCACAGAATACTCTAAATTACTTAATACAAAAATATGTAAATCTGGTAACTTATAATTTTCTATCTGGGGAAAACTACCTTCAGAATCAGCGCGCACATTCTGCAATACCCTAGCTAACAATAATAAAAAGTATTGTTTATAATACTTTTCGCTTCCGTGATGACCTTCCCAAAAATCAAATTTTCGTTTGAAAATCCCTCTCTTAAAGTATAAACGAATAACTTCATCTAATGTTGTTGGTACAATATCATGTCCTATCCATAGAGCATCAGCATCTGGAGGTTGTTTGTATTCCCAAAGATATTTTATATATGAAGCTCTTTGTTTAAATAAACAATAAGCCCCAATCGTAAAGATAATTTCAAGAAGATTGTTATATTTGAATTGCGATAAAATAAATTCTTTTATCTCTTTTTCTAATTTTTTAGCCTCTTTTCTTTGATATAGTTTCAGATTTGGTTCAATAATTGCTTTAAGTTCATTAAATTTCTTAAACCATATATCTAATTTATCTTTTGTAGCCACATCAGTTTCTGAACTGACTAATTCCTTTATTTTCTTTTCAATATCATATTTTTCATCAAGTTTTTTGTATATTTCAAAACCACTATGTAAAATTAAATGCCCATATTCCCAAACCTTCCCTTGGTTGTAGAACGGGATATTTATTCCATCTACTAAATAAGAAACAAGAGCATGAAAAAGAGATTTTTGATCTTCAGAGACAATATATTTAACCATTGAAAAGAAATATTCATTGAAGAGGTCAATATATGTTAAATCAAAATCTCCCTCTTTTCTTCCTAAGTGATTAAAAACAACATCTATATACCAATGTATTGATGCAGCATACATCGATTTATCATTTCTTTCGATGGCTATTCTAGAAATTTCAGATAGCTTTCTAAGAATTTGTTCGACAAATAGGTCATTATTCGGCCTTTTAGTAAGTCTCGCTAATATCCAATTGATATGATAAACAGCAAATCTACTAATTTCTTCATTTTGTGAATCTACAGCAGCTTCATACACGCGAGTAACTTGATTTATTGCTGTTGAAAAACTAATTAAATATTTTTCGGGATCAAAAGCCAAAAGAAATTTAGCGTCTTTCTCGTCTTTCTTGTAAAATTCAAGAATTTCCTGGCTAAAAACTAACTGTTCAAATTTTTCAGGATCATTTTCTTTAATATCAAAAATCTTTTTTATAATATCGGTTATTTTCTGCAACCATTCTAAAACTAATTTATTTTTTTGTCTTCTTGTTTCAAATACTAAAATGTCGCCTATTCCCTCTAGCGATTCAATAAGTACACTTTGTTTGTCTGATAATTTTTTATTTTTAGTCCAGACTCTTTTTAACATCTTGATATAACTGATTAAGTACAAAATTTGTATCGCTTACGAATTTTATTATATAATTTACTACTTGCCAAACAATAAAAGCAATACAAATAAAAATCAATAACATAAATAATGCTATAACTTTCCACACAGAAGTATTTATATAGTCTTCCTTCATAAAAAATTTCAACACTATTAGCGCAACAATATTAAACAGAAGAAGTGGAGGTAAAATTTTATATCTCCATTGCCTTTGGAATACGTAAATAAGTACATCAGAATTATAACGTTCAGAAATTCTTGAAATAATTTCTATGCTTAATGGTATTAATAGAGCAACTATTACTGTCTCAAAGGCAATAATATCTGATAAGAATGCTGGATCTGGATTTATGTTAATAATTTTTAAAAATGAATCATAAAGCTTATGTTTTTTAGGGCTTTCCAAAAAAGATTTGTGTACCTTTAATAATCCACATAAATATCCTGAAATAAAAACAACAAAATAAGATAAAACAACTTTAAACTTAAAAAATCTTTCCATCATAGCATTCTAATCATAAAGTTCAAATTTTCCTCTATTTTCTTTCACTACTTTCATATTAGTAAGTTCTATCAATGCTTTTTTGCATATAGCTAAAGATAGATTTAGCTCATTTGCTATTTCCTCCACACTCAAAGCACGGTTTGATTCAATCAAAAGGTCGAAAATTTTTTCTTTGATACGCTCCAGGTCTTCGGAAGAAATGTACTCGCTCTTGGGTTCGGCGGCTTTGGGGAGGGAGTATTCCGGGGAAAGTTTTTCCTGGAGTTCTTCGTAAGTAACGGTTAATTTTTCTCGCTTTCTTTCTTGGGCCTCTTTGAGGGAGATCACCTTGGTGATTGGCTTTTCGTCCAGGGGTTTGGGGTGAGGGATCTGGCCGTCGAAGCGGTCGTATTGTTCGAGGCAGAGGCGTTTGGTGCGGTACTCGCCGAAACGTTCTTCGTCCTTTCGGCGGACGATGGGAAAGGTGTCCAGGATGTAGGCGAATTCGTCACGGGTTAGACCGTAAAGATGGGCGAAAATGGCGTCAAGCTCGGCGCGGATTTGGGCCCGACGCTCTTCGTCCCATTTGAAGGGTGGGAGAGGGCATACATTTTTATTGGGATTGTTAGGTTTTAAAGAATAAATGATTTCCAACCAGTCTGGTGGAGTTGCGTTTTTGTGTCCTCCGGTTTCATGGGCGTTTTCCTCCCATTGCTCGCGTATGGCAGAGCGAAGAGTTTCATCAGCTTCAGCCCAGATGTCGTCGGCAAAGGGCTTCATGTCCCAAGCAGTGTAAGTGAGCTCCAGTATGCGGGGAATGGCAAAAAGTAAGTGGTTAATGCTGTAAAAATCAGGCGGAAAAATTGGAAGTTGTTTTACTACAAAAAAATCTAAATGAATTCCGCTAATTTTTTGTCGGGCTGAGTAATTTACTACTAAAGAGTTAAAATTATTACATAGTAGAGCTATTAAAATTGATGTTTGTTTAGAAATAATGATTGGAATTGTATCAGTAGTAGCAACAAATGGCAAAAAACAAAACCAACATGAGTATAAATCTATAGCTCTAGTTATTCTTCTAAATCCCAAAAACCACAACCTAGGCCATTCAGTAATATTTTTATCAATATTATCTAAATGCACCCAATACCAAGGTGTTATTACAAAATTCGGATTGTGTAATTCTTTAGTAGAAATGGAAGGTAAAGGTCTACTAAACGGTCTTTCAGATAAATCTTTATAATCTCCATGTCTATGGTCAAATTGAGTAATCATCTTAGCTTCATATAGAGGTAAGTAAACATCTTCTTCTGCCTTGACAAAAATGTTGCCTTTGAGCTTGTAGCCTTCAGCCTCAAGCTCCTCTCGTGTGCGGAAGAGGTGAGAATCGCTGGACATGTTAAACAGACCTTGTTTAAACCGAATATCCCACGGATTACCGTCTTTCCTGGTCTCGTCCACGAGCACCGGGCAGTGGCGGTAAATCTTGAGGGTGAGATCGGCGTCGCTCCTGCGGCGGAAGATGGGGCAGGTGCGAGTGTTGGGGTTCAAGAGCCGGAAGTCCTCGGGGGAGAGGCTGAAGCGGCGGTCTTCCTCACGAAGCTCCTCGGGCCTCGTCAGGAAAAAGGCAAGCTCCGCCCTCTCGCCACCTTTTCCAGAAAGTCCAAAGAGGCAAAATTTGTAACTGCGATGAATGTTGAACAAGCCCTCCCTATTCTCAAAGTCATAAAGAAAGGCCAGTTCGCCAGATTCGCTTATACTCTGGAAGAATTCCTTGGTGGTGTTGTCGGTGGCGATGCCGGAGGGGATGATCAGGCCCACGCGCCCGTCCCGCCGGCCCATAAGGGTTCGTGCTCGCTCGGCGAAGACAGCGTAGTAATTTATATGACCTTGGGCTGTTAACGGGTATTGGCTTGAATAACGTAAAAAACTGCTAAAACATTTTGTGTCGTAAAGGGTCTTTTGGTACTCCTCATAAAGGAGCGGATCTTCTTCACGTAAAGCTTCAATAAGCTTGGCTCGTTGGGCAGCGGTGCGCGCGGAAACTATGTCTTCACGCCTTCCAGCGAAAAACTGTTTATCTTCTACTTGAATCTTTTCCCACGGAGGGTTGCCGAGTATGGCGTGAAAGCCGGAGTCTTCGGTAAGGAAGACCTCGGGGAACTCAAGCTCCCAGTGGAAGAAACGATGTTTTTGAGCCACCTTCCGGACGGTGAAAAATATTTCCCAGAATCTTTCTTCGGAAATGAATTGCGGGGGCTTGGGGAGTAGGGATTGGGCAGTGGGGAGTGGGGAGTCGAGGAAATTTTCCATAAGGGTTTTGAGGTAAGCGCGGTATTCGAGGGTTGTCGGTTTACGGACATCTCTGGGCCAGAACCAGAGGGTGCACCAGGCGTCGCCTATGGCCTTGAGAAGCTGATACTCCGGACTTTCCGCAAGATGTCTTAAACGAGACTCCTTGTCCCGGTAATCATCGGGGGTGGCGGTGGCCCGTCGATCTATTTCCCCTCGAAGTTCAATGAGTTTTCCAAGAAACTTGCGAAAGTCCAGAGTTCCGAAAAGACCGAGCTGGCCCGGAGCCACCTCGAGCAAGGCCTCAAGTGTGGCCCGGTTTTCTCTTTTGAGATCGGCTTCGTCCTTCCGGAAGACCTCCTCGGGAACGAACTCCAGCCGATGAAGCTTCAGCACCCCTTTTCGCCCCAGCCGTACCTCCACCTCACCCCCTACTCCCGACTCCCTATTTCCCACTCCCCTTCCAAAGAACCAGGCGCCGATGAGGCTATTGCCACACCGCAGGTGCGCATTGAGAAAGGTGAAGGGCTTCCCGCGGGCGAGGCTTTCTATCCAGAGGGAAAGCTTGGCCAGCTCCACGGCCTCCGGGTTCACATCCACGCCGTAAAGGCAACGCTCACCACCAGGCGCCTGGCCTGGATGAGCATTTCGTCTCTCTCCTGAGCCAGAGGTTCCTCCTCGGCAAGACCTTTGGCCGGCGTGGCAAAGGGAAGCACTAAAGTAGCCTCGGGGAACTCCTCGCGTCGCCTCTCCCAGGCGGAGACCAGAGCCTCGGCCAGCTCATCCGCGGCGGCCACAAGAAAGGCCCCGGAGCCCATGGCCGGATCAAGGATCTTCAGGCTCAGGATGTCCTCCGGGGTCTTTCTTTCGGCAAGAAGGGGGCCGAGGGTACGCCTTACGACCTCCGTGGTCAGGACCTTTGGGGTGTAATAGGTGCCGGTGCGTTTGCGAAGCCCGGAGGGGACAAGACACCATTTGTTCTCTCCTTCTTCCCCACTCCCGACTCCCGACTCACTACTCCCGATTTTTACGCTATAACCCAGAAGGCCCTCGTACATGTGGCCGATGTGCTCGATCTGAAGGGTGCGGTAACTTACACGCTGGGCTATCTTTTGCCGGCCTACCCTGGCCTCAGTGTTGGTCAGGGCCTTGAGGATTTCGTAGACCACTTCGTTTGAGAGCCTAAGGCGCGCTCCGTCAAGAAGGGGAAAGCGTTCGGGATTGAAAAGATCGCCGCCATAAGGCCGAAGGTTCAAATCGGGATGAGGACAACCACGGTAAATCAGAAGAAAGAGGGCCTGAAGCCGAGGCCAGGCGTCGTAGCCCTCGCGAAAGGCCTCAGGGTGTTCTCTTTTTTCCTCTTCCAGGCGAAAAAGGAGCCTGCCGAGACTGTAAGATTCTTCATAAAGAGGCATTCCGTGGGGGAGAAGCTCGCGCTCTTCGGCAAAGAGAATGAAGACCAGGCGCATCATGAGGGCAAGACCTGCGGCATGAAGTTCCTGCGGGGAAACTGGGCCGTCTATCTCCGCGCGCTCCACAAATATTTGAAGGGCCCGGAGGGCCTGTTCTCCCAAAGTCTCGGTAAGTTCGGCCTGGCGCTTCTCGCTCTCACGGCAAAGCTCAACTAGAAGAAGTTTTCTTTCGCCGATAAAACGCTCGAGCCTGAGGAAGGTGTAGAAGGCGTCGAGAACCAGCTTGTCTCCCCGCAGGGCCTCCGCCGAAAAGGTAATCCAGGAGGAGGGAAGCCCCAGGGGGGCATAGAGTAGACGGAAGTGAAGGCCGTTGGTGACCAGGCCCAGAGGGCAATCAAGGCCGCGCAGAAGCCTTTCAAGCTTTACCGTGGGGGAGGCCCTCCAGGTGTGCCGGCGCCTCTCGTTCCGGTCAAGGGGATGGGCAAAATCGGTTTTGTATACCATAAAGACGGGGGATCCGTTGGAAATAAGGGCTCCGTAGGGCTTTAAGGTTTCCCGATGCTCTTCAAGGTAAAGGGTGCAGGACTCGGGGACCTTCCTTCCGGTAACCCAGTAAGGGGCACGGTAGCCCAGAAGATCGCCGAAAATAAAATGGAGCCAGTGGCGCAGGATCGGGACGGCCTTTTCGGGAGTATCTTCCACGCTTCTTATACGCTCCCATTCCCGGAGGTAACGCCGAAAAAGCCCCTCGGGGACTTTTTCCGGACCTTGGGGGAAGTGGAGGTTGAGAACGGGCTCGCTTAAAAGCAGGCCGTGGAGATCCACCTGCGAAAGCCAGAGCCGATGATCCTTCGCTTCCTCCACTGATTTTTTCTTCTTACCTCCGCGCCCCATTTGAGGCTGTCCTGTAAAGTGATAATTGTGATCGTTTTTGGATCTGCAAGACAGACTCAAAAGGGGTGGACAGTCCCCTTGTTTTGAATATCACCATCTCCCCCAACCGCACCCGGAGCCAGCCTTTGGGAAGTTGTAGTGCCCTTCAAACATCTTTTCACCTGTGCTATAATTTCTTTTGTCTAACTTTTGTTCGCTCTACTACGGTAAACATACCCTTAAAACGAATATCTTGGATTTCTAAAATCTTAAGTAAGACTTCTGCGCATTCTTCAGGATACTTAGGAGTAAAGCGGAAATACACTATTCCAACAGAAGCTAATTCTTTCTCTTCAAAAATCAACTTTCCATAATCTCTATCAAAAGTAAGGATTATTCTATTTTCATCCTTAGCTATTCTTAAAACTTCTTCATCTGAAATCCCTGGGCATTCTTCTATTATAGCTTTTACATCGTACCCGCTTTTCCTTAATATCTTTATAGACTTTAACGGGATATTCTCATTAGCTAAAAACATCTCTAAGCTGCCTCTTTATTTAAATCATAAATCAACTCTTCACGCATACATTCTGCCACAAAAGCAAATACAGCTTTTAAACTTTCCATAGTAAGTATAGGATAATTTTCTAAAATTTCTTCTATGCTCCATCCTTCAGCAAGTAAGTTTAAAATAAACTCTACAGACAACCTTGTTCCTTTTATAATAGGTTTCCCCGCTAAAATTTTTGGATCTGAGGTAATATACTCTTGCCATTTCATATTTTTCCCCTGTTTATTTCAATTATTTATTAGTTCGTTTATTTCTTCGACTATACCCAATATAGCCTTTTCTTTCTCTAGAAGGCTTGCGGCTATTTCGGCCGTAGGAGAAAAAAACTCCTCGTGCTTAGTGAAAATGGGCTCATATATCGCTTTTAAGTTCTTCCTTAAATTCTTTTCTAAATACTTCTTCTGCAATCATTTTAAACTCTGGAAATTCTTTAACAAATAGCTTTAACAGCTCCCTTGCGCAATAAACACATCTTCCGTCTGCCTCTTTTAAAATATTTAAGATTTTTATAGCTTCTTCTTTAGTCATTTTTCTTCCGAAACTATTTATCTCTTATCAATTTCCAAAATTTTATTACGCCGCGTTGAGGTGGACCTTCCCTTTAGAGCGAAACAACGGAGAGAAAGATATTTCAGAAAAATCCGTCTGTTCTGAAGCGTGCTCCAAGGTTAAAGCCACAATTTTTCCATCTTTATCGACCTCAACATATAGATTTTCAGAAACTTCGATAGTTTCAGTTGCTTCTCGATTAGAAAACTCAATTAGTATTGTATCTGTGTCTTCAAAATATTTAACTTTCATGATTGCCTCCTCTTAAAACTTCTATCAAAGAAAACGTTATGTACAGTCTCGCCGTCTTCAAGCAAGATAACTCTCAAAAACTTCTTGGCTTCAGCAATATATTTCCACCTTCTAATCCGGCCGTCTTTTTGAACCTCTTCAAAATCAGGATTTTTAATTGTTTCAAATATCCATTCTTTTTTAATCTGTTTTCGATCGGGTCTGCTAGTATAAATATACTCAAAATAAAATAAGCTGTGCTTTTAAAATCTCTCATTTTTCCTGAGCTGTTTCGACCAAGGATTCCGGCAAAACAAAACACACACCCACCGGAAATATTTTTACCGTTTTAAGTTCGTAGCGCGTTCTGATTCTTTCGGGTTCTCTTTCCAGATCCTCCTCCAGGGTCTTTCGCCGCGCCTCAAGATACTTTATATCCTCGCGCAGGGTCTCATCTATACGCCGAAGCTCTTCAAGAGAGAAAAGAAGCCTTTGCGGACTTTCTTTTTCTTTACGAAGTTTTTTAAGGGTGGCTTCTATTTCCTTTATGCGGTCGCAAATGACGTTTCTTATTTCTCGGGTTTCAACGGTTGTCTTTTCCTTAAGAAGCTTCCGAAGCTTGCGGAATTTTTCCTTCTCCAGGGCCTTAATCTTTTCCTCAATTAAATCGTGGCTTTTACGGAAAGAGGAGCGGATTTTTTGGGCCAATTCCCTAAGGATGGGGCGATGCTCTCCGGTAAGGAGAAATCCGAAATCTCTATCCTCAGTCAAATACACCAAAGGTTCACCGGGATTAAAAGAAAAACGAAGAGAAAAAAGTTCCTCATGAAGTTTTAGCCCCTGCACACTTGAGGCCAGGAGTTTCAGAAAGATTACCGCCTGGGCCTGCTCCCTACTCCCCATTGCCCATTCCCCACTCCCGCAGACCACAAAGGAGGCGCGGTGAAGTTTCTCCCCGGTAAAGCCCAGAGAATAAAAGGCTTTTTTGAAGACTGAAAAGGCCTTCTGCATGAGGGGATGATTCAGGTGAAGGAGCACCACATCCCGGCGGTCCCGGGCAAGCTCTGGTTTGAAGACCAGGGTAAGAAGCCGCCCTTCGGCATCCTTGATGGTTGAAAGTAGATCTTTTCCCCAGGAAGGTGGAATACTTTCCAGAAGATACCCTTCTTCAAAGCCTTCCCGTTTTTTAAGACCGGGATGCCCCGAAAGTTTAAGGGCCTGGTTAAGCACTAGGCACAAGGTCTCGGGATAAATTTTCTTCTCGTGGCGAATGGTTTCTATTTTCGCCTTGATTTTTCGGATACGTTCCAGGTCGAAAAGTCTTTCTCGAATTTCGTCTTCTAGCTTTCTCTGGGGGGCGAGGCGCTCTATTTCTTGAGTGCTCACCTTTCGGCCAAGCATTCTTTCGTGGAGTTTTTCCTCAAGCACTGCAGCTACAGAACCCAGATCCTCCCGCATCTTTTCCACTTTGTGCACGATGGTGTTCAGAAATTCTGAATCTTTGTGATCCTGATAGACGAAGTGAAAAATCTTTACTTCTTCGGCCCTCTGGCCGTGACGGTCAATGCGGCCGTTTCGTTGCTCAAGACGGTTGGGGTTCCAGGGAATTTCGTAATGCAGGAGATGGTGACAGTGATTCTGAAGATTTATGCCCTCAGCGGCGGCATCGGTGGCCACCAGGATACGCACCGGATGTTCGGAGGGCGGAGCCTGAAAGGCCTCTTTGATCTTTTCGCGCTCGGAAAGACTCATCCCTCCGTAAAGCGAAAGGACCTTCTCCTCTCCATAGCGGGCGGAAAGCTTTTCGTAAAGGTAATCAAGAGTGTCCTTGTATTCGGTGAAGACGATAAGTCGCTTTTGGGCGATCAGGTCATCGGCGAGAGAAAATAGAGTTTTCAACTTGGTGTCGGGAAGTTCGAGGGAAGACACTAAATCCCACATGCGGGAAAGCAATTCCCCTTCTTCGGAAGAGATTTCTCCAAGAAGAAGGCTCCCTTCTTTTAAGGCTTCCAGCTCTAAGGCCTGTTTTTCAAGATCGTCGGCCGTGTCTTCGGCAAGCCTTTCGGCAAGCCGTTCAAAAACCACAGCCCTGGAAGAAGTTTCTTCGGTCATTGAGATTGTAGGCCTGGTTACATGTTCCAGATGGACTTCAAGGGAATTTCGAAAGGCCGCATAACTTGAAAGCAGGCGCTTTTTGAGAATGGTTAGGGCAAAACGCAGGGCGTTTCTTTGAACTTTGTCTTTGGGGGCTCTGAGTCTCTTCTCAATATAAGCTTCAAGGCAGTCAAAGAGTTCCCTTTCCTTGGGAGAAAGGGTCACCTCCCGGGCCTTGATGGTCCTTTTCGGGAAGGTTCGGTTGGAGACCTCGGGAGTGAGGTCTCTTTTAAGGCGCCGCACCATTACAAGTTTTGCCTGACGGGGGTCCACTTTGGGGCCGCGTGTGAAACGCAGGGGATCAAGTAGCTCCAGAAGGGCAGTGAAGGACTCGGTATAGCCGTTGTGAGGAGTGGCGGTGAGGAAAAGGCGGTGTTCAAAATGAGGCGTTATCTGGCGAAGGAGCTTCGTGCGATCGGAATCCTGAACATAGTCCTTGCGGCCTGAAGGGGCACAATTATGGGCCTCGTCCACGATAAGAAGATCCCACTTTGAGATACCAGGCTTTCCACCGTTTTTGTTTTCGGTGGTGCTCAGGAACTGCTGGAGATAAGGCTCTCGTTTTAAAAAGTCCATGGAGGTGATAAGCCGCGGGAAGGACTCCCAGGGGTTCACATGAAGCCCGTATTCCCTCTTAAGCCTTAGAATTTCGTCACGGTCTATGATCCTAAAGACCAGATTGAATTTAGTAAGCATTTCCTCTTGCCACTGCCTCTGAAGCGAGGCCGGGCAAAGAATCAGGATCTTACGCACACGGCCGCGAGCAAGAAGTTCCTGGAGGATGAGGCCGGCCTCTACCGTCTTCCCGAGCCCCACATCATCGGCAAGAAGGAGAGAGACCCGGGGCATGGCAAGCGCCCTTGCCACCGGCTCAAGCTGATAGGGTTCGATCTCTATAGCACCACGGAAGGGCGCGGTAAACGAGTCATTGGCGAATACCGAGGCCTCAGTCCACTTGAGAGAAAGAAGAAGCGAGGCCAGTCTTTCCGGAGGGTCCCAGGCCGAAAGGTCGGGAAAACTTATCACGTCTTCGACCCGGGGAGAAATTTCAAGCTCCCAAATAACATCAAGAGATGTGCCTAAGCGGTGGTCTTCCAAGGATTCAAGTGTAACTTTGTGAAAGGTGGCCTCAGGGGTTGCGTAAGGGTGAACATCCTGAACTAAAAAGGTCTGGTTCCTTACCCTTACTATCTGGCCGGGTTCTGGGATTATCATTCGCCCTGGAGGGCCGTTTACCCTTGACTTTTTCCCACCATAACAAAAAAGGGCTTCCTAGGAAAGGGATCAAATATTTTTTTGGAAAAGCAAGCCCGGGGAAGGTCTGGAAATCGGCCCATCCCCGGAGCTCATTAGTTAGCGGTTATTTCTCTGTGCTTTTAAGGGGACTGGGCCCATTTCCGTTCAAACTCCACAGCTACCATGTACAAATCCTCCGTCGGAAATACCCGTCTTCCAGCCGGAGTATTGGAAATTTGTTACCTCTCTATAAATATTTGTCTCATGTACATTATCACCTAAATCTCTACAGATACCTGAAAAAAGGCCGTAAGAGCCTCCCAGTTACGCATTTTCCTGACTACTTAAGGATTAAATTTTTCCTTCCCATCCTCGGGAATCTTGATCTTCAGGGCCCCGGAAAAGGCCTTAATCGTCTTGGAACTGAGGTCTTTCCGGGAATTACAGTTGAAATACCTTGACCACAATATCTTCTGAGGGCTTTGGGCCCCAAAGAATCTATTAGTGGATCCTTAGCTTGCGCTCAGGATGACGACTTACCGTAGTCATTCTGAGGGCCGTAGGCCCGAAGAATCCATAAATCGTTAGTGGATCCTTCGCCTCGCTGAGGCTCGGCTCAGGATGACGGGAAGGAGTGAATCCTTCGCCTAGCCCTTCTCTTCGCTCAAGGCTTCGGTTCAAGATGACGGGAAGGGGTGGATCCTTCGCTTCGCTGACGCTCCGCTCAGGATGACGGGAAAAGGAAGGCTTCGGCTTAGGTGACGAAAAGGAGAGGCTCGGATGACAAAAAGGAGAAGCTCATGATGACGAAAAGGAGAGGCTCAGATGACAAAGAGGGAGAAGGAACGTTCAGGAGAAGAACTTATTATTCCGAATGTTAAGAATTTGATGGTTGCGGGGGCGGGATTTGAACCCGCGACCTTCGGGTTATGAGCCCGACGAGCTACCTGACTGCTCCACCCCGCGTCAGCCGACATTACATTAACTCCTTTAGGATCAATGTCAAGCCCCCAGCTTTTTACAAAAACGTAAATTTTTTGCAGGCCTACTGCACAAAAATGTAACAAAAAGCGAGAAAAAATTTCGTTAAGTCAACAATAAGAATTCGAATTTTTAGTTTGGTCTTCCTTTTGCTAAAAGGGCTGGAAAATTTTTTTGGGGAGGGTGTGTCATGATCAATGCGGCGGATACAGCTTTTTTAATGGTTTCAGCGGCCTTAGTCCTTCTAATGACCCCGGCTTTGAGTGTCTTTTACGGGGGGTTGGTTCGTAAAAAGAACGTCCTCGGGACCATCATGCAAAGTCTGGCCTGTATTACTCTGGTCAGTTTGCTCTGGATCTATGTGGGTTATACATTAGCTTTTGGCCCGGATATCAAAGGTTTTATCGGAGGACTTAAATATTTGGCTTTAAAGGGGGTAGGGCAGGAGCCAAGCCCTACTTATGCCTCTACTGTACCTCATCTCGTTTTTATGATTTATCAATGTATGTTTGCCATTATAACACCAGCCCTCATTACCGGAGCCTTTGCAGAGCGTGTTCGTTTTAAAGGATTTCTTCTTTTTACTGCCCTCTGGTCTCTCTTGGTATATAGTCCTGTCTGTCATTGGATTTGGGGTGGTGGTTGGTTGGCCCAGAAAGGGGTACTTGATTTTGCAGGAGGACTAGTTGTCCATCTTACCTGTGGAGTAGCAGCGTTAGCCTCTGCCTTGGTGATCGGCCCTCGCAAAGGTTTTCATCGTGAGGCCTTTATGCCCCACAATCTTCCTCTTACCGTTATTGGGACCGGCCTGCTTTGGTTTGGCTGGTTTGGATTTAACGGAGGCTCGGCCTTGGCAGCAAATGGTATTGCTGCTCAAGCCTTTGTTAATACTCATCTTGCTGGAGCCGTTGGCCTAGGGACCTGGGCTCTCATAGAATGGATCCATCAGGGTAAACCCACTACCCTCGGGGCTTGCAGTGGTGCTATTGCAGGGCTAGCTACCATTACACCAGCGGCAGGTTTTGTTTCGGCTCACAGTGCAATTTTGATAGGTTTTCTTGCAGGATTGATCTGTTACGGAGCGGTATTGCTCAAAAATGTCCTGGGTTATGATGACAGCCTGGATGTAGTGGGAATTCACGGGGTAGGAGGTCTTCTTGGGACTTTTTGTTTAGGTCTTCTAGCTTCCAAAGCTATTAATCCAGATGGAGCAAATGGTCTCCTCGTAGGAGGAGGTAGCGCCTTTTTGGCCTCTCAAATCCTGGGCATTGTAGTGGTGGGAATTTACACTTTTGTAGTAACTTGGCTGCTTCTCAAAATAGCAGATGTAATTTTTGGAATCCGGGTGGAACCGGAAGAAGAAGTTGCTGGTCTTGATCTGACAGAACATAGTGAAACGGCATATTATCTTTAACTTCGCGGGGGCTAAGCCCCCGTTTTTATTATTGAGACCTTTGTAAAACATCTTTTCTTAAGGCCCGGTCAAGGATCCGTTCCCATTTTTTAGAACGAAAAATGGGAACGGATCCCCTATAGTTGCAAGACTGCCTATAGCCATTTTGCGAAGGTCTCTTATTATAAGGCATTAAAGGCTCCTAATAATCTCCAGTAAGAATAAAAAGCTTTAAACATAGGCCAAAAGAAGTTTAGAATTACCGGTAGGAGAGAGAAGTTTTTCTACTTTTGAAAAATATTTTTCCAGGAAAGGTTTTTCATCTTTGGCAAAAGCCCGGTTTTCGTAGGAGCCCATACTTGCTAGGCGTAGATAATAAAGTGCTCTCACTAGTGGATTTTGGGGTTCACAATGTTCCATCATGCCAAATACCCCGCCGGGTTTAAGGACACGTTTGATCTCTTTCAGGGTGGCTTCTCTTGTAGCAGAATCCAGTTCGTACATGGCATGAGAGCAAGTAACTATGTCAAAAGATTGAGAAATAAAAGGTAGCTCTCCTACATTGGCTAAGACCCAAAAGAGACGGGGATGTTTTAAAGAGAGCCCCTTTTTGTAAGCTTTGCGAAGCATTCCCTCTGAAAAATCAACTCCTACAATGAGACCTTTATCAGAGATCAAACGTGTTGCAGCTAGAGCTACGGCTCCTGTTCCGGTACAAAGATCCAGCAGAAAGGCCGAATCTTTAACCCCCGTCTTTTCTAATAAAAAATAGCGCAAAAAAGAGGATTTATCCCGGCTATGGAGGGCGATAATCCGGTCATAAATATGGGAAAAAAGGTCGTAATAGCGTCTGCGCCAGCGTTTCATTTTCAATTACTCTTGGATTATACATTATTGAAAAAGATCTTTGCAAAAGGGGGGATCTATTTTATTTCATGAAAAGAACCACTCAATGGGGTAGAGACTTTTAAATAGGAACGGATCCTAAAGAGTAATGTCGAAAAAATGCTTCCAGTAATAAATGGCTAATTTCCTTCAGAAAACCTACGGCTTTTTCCTCAAGGAGTGGCTTCTTTCAGGAGCTTTTGTAGGTTTGATCCTTACTTCTTTGCTTGGCAAACGGCTTCCTCATTATACCTACCAAGACGCAGAGGTTCTCTTCGTTCTATGGGTTTACCTTCTTTTGATCAAAGGTCTTGAAAGGAAAGGTTTTTTTAAGTCCTTGGCCACTCGTTTAGTAGTGGCCACAAGGCAGGGTTAAAGCTTATTTTGGGAATTTTTGCTTTGGCAATGTTTGTTACCAACGATGCCGCGGTATTGATAGGCGTTCCCTTGGCTCTGGAACTCAATGTGAGACATAAAGAACTTTTGGTTGTTATGCTTGCCCTGGCGGCTAATGCCGGTTCTGCCCTTACACCTTTTGGTAATCCCAGAATCTTTTTCTATACTGGTTTTATCAGCTTCAATTTTTTGAATTTTTAAGAGCTATTTATCTTTTAGTTTTAGGTTGTGGAGTTATTCTTTTGTGCTTGGCAATTTTTTTCTGGGGCAAATCTCCACCCTGTAAACTTCCTAAATCCCGTTTTTCTCTTTTTAATTTTTCCTTTCTAGCTATTTTCTTGCTTTTCATTTTAGTGGTGATAAAAATCTTACCTTTTTATGTGACAATAGTTATTTTATTTATGATTTTTGTTTTAGATATTAATTGCCTGAAAGTCGATTATCCATTATTACTTACTTTCTTTTTTTCTTTGGTTTTACTGATAATCTTAAAAACATTTTACATTTCCATTTTTCAGATCCTCTCCATGTCTTTTTGGGATCACTTATAACCAGCCAATTTATCAGTAATGTTCCCGCTACCCTTCTTTTTTGTGATTTTACCCATTATTGGATTCCTTTATTGTGGGGTGTAAATGTAGGTGGTTTTGGAAGTCTTTTTGGCTCTCTTGCTAATCTTATAGCCTATCGCCTTTATGTCCGACAGACGACTTCTGAACGTTATTTCTTTTTTCTATTTCATCTGTTGAGCTATTTCTTTCTCTTCTGGGGGATTTTTCTTTATTTTGTTTTTTACTAGTTTTCCTCTTAGGGAAGGGGCGGGACGAATCTCCCGCCCCTTTGGGGAGGGTGCTATTACGAGAGGTAATAGCCACTTTCACCGTGTTCCGAAAGGTCAAGGCCTTGGATTTCGGCCTCTCTTTCAACTCTCAATCCCACCAAGAGTTTGACTATTTTTAGAAGAATAAAAGAAAGGACGAAACAATAGATAACCGCTGTAAAGGCTCCGATAGCTTGAATCCAAAGCTGTTTGGCGTTTCCGAAGAGAAGGCCATTGGCACCACCAGGGTTAACAGCCGTGCTAGCAAAAACCCCGGTAATGAGAGCCCCGAAAAGGCCGCCTACACCGTGGACTCCTACTACATCCAGAGCATCATCATAGCCGATTTTCGGTTTTAAAAGGACAGCAAGGTAGCAAATGATACCGGCACCTATACCAATAATGATACTACTCCATACCGGGACAAAGCCAGCGGCAGGGGTAATTGCTACCAGTCCTGCTACGGCACCGGATACAGCTCCGAGCGTGGTGGGTTTGCCTTGAAATACCCATTCTGCAAAGGCCCAGGAAAGTGCAGCAAGCCCTGCTGCAAGATGAGTATTCATGAAGGCCAGGACGGCAATATTATCTGCTGCTAGGGCTGAACCCGCATTGAACCCAAACCAGCCAAACCAGAGAAGCCCTGCTCCCAAGACGGTAAGGGGGAGATTGTGAGGATGAATGGGTTCTCGCCGCCAGCTCAAGCGTGGACCAAGGGCCAAGGCCGCCGCCAAGGCCGAGGCTCCGCTTGCGATGTGAATTACCGTTCCCCCGGCAAAGTCAAGGGCCCCAAGCTCCCCTATCCAGCCACCTCCCCAAACCCAATGGCATAAGGGGAGATAAACAAAAGTAAGCCAGAGGGCCGTAAAAAGTAAATAAGCCGAAAATTTCATCCGTTCCGCAAAGGCTCCTGTGATTAAGGCGGGGGTGATAATGGCAAACATGAGCTGGAAGGCGCAAAAAAGAAGATGGGGAATGCTATCCGCAGGCCCCGGCTCAAAACCTACTCCTTTTAAGAAAAGATAGGATAAATCACCAATAATTTTTCCTTTGTCAGGGCCAAAAGCCAAACTGTATCCATAAATAAACCAGATGAGACTTATAAGACCCAAGGCAATAAAGCATTGCATGATGATAGAAAGGACGTTCTTGGACCTTACCAGACCACCATAAAAAAGGGCTAGACCAGGGGTCATCAGCATGACCAGAGCAGTGGCTACCATCATAAAGGCTACATCACCTACATTCATAAAAACCCTCCCAAATTTTTTAAAACTAGAATAAAGCAAAAGGTGTGCCTATAACTTTAAATACCAGGAAAAACAGCAGTTATAAAAATTTCCGATTTGAAAAGTAGGAATAAAGATAACAAAAATGGAAAATAGTTTTGAAGAGCTTTTACAAATTTGTGAAGAATTTTAGCTTTTATCGAGGCAAAACTCAATGAAAAGTTTCGAACCGTTGAGAGAAAAAGGGATTACAAGCCTTTTGGATTTACACAAAATATCCAAAACGTGATTTTCTCCGGTTACGATTACGGGGGTAGAGCTTTGGAGGCTGATGCCGTTTTGTTCGAAACGACGTCTAAAGGCCCCGCAAATCATATTAGCCATTTCACCCGCGGCATCCCTTGCTTCGTCGTTAATATCTTCTGGTTTTTGGCCAAAAAGGGATTCTACAATCCCCAAGATGCAGTCCCTATTAAAACTTACAACAAAACTTCCACTGAAGCCCTTTCCTGTAAGGCCCAAGACCGCCGATACCTCTCCTAAGGCCTCGAGTTCGTGTCTGATGAAACTCTTTTCTGCTTCCGGTGCGGTACCAGTAAAGGTCATAAGGACCTCTTTTACGGAATCTTTAAGGGCGTCGAGAATAAGGGACTGACTCATTTAAATCCTCCTTTTAGTTTTTTCTTACCTTTCGATCTCGAGCGCAAAAACTTAAATGAAATTTAGAATTTACATTTTCGTTCAAATGCCTAATTTCAAAATAAAGAAGAGGAGGGCAGGCCATGAAAGAGGCGATGCTTTATGAAAAACAGGAAGATCGAGTGGTGAAATGCAATCTTTGTAATCATCATTGTAAAATTCCGCCTGCTAAATTTGGTATCTGCCATGTTCGTTACAATGAAAATGGCATTCTTTATTCCCTTGTTTACGGAAAGATTATTGCCAAACATGTAGATCCTATTGAGAAGAAACCCCTTTTCCATTTTTTGCCTGGTTCCCGGAGTTATTCTATTGGCACGGTGGGGTGTAATTTTCAGTGTGATTTCTGCCAAAATTTTGAGATTTCTCAATATCCGCGCTTAGAAGGCCGGGTAATAGGCGAAGAGACTACTCCAGAAGAAGTGGTAGAAGCTGCTTTAGCTACGGCCTCTCAAACTATCTCTTATACTTATAATGAACCCACTATCTTTTTTGAATTTGCCTATGACTGTGCCCGGCTAGCTACAAAAAAGGGGCTCCGAAACGTTTTTGTTTCAAATGGCTATATGACCACTGAGGCCCTAGACACCATTCATCCATACCTTCACGGGGCCAACATAGATCTTAAGGCCTTTCGTGAAGAATTTTATCGCAAACATTGCAAAGCCCGTCTAGCTCCTGTACTTGATACTCTCAAGCATCTTAAGAAATTAGGAGTGTGGTTAGAAGTTACCACTTTGGTAATCCCTGGAGAAAATGACGATCCTCAGGAGCTTCGGGATATTGCCCGGTTTATCCGGGAAGAGTTAGGCCCTGAAACTCCTTGGCATGTCACCAGATTTTATCCTCGCTATCAGCTCCTTACCCGACCGGCTACTCCGGTAGAAACCCTGCGTACAGCTTATCGAATTGGAAAGGAAGAAGGGCTTAAGTATGTCTATACTGGAAATGTACCAGGAGAGGAAGGAGAGAATACCTATTGTTGGCAATGCGGGGCTCTTCTTATCGAACGTTACGGCTTTATGGTAAACACTTTTCGTATCACCGAAAAAGGGGCCTGTCCTGAGTGCGGGACCAAAATTGACGGCGTATGGGAATAGAAAGAATCTTTCTGGAACATGGAAGCGGGGGGCGGGCTACTTCACAACTTCTTGAAGAGATTATCCTTCCTATTTTAGGAGAGGTCTCTCTTTTAGACAGCGCTCTTCTTGAGGGACAATCTTGGGAAGGGCTAGCCTTTACTACCGATAGTTTTGTGGTGGACCCGCTTTTTTTCCCAGGAGGAGACATAGGCTCCCTTGCTGTTCACGGTACGGTAAATGATCTTGCTATGGTAGGGGCTGCCCCTCTTTTCCTTTCGGTGGCCCTTATTTTGGAAGAAGGTTTAGAAACGGCCATTCTGCGCAAAGTGCTTTCTTCTTTAGCGAAAGCAGCTGAAGAGGCCCGGGTGAAGGTAATATGTGGTGATACAAAAGTGGTTCCCCGGGGTAAAGGAGACAAAATATTTATCAACACAAGTGGCTTAGGAAGACTTGGCAAATGGAGACCAGCGCCGGAAAAACTTTTACCAGGAGATAAAATTTTAGTCTCTGGCCCTATAGCAGAGCATGGTATTACGGTTTTAGCAGCCCGAGAAGGATTGGGGCTTCAAGGGCTAAAAAGTGATTCTCAAGCTCTTCATCAAATTGTCCTGCCCCTTTTGGAGAAGTTTGGCTCTCAAATTAAATTCCTTCGCGATCCTACCCGAGGAGGGTTAGCCTCGGTACTACATGAATGTGCTACCGAGTGTGGTTTCAGTTTCTTGCTTGAGGAAGAAAAAATACCCTTAAGCCCTCAGGTGCGAGCAGGTTGCGAAATATTGGGGCTAGACCCTCTTTATCTGGCTTGTGAAGGTCGTTTCGTTGCTATTTGCAGGGGGGAGATGGCAGAAAACATCTTGCATTTTCTCAAGAGTTTTGAAGCCTCCTCTCAGGCTGCCATCATTGGTGAGGTAATTCCTTTTGTGGATTTTCCCCTCTTTCTCAAGACCCGAATTGGGGGGATGCGACCGGTGCCTCCTCTTTCTGGGGAGCCTCTTCCTCGGATTTGTTGAAGTTGTGGAGCTTTGCGTTAAGTTTCCTGCTGACTTAATCTTGTGGAGGACAATAATGAAAGATTTTACCTCTGAAGAACAGTTGGCTTATCTCAAACGAGGAACGGTGGAGATCATCGAAGAAGAAGAGCTCCTTTCCAAACTTAAACGTTCACGCGAAAAAGGGGTTCCTCTCAAAGTAAAAGCTGGCTTTGACCCCACGGCCCCCGATCTTCACCTTGGTCATACCGTTCTCCTGCGGAAGATGCGTCATTTCCAAGATTTAGGCCATGAAGTCTACTTTCTCATTGGAGATTTTACCGCTATGATTGGTGACCCTTCTGGGCGTTCGGAAACAAGGCCCCCTCTTACAAAAGAACAGGTTTTAGAAAACGCCAAAACTTATAAGGAACAGGTTTTTAAGATTCTTGATCCTCAAAAGACGAAAGTGGTCTTTAACAGTGAATGGATGTCTAAATTTACGGCGGAAGATTTTATTAGACTCTGTGCCAAATATACTGTGGCCAGAATGCTTGAGAGAGAAGATTTCAAAAAACGTTTTGAAAGCAGGCGTCCCATTGCCATCCACGAGCTCATCTATCCCCTGATACAGGCTTACGATTCGGTTGCCCTTCAGGCTGATGTAGAGCTTGGGGGTACAGACCAACGTTTTAATCTTCTAGTAGGGCGCGATATTCAGCGTGAATATGGTCAGGAACCCCAGGTGATCATTACTGTTCCCATTCTGGAAGGGCTAGATGGGGTCCAGAAAATGAGCAAATCCTTGGGAAATTATGTGGGAATCACCGAGTCTCCCCAAGAGATGTTCGGCAAAATTATGTCCATCAGCGATGAACTTATGTGGCGGTATTACGAGCTCTTAACCGATGTTCCTCTAGAAGAAATTGCGCGTTGGAAAGAAGAAGTTTCTGCTGGGCGTATCAATCCTCGCGATCTCAAGATGCAACTCGCCAAAGAGATTGTGGCCCGGTATCACTCTCCAGAGGCAGCAGAAAAGGCGGCTCACGAATTTGAAAAAGTATTTTCTAAAAAGGGTGTCCCAGAGGAGATGCCTGAAGTTTTGATTTCAGAGGCCAAAGTATGGCTTCCCAAATTTTTAAAAGAACAAAGTTTGGTAAAGAGCACTTCAGAGGGGAAACGCTTGATTGCTCAGGGAGGAGTCCATATAGATGGGCAAAAGATAAAAGATGAAAATTTTGTTTTCTCTTCGGGTAAACACTATGTTTTCCGGGTTGGGAAGAAGCGCTTTTTAAGGGTGATTGTGAAATGATAAGCGTGGAGGCATATAGCCTTCTAGTGAAAAATAGATTTTACGAAATCCCAAAGACCGGAAAAATTTGACGATTTCTTCTCGAAAGGTGAAGGCCTTTTCGATCTCTTCTGGCCCTAATTCTATGAGGGCTACTTTTTGTATTAAACGAACCCGTATCTTACGCCATCCTTGGGCTTCCAAGTAGTCTTCGGCCACTTTGAGGAGCGCAATCTTCTGTGGTGTGATTTCCTCCCCGGGTAGAAAACGAGTTGCCAAACAGGGGGAAGGCTCTTGTTTATAATAATCAAGTCTTTCTCTTTTGGCTATCACACGGAGATCTTCTTTTTTGAACCCTATTTCCTTAAGGGGGCTCAAAATGCCAAGTTCTTTTAAGGCTTCGAGTCCAGGGCGATCTTCTTCCAGATCTTCTGCTTGTGTACCGTCTGCTAGGGGAAAGCGCGAAAATTTTTGGATTTCGGCAAACATAGCGCGTTTACAATGGTAGCACCGGTTGGGAGGATTTTGGCGGAAGTTCTCAAGGCTTAAATGGTCAAAAGGTAATATGAGATGTTCAACTTTAAGTTTTGCAGTAAGGAGTTGGGCCCGGATGAGGTCCCTTTCAGGCATAATTATAGAAGAAACCGAAATAGCTTGCAGCCTTCCAGGGCCCAAGATTTTTTGGGCCAAAATAAGAAGGACACTGCTATCAATACCCCCTGAAAGGGCTATTGTGAGGCCTGGAAGGCCTTTCAAATAAGCCTCAAGTTTTTTTAACTTGGCTCCGACAGCCACTAGCGAAAGGGATAAAGCTCCGTGCTTGGAAAAGGCGCTTGAGGTTCGGAGAGAAGAAATTTTTTATCTTTTATCCAACTTTTGAGGATTTCAGCGATCTGGCGAGCGCGTACGTAACTAGATAAAGGCACAGTAGGGATTTCTTTGTCTAAAATTTTAATTTTTCCGCTCTTAAGCTCGGCATAACTCACTGTACCGTAAGAACGCTTGACCCCATTGGGATAATCGTAGCCATAATCGACAACTTGAGTGAAAATCTCTTCATCAGGAGTTCCTGCAAAAGCAGCAATCTCTTCATTAAGGATCGGGATAGGGACCCCAACACCTACTGCCAGCGAGCAGCCATAGCCTAAGATACTCACTCCTACCAGCCATTCCGGTTTCATCTGTTTTAGATCACCATAAACCATAAGAGTTGCTCCAGGAGCCATAGGAAGGCCCTTTTCCGTACGGGGAACTTTGAAATTACACTGTGTACCAGCCCAGGCTACATAACCTATACCACCACCTAAGAAGATCCGCGTGCCAACTCCGATGGTTTTTAGATAGGGATCCTTAAAAAGCGGAGAAAGCTGCCCGGCTGTAGCATAATTGGCGTTTGCTGCTCGAGGCCGCAAAACTCCCATGTAGGTATAAATTGTTTTGTCAGAAAGATTGATGGCACAATTATAGTTTTGATAAGCATTCCTCGGATTACAAAGGAGGGCATAAGGAAGATCTTTCAAGGTAACTTCTTTTTCAAGATACTTACGGGGGTAACAATGTGTCCCGTATGCTTTGGCTTTTAAGAGGATAGTTTTGCCAGCCACTAAATCGTGAATTACATGCCCCCCACCGTAGCGAAATTCTCCTGGATAGACTTTGTTTAAAGGGTCGTCTTCGGTGGGTTCAGTAGCTCCCAGATAGATATCCACCGCGGCAATGCCAGCGTAGGCCGGTACACCATTTAGCCAGACCCGATGAGCCTTAATAGCAGGGACAGAATGGCCAAAATTTATGAAAACTCCAGAGGAACACATGGGTGCAAAAGTTCCCGTAGTAACTACATCTACTCCAGCAGCAGCTTCTTCGGGGCCATTTTCCTTTACAATGTTTACCATTTCTTCTGCGGTAACTACTACTGCTTCACCGCGTCGAATTTTTTCGTTAATTTCGTCAATACTCTTGCAGATTTTATATCCCATGCAATCCTCCTCTATTCTACGAGAGACACTACTTCATGGCCGGCCATCTCAAGGGCAGCGGCGATAGGTTCTAGGGGGCATTTTTCAAGGCGAACATAGTATATTTTTTTACCACTGGCATGGACATCCATCCCTACGGATATTATTTGCCCTCCGTGGGTGCGAATAATATCAAGAACTTCTTCAAAACTACTTTCTCCGCCTGGGACAACATCAATACGAGAACTTGAGCGCAAGATTCCCATGAGTTCGATGAAAGCTCCCAGAAGATCTGTGATAGTAATGATTCCGACGAGCCGACCTTTATGGGTAACAGGCAGACCTCCGATTTTGTACCGGTAAATAAGTTTTGCAGCCTCGTCAATCGTGGCTTCGGAGTCAATGGTGACAGGATTAATAATCATTACCTCCCGGATTGGAAGCTTCTCCATCACGGCAGGAAGGGCATACTGCCTGATGCTGCTTTCGGTAACTAATCCTACGAGCTTATCTCCTTCTGTAACCGGAAGATGCCTGATAGAGTGCTTTTTCATGAGTTGAATGGCATCTTCTACAGTAGCTTCCGGTGAAATGGTAACAACGTCTTTTATCATCCAATGCTTGATGCGCAAGGCCTAACCCTCACAAACTTTTTGCCCAGTATAGCATTGGTTAGGCAGGCATCAATACTAAGCAGCTTCTTGACGCCGGTGGCGGCTTTCTTCGAAGTGTTCGTGGACTTGATGCATAAAGGCTTCAAGCCGCATCCTTGTTCCCATCGAACGTTGGCCGTCGCAAGAAACGGTAAGCACCGGCACAAGACCATTTTCTTCTCTTACCCTTTTTAATAACATGGTCACGATGGTACCAGGCATACAGGTAAAGGGGATCACGTTTACGATACCGTTTACCCCGTGGCGAAGATAATCTAGACTTTTTCCTACAGATAAAATGGCTTCACCTTCAAACTCTTCACTTACATAACGTTTGGCAAGTCCGATGATTTCATCTACGCTGGGTTCTTCGGCACTTTTAAGCAGATCTCTTACTAGAGAAGCAAATTTGTGTTCGTCTTTGACCTGCACGTGGTTTTCAATAATGAGGCGAGTAAGTTCTCGGAGCTTGCGGAGCCTTTTGGCCCAGCGCTTGGAAGTAAAGTTGATGTAGTAAATCCACTCTGCAATAGTAGGGAGCCAGACCTCTGCCCCCATTTCTTCCAAAACTTTGACAATGTTTTCGTTGGCAAAACGGTTTGCTCTTACATAAATTTCTCCTACAATTCCCACGATTGGTTTTTCACCTTGGCCTTCAATAGGAATGCGGGCGAAGTCTTCCCGAATTTCTTGCATTACTTTGAAGAGATCTTCTCGCCTTTCGATCGCCTTACAAATCTTTTGAAGAGAGCTGTGGTAAACTTTTTCTGTCTCGCCAGGATGCACCTCATATGGCCTTATTTCCCTGAGAAGTTTATCGAGGATGTCTACACAAACGATGGCTTGCCAAGAAAGACGGACAAAATCACTACCCGCAATCATCCCAATCTCTTGATAAAACTTGACATCTTGAGTTGGAGAATAGATCGGTACGTTTTCATAACCCAGCTCATCGAGAATTTTGCGGTGCAGACGATTATATTGTCCAAAACGGCAAGGCCCGGCGCCGGAAGGCATAAAGAAAGCAGCTTTTTGCGGATCAAATCCTGGCTGTTTAAGCATTTTGAGCATGTCGCCGGTGGTAAGTACTGCCGGATAACATTCCTTTCCAGAAGTATAACGACGTCCAAGTTTTAGGGATTCTTCGTCTGATTCCGGAAGTACCACGGCATTGACCCCACAAGCTCTAAAAGAAGCAGCCAGGGCATAGGCATGATCTGCCATGTGGGGAATATAAAGAATACGGCCGTCTTCGGGTTTTATCTTTCGCCGATAGCGGTGGGGAGGCTTCTTTCCCGCCAGGCGTTTTCCTCTTACGCTGTCTAAAAAGGCTTCAATACGGGTTACTACCCCAGCATCGGCACTGTGTTCGTCTATTTCTAGCTCAAGGTAGGGTTTTCCTCCCAGAAGTTCTTCAAAGAAATGAATGATAAAGGAGTCAGGGCCACAGGAAAAATTGGTAAGAAAAATGGGATAGAGTTTTTTGTGTTCCCGGATGAAATGGGCTGCCAGCAAGAAACGTTGCCCATAACGCCAGTACATACCCTCAAGGCCATCAAGATCTTTTATTTCACCCAAAGGGAGCATATCTACCGGAATTCCAACTACTCCCAAGCTCCTAATCTTGTTGTGAATGGCAAGATTAGCTCCGGGGTCACAGGCATTATAAGGTCTTCCGACAATTACCAGGGCTACCTCATCTTCTTTGAGAGAGGAAAGAACTTCTTGCCCTCTCTTTTTAAGCCACCTTTCAAAATCTTGCTGCGCTTCTGCAGCTATTTCCCAAGCTTTTTTAAGCTCTTTAAAGGAGACTTGGAGCATCTTGGCCAGTTCTTTTTTCTCTTTCTCAAGGACCTTTCCTCCCGTACCGAAATGAAAAACCGGTGCTATAAGTTGGGCACCATAGCTTTCGAAATTGAAAGAGGCCGCAAGGGCTGAAGGAATGCTTTGCACATAAGGGCAAATCTTTCCTACCTGAAGCTTAGGATGGTCAGAGGGGAGATCTATTATGTAGGGAACAAAAATTTTCTTGATACCTTTCTGGAAAAGGTCAAGCACGTGCCCATGAGCCACTTTAATAGGAAAACAAGTTTCAGCTGCCACCGCCTCACAGCCGGCATTTACAAGCTTTTTGTTGGTGGGTTCTGAAATAACCACCTCGAAACCCAGTTCTTGGAGAAGGGTGGCAAAAAATGGAAGCCTTTCAAAATTAAAAAGGGCTCTGGGAAGGCCTATTGGTCCCCGGTGTCCCGCGTTTTCTTTCAAATAACCCAAAAGCTTTTCTTCCCTTTCCTTGATAAGATTAGGAAGAGTGGCTGGTGGCTTGCGGTGTTCCACCTCGTACTTTTCGCAACGGCCCCCATAGAAATAAGGCGGGTTTCCTTCAATGGAAACCTTTCGGATTTCACACTGGTTAGGACAGCCCCGGCACTCAAATGTAGAGATTTCATACTTTACGTGAGAGAGATCAAAGCCCCGAAACTTGGTAATTCCTGTGCTTTCCTCGCGAGCTAACAAGGCGGCTCCCAGCGCTCCGGTAACCTCATGATGGGGTGGGACAATAATTTCTTTACTTAGGATCTTTTCAAAGGCTGCGACAATGCCCACATTGAAAGCCGTTGCGCCTTGATAAAAGACCTTCTGCCCTATTTTGCGTCCTTCTACGACTTTGTTGAGATAGTTGTGTACAATGGCGTAACAGAGCCCGGCGATAAGATCTTCTTTAGGAAGCCCCTGCTGTTGGTAATGTAGGAGATCTGATTGCATGAAAACGGTACACCTTTCCCCCATTTCTACCGGGGCTTCTGAGGCCAGTGCATACTCGCCAAATTTTTCGATAGGGACATTTAAACGCACGGCTTGTTCTTCTAGAAAAGAGCCTGTTCCTGCGGCGCAAGCCTTATTCATGGTGAAATCTACAATTGTTCCCCTCTCTAGCCGAATATACTTGGAGTCTTGCCCTCCGATTTCGATAATAGTGTCCACTTCTGGATCAAGAAAGGCCGCAGCCTTAGCCTGAGCCGTGATTTCATTACGAATGACGTCTGCCCCTACAAAATCACCCACCAGATAACGTCCAGATCCGGTAGTTCCCACGCCGAGAACTTCGATTTCAAAATTTTTGGGAAGCTTTTCTTTCAGGGCCAAAAGTCCCTCTTTGACACTTTCCAAAGGCTTGCCGTGGTGGAGAGCGTAGGTTTTGGCCAGAAGATGTCCTTCTTCATCGATGGCTACCAATTTGGTACTTACTGAACCTACGTCGATACCCAAGTAAACCCGCAGAGGACTCTTCTGGGGGAAAGGGGTTTCGGTTTTTACCCCTCGAGGGGTATAAGGCCCAAGCTTTTCTAAGCGTTTTACGGTACGAGTTCTCTCTTTGAGATAGGCCTCAAGGATTTCCGATCCTTGGTAAGGGGCTTTGAAACGTCCGTCAAGACCATATAGGGCGGCTCCGATGGCCCCCATAATAAAGTGATATTTGGGAATAATGAGCTCACCTTCCTTAAGATGGAAGATTTCGCGGACAGCCCTCCGGACTCCGAGATTTGCCGCTACTCCACCTTGAAAAACAATCGGAGGGAGGATTTTACGGCCGCGAGCCAAATTGCTCTTAAGGTTCCTAATAATGGCAAAACACAGACCCGCAATGATTTCATGGTCGGGGACGGCTGCTTGTTGAAGGTGGATCATATCGGATTTAGCAAAAACTGTGCAGCGGCCGGCAATACGGGGAATATTTTCGGCCTTAAGTGCCAGGCGACTAAATTCTTCGATGGTGTAACCAAGCCGTGCAGCCTGCTGTTCAAGAAAGGCCCCGGTACCCGCTGCACACATGGTGTTTAAGGCAAAATCTTTGATCCGAAACTTTCCCCCCTCATGGGAGATAAAAACCAGTTTGGAGTCTTCTCCCCCAATATCAATGATGGTATTGGCTTCGGGATGGAAATGTTCTACCGCCCGAGCATGGGCCATTACTTCGTTGACAAAGGCCACGGAAAGAATTTTGGCGATAAATTTTCCAGCTGTTCCCGTACAAGTAAGACCTGCCAGTTTTTCGCGTCCAAAATGCTCTTCTACCTCTTTGAGGATCTGAGCAGCAGTTTCTACAGGTTGGCCATGCGTTTTCCGGTAAGTATGGTAGAGAACCTCTCTTTCCGGAGAAAGGACCGCCACTTTGGCCGTGCCAGAACCGACATCAAGGCCTACATAGTATTGCTCCATCCCCAACCTCCTGCCGCTTGCTCCTTAAATTTTAAGCGATCTGCTAGGAATTTTGAATACCTTTTAATTAATCAAAATTCAAAAACTCTCTTGAATTCTCCTTGCGGAAGCCTTTCTTTTAGCTGAGCCAAAGTTTCAGAAGGCGTTGTTCTGCGGCCTACCAAAATCTTGAGGACTTTAGCGCCTTTTTTCCGGTAATATTCTCGCAGGGGACGGGTACGTTCTTTGTAGGTAAGCCATTTTTTGTAAATGAGTTCGATATAATCATCATCTCTCCCGTTCCGATCTCCGCCTATGTTGTGATGAATACGTTCCAAAATTTCTTCAAAAGAAGCTTCAAGCACTATTACCAGCGGGATATAAATTTTATTGGCAAGGGCCCGGGCTTGACCTTCATGCCGAGGAAGGCCATTCATGACCAAAATTTCGTTTCCAGAGGCCCTTTTAGTGTGTAGAAAGTTTTGAAGAATTTTGAGCGCCAGATAGAAATGTTCATTTTCAAGGAGAAGCCCTTCGGAAAGGACCTTTTGGATAAAAATCCTTTCTGAAGATAGAAAACCGTCTCTTATTTCTCCGCGGGCCACAGCTCTCAGTTCCTTTCCAAAATCAAAATGGAGACATTTTTGCCCGTAAATCCCGCATTCTTCCAAAAGATCTCCCAGGGGGCTTTTACCAACTCCTGTCGGTCCTAAAAGCAGTAATCCTCTTAACATGTTAAGGCAAAATGGCTTCTACAAATGCTTGCGGATCAAAGGGTTCCAGATCTTCTAGTTTTTCTCCTAACCCCACGAAACAGATAGGTATTTTGAAGAGATGAGCAAGGGTAAGAGCAATGCCCCCTTTGGCGGTACCATCCATTTTGGTGATAATAAGGCCAGAGATAGGTAGGGCCTCGCTGAAGAGTTTGACTTGGTTGATGGCGTTTTGCCCGGTGGTGGCATCAATGACAAGGAGATTTTGATGCGGGGCCCCTGGAAGTACCTTTCCTGCCACCCTGGCCATCTTTTTTAGCTCTTCCATGAGGTTGTATTTGGTATGGAGTCTGCCGGCAGTATCAATGAGGGCTACGTCAAGCCCTCGGGCCTGAACGGCTTTTAACCCCTCAAAGACCACCGATGAGGGGTCTGCTCCGGGGTGTTGTTTGATAACAGGAATTTTAAGGCGTTTACCCCAGGATTCTAGCTGTTCAATGGCTGCGGCCCGGAAGGTATCTGCAGCTATGAAAAGGACGGAAAAACCTTGTTTCTGGAGACGGAAACCTAATTTGGCAATGGAGGTAGTTTTGCCTACGCCGTTTACACCCACTACAAAGATGGCTGCCGGTCGAGCTTCGGGTGGAAAGGGAGGAGGCTGAAGAGAAAGAATCTTGAGCATTTCTTTCTTCAACGCCTCTTTAAAAGCGGATGTCTTAAGAAGTTCTCCTTGTTGAACTTTGACCCTCAAGGGGGCCAGAAGGGCCTTCACGGTGTCAATATTGATGTCAGCAGTGATCAGGGTTTCTTCTAATTCTTCAAAAAAGGTCTCATCGACCGTGCGTTCGACAATAAATATTTCTTGCAGTCCTTCTTGTAGCCTTTCACGGGTGCGTGAAAGGCGTTCTCGGAATTTGCCCCAAAGAGATTTTTGTTCTTCTGGTTGGGGGGAAAGACTTTTTTCTGCTTCTTGTTTGCGACGTAACCACTTGAACATAAAGATCCCTTGCGTTAAAAGACCTAAAGCTGTGCTAAGAGATAGCCTAGCCTGGAGAGCTTTGCAACAATGGAAATAAAACTTCGTCTCTTACCACCAGAGAAGCGCGGCCGGCTTCCTATCCAGAAGAATTTGCCCTTTGGGCGCATCTTTACCGACCACATGTTCTATATGTTCTATCGGGAAGGGGAGGGCTGGCAAGGGGCTTGTATTAAACCTTACGAACCCCTTTGCCTTGATCCGGCAGCTGTTGTTTTTCACTACAGCCAGACCATTTTTGAAGGCCTTAAGGCTTATTACGGGGTTGACGGTAAGGTGCGTCTCTTTCGTCCGGGAAAAAATATGGCCCGTTTAAACCGCTCTGCTTGGCGGATGTGTATGCCCCAAATTGATGAAGTCTTTGTACTTGAGGCCCTCAAAAAATTGGTAGACATTGAAAGAGCATGGATTCCAAAAGAAAAAGGTTCAGCCCTCTATATACGGCCCCTGATGATGGGTACCGAGGCCTTCCTCGGAGTCAAGCCCAGTGCTGAATATATTTTCTTTATCATTCTTTGCCCGGTAGGAGCTTATTATCGAGAAGGCTTTAACCCTATAAAGATTTACGTTACCGACAAATACGTCCGGGCGGCTCCTGGAGGTGTGGGAGATGTAAAAACTGGTGGTAATTATGCCGCAAGTCTTATGGCTTCAGAAGAGGCCAAAAAACTAGGTTATACCCAAGTCCTTTGGCTTGACGCCATCGAAAGACGCTATGTAGAAGAAGTTGGAACAATGAACATTTTCTTCTATTTCGAAGACGAACTAGTTACCCCCGCCCTTACAGGTACTATTCTCCCTGGGATTACAAGAGAGTCTGTGATCCATATGGCCAGAGACTGGGGCCTTCGGGTCACGGAAAGGCGTATCACTATTGAAGAAGTCCTAGAAGGAGCAGAAAGTGGCCGGCTTAAGGAGTGTTTTGGTACCGGGACTGCGGCCGTTATTTCTCCGGTGGGTTGTCTGGCATATAAAGGGAAGGAATATGTTATAAACGAGGGGAAAACAGGCCCCCTTGCCCGCCGCCTCTTTGACGAACTTACCGGGATCCAGTATGGCGAGAAGCCTGATCCTTACGGCTGGATTCAATTTGTGCCATAAGCTCTTTGCTTTCTGTTGTAAGTCTCTGTAAAAGGTCTTCAATATCTTTAAATTTAAGACGCACTTTGGGCACTTTTGCGAAACGAGTTTCCAGGACTTTTTCTTCTCCCCAGATAACTACATCTTTGATGATTTCTTCTAGTTCTGCAATATTACGGGACCAGGGATAGAGAAGAAAACGCTCGAGAAGTTTGAGAGAGAGCGAAATTGCTTCTTTACGATAAATCCAGGCGTAATTTTCGAGAAAATATTGTGCCAAAAGTGGAAGATCAATGAATCTCTCTTTGAGAGGTGGAAGCCGGATGGCAAATTCTGCCAATTTAAAAAAGATTTCCGGAAGAAGTTTACCTTCTTTGAGGAGTTTCTCTGGCGGGGTAGCTAAAGAAATAATGAGTTTGACCTTACTATAGACGGGCTCTGTGGCTCCCAAAGGATAAAAGTAGCCATTTTCCAAAAAGAGAAGTAACCGTTGCTGGGCAGAAAGAGGAAGATCTTCTAAATTTTCAAGGTAAAGGATACCGTCTTCAGCTTTGGCAAAGGCACCTTCTTTACTTTTCTTAATATTTTTAATTACCCCTGGTTTAAAACCAAAGAGTAGAGGTTCAATCATTTCTGGGGGAAGGGCTGCTGCCGCAAACTTAATAAATCTTCCCCTTCGGTAGCCATGTATATGACGGGCTAGAAGTTCCTTTCCTACCCCCTTTGGTCCTTCAAGTAAAATAGGTTCGGGTAGGCGGGCTAAAATAGGAATAGATTTCCTGATGTTGACTATCCTTTCGTCTTCTCCTAAAAAAGGCTGCTCCCTTTCCTCAGATGTAAGAGGAAATTTACGATTAAATATTTCTTCCACAAATGAGTAAAGCCTGGCAGGGGTAAATGGTCTTTTGAAATAAGAGACCTTAACCCATTGAAAAGGTAAATTTTTTCTCTTCCTACTGATAGCCAAAATATGGGTACGTTTGGGGATTTCTTGGGGGAGACGAGCCAAATCTTCTGGCTTGATTTTTGCAGGTTCTGCTAATATCAAAAGCTGAGCCCGGTCTTGGCTGGTCGGAAAACCTTTGGCCAGACTCAGTAAATGATAGATATAACGCCCTAACGGCTCTTCTCCCGATATTACGCAAAAATAAATCATTTAAAATGTAGATATAGCAAAGCCTATACCATAAAAGAGATCCCAGAGCCCTCTTTTTAGCCTTGAAAAAGGCCTTAAAAACGCACTTAACTTCTCATTTCTTAAATTTTTATGTCAAATTTTTGACAAAAAGAGAAAAAAATTTCCATTAATGGGAAAAAATTTTCCTTCTACTCTCCGGATTTTAAAAATTCTTCTTTTTAAAGATCGATTAAGCGGCAAAAAGTATGCCTAAAAATCGACGATTTTTTTGGCTTGAGCCGTAGCCTTTTGGACTGCAACGGCCTTGTCCAAATCGAGATCCGCAAGTTCTTCCTCTCCCATATCTCGATATACCTGGCTGCGGGCCATAAAAGCCGCGGCGTAGAGAGGTTCTAGATCGATAGCTTTATTAAAGCATTCCAGGGCCTTCTCAAGCTCTTTTTTGCGGTAATAGACCTGACCTAAACGAAAGTGGAGCCTGGCGTTTTGGGGTTCTTTCTCGAGGGCTTTAAGAAGATCTCTTTCTGCTTCTTCAAAGCGTTCAAAACGGAGATGGATAGCTGCCCTGGCATGGAGAGCTTTTACCATTTCAGGATCGAGTTCAAGCGCCTTGTCCAAATACTCTAAAGCCTTATCAAATTGTTGTTTGAAGAGGAGAAAGGCTCCTTCTTCATAAAGTTCTTCTGCTGTCATAGCTACCTCCTTTTTAAAAATTGCAATCGATTTAAAGTCTTCTTGTCCTTTTTCAGAAAACTGTTTAATAGTTAATTAGTGTGCCGACAAGGAGGGGTGCCCGAGCGGTCGAAGGGGGCGGCCTTGAAAGCCGCTGAGGGCCTAGTGCCCTCCGGGGGTTCGAATCCCTCCCCCTCCGCTTGTCAAAAAAATTTTTCTTGGTTAGTTTAGAAAAAGATTGGAGGGGTGACCGAGTGGCCGAAGGTGCTCGCCTGCTAAGCGAGTGTGCCCTCACAAGGGGCACCGTGGGTTCGAATCCCACCCCCTCCGCCACTTTCTCGTAAATTTTGTCGTTCTTCCTTACCGTTTTGTCTATCCATTCTTCCTCATATTTAAGTTAACTCTCCCAAAGGGGCTTAATTTTCAAGGATAACCGTTTTTGGCATTTTGCTTGCTTTAAAATCGCGGTAAAAAAGTGAAGGAGGTCGGGTATGAAAAAGTTAGTTTTCTTTATTTTGGGAGGTTTATTGCTGAGTTGGTGGGGTTGGTCTTTGGCTGAAGAAAAGGCCCTTAACGCACTCCAGGTTCCGGTAGTGAAAAAATATGAGGTGAAAATGGGCAAAGTTTCTTTTCCTCACGCTAAACATTTTCTTGATGCCGGTTATTCCTGTGGTACTTGCCATCACGAAAAGAAAAGTGAAGTAAACGGGAAGATGGTCCCTACGCCCATGAGTGTGGAGAAGGTCAAGGCCCTTTATGCTGCAGGAAAATCTCCTTTTCAGTGTAAGACTTGTCATGGTGATCTCAAAAAGAGCCAATATAAGAAACTCTTCCACAAGAATTGTCTTTCCTGCCATAAGGCTATGAAAGCCGAGGGGAAAAAAGTTCCTACCAAATGTCGTGATTGTCATGTAAAAGCTAAAAAGCGTAAAGCCTTAGAAGGCTGTTAAGCCTGTTTAAAAAGCCTTAAAGAGGGCGCCCTAGGCGCCCTCTTTAATTTTGGTTTAAACTGCTTGACGAATATAATGAAGCCGCTTTCATCTAACAGAGATGGCCAGAAAAATTTTTTTTGTCTTATTGATATTTTCCCTTGCGGCCTGTGGGCCTAAACCTCCGGTATCAAATCCTTCTTTTCCTGCGCTTCCTTCCAAATACCAAGGAGCTTCCTTTTTAAAAAATTTCCGTACCACCACCGAAGCCTGGTGGGAATCGTTTCAAGACGAAAATTTGAATCACTTAGTAAAAAAGCTGCTTTCTCAAAATTTAGATCTTCTGGAGGCCCAAGCCCGTATCAGCGAGGCTCGAGCGCTTTTAAAAGAAAAACGCGCGGCCCAATTTCCTCGTCTTGATTTTAATTTTCGTGGAGATCGCCAAAAGATTGTGATTTTGGCCCCTTATTTTCGTGGTGGCGGTTATATCACCGGAAGATTTACGGGTTCTTTAGCAGCTTCTTACGAGGTAGATCTATGGCGAAAACTTTCCCACGCTACTCAGGCAGCTCGTTTGAAAATTTTGGCTGAAGAAGAGAACCGTCTTGCCTTGGCCCAAACCTTGGTGGCAGAGCTTGTAAGCCGCTATTTGGAAGGAGCTTTTTTGACATGTGAGCTTCGGGTCCTCAAAGAAGAGCTTTTTTCTCAAGAGGCCTATGTGGAGGTACTTGAAGAGCGCTATCAAGCGGGGTTGGCTGATCCTTCAGTCCTTGAGACAGAAAGGCGTCTTTTGGCTGCTTTAAAGGAAGAGGTTCCGCGTCTTGAGGCCGAGATAACTACTCGCAAACAACAAATTGCCGTCCTTCTTGGAGAATATCCGGCATTAAAAATTTCTTTTACCCTTTGTGATTACGATCTGCCTCCCCCTCCTCCTGGGTTACCCTCGGATCTACTCTTGCGAAGGCCGGATCTTCGGGCGGCAAGGGCCCGGCTCCTGTCTGCTGCCGAAGAGGTAGCTTCTAGTCGGGCAGCACGGTTTCCTAGCCTTTCTCTTACTGCTCGTGAAGGAAGGCTCTCCAACGCTTTAAACACCCTTCTGCGTCAGCGTAACCGCTTTTGGGAGTTAGCTTTTGAGGTTTTTCAGCCCCTTTTTGATGCCGGTGAGAGAAAGGCGCGGGAAGAGGCGGCCCGAGCGCGTTTTAGAGCCCTTGAGGCCTCCTACGCCAGGACAGTCCTTCAGGCCTTTTTTGAGGTGGAAAATGCCCTTTTGTTAGAAACGACTTGGCGTAAGAGACTTTTTCTTGCAGAAGAGCAGGAGCGGGCTGCCTGCCGAGAAAAAGAAATCAAAGATTTGCGGTATAAGTTGGGTGTGATACCGATACTTGATTATCTGAAGGCTAGACACTTCTGTGCTGAAAGAAAACGGCATACGCTTATGATCAGAAGCTCCCTTTTACTAAACCGGGTCTCCCTTTATCGCGTACTTGGTGGAGGATGGCCCAAACTTTTGCAGGGATCATGAAAAAGAAGAGAATTTTTCAGGCTTTTTGGGTGGTCTTCTTCCTTTTTATAGGTCTGGCTGGGGCTCTTTATCTCCTCCATACTAAACCTAAACTAAAGAAGCGACGTTTTCGTCCACATCCTCCCCTTGTGAAGATAATAAAGGTCTTTCCGCAGAGTTACCAAATAAAAATTGAAGGTTTCGGGACGGTTTATCCTTTGCGTACCGGCCAAATTGTTCCGGAAGTGTCAGGGAAAGTAGTCTATGTGTCGCCTCGGTTGCTGGTAGGAGGACATTTCAAACGAGGTGAAATCCTTTTAAAAATAGACCCACGTGACTATGAAGCAGCCTTGGCTTTGGCCGAAGCCGAACTGGAAGAAGCTCGTCAGCAGCTTGCTCAATTAGAAGCCGAAGCTCAGGCCGCTAAGACCGAATGGTATAAGATCCTCAAGCAGCAAACTCCTCCTTCTCCTTTGGTTTTAAAAGTGCCCCAGCTAGCAGCAGCCAGGGCTCGAGTTTCAGCAGCAGAAGCCAAAGTGAAAAAAGCCGCTCTAGACCTTTCTCGCACTGAAATAAAGGCCCCCTTTGATAGTATGGTGGTAGAAGTAAACGTAGAGACAGGGCAATATGTCTCTGCCGGCATGGTGCTTGGCAAAATCTATGATACTTCTGCCGTTGAAGTTCGAATCCCTTTAGAAACCAAATTTTTACCCTGGCTTGATATTCCTGGTCTCAATGCTTCTGGCTCAGGTTCTAAGGCCTTAGTATTCGTGAGGTTGGAGGAAGAAAAAAAATGGATAGGAAGGATCGTGCGGGCTGGTGCCGAGGCCGACGAAAAGACCAGACTCCTCGATCTTTTTGTAAGGGTTGAAAATCCCTTCCAACGTCCTTTTCCTTTGCTTCCCGGATTTTTTGCCCGGGTGGAGCTCCTTGGAAAAAGATTTTCTCAGATCTTTGTCCTTCCTCGTCGGGCCCTCCACCTTGAAGATGGTCGTTGGATAGTTTGGGTCGTAGAAGATGATCGTCTCAAAAATCGAGAAGTAGAAGTTCTTTATTTTGCTAAAGAAGAAATCCTTGTGAGGAAAGGGCTAAAACCCGGAGATAATGTGGTGCTTTCTAGGTTAAATGGTCCTTTTCCGGGAATGAGAGTAAGAATTGCACCATGAAGGCGCTCATTGCTTGGTTTGCCGAAAATCATGTCGCCGCCAATCTGCTCATGTTTTTTCTACTTTCTGCAGGCATCCTTTCGGCTTTTTATCTCAAAGTAGAGATTTTTCCGGAAGTGGCTTTAGATCAAATTGAGGTGCGAGTGGAGTATCGTGGCGCTTCTCCAGACGAGGTAGAAGATTCTGTAATTCGGCCCATTGAAGAACGTATTTCAGGTCTTCCGGGTATTGAGCGCATTTATTCTGTGGCTTCAGAGGGTCTAGGCACTATCACTGTAGAGGTGATGAAGGGCTGGGATGTTAACAAACTTTATGACGATATAAAAGTAGAAGTAGATAGTCTGACTATCCTTCCAAAGGAAGCCGAAAGGCCGGTAGTGCGTCGGGTAGCAAGGCGCTATCCTGTCATAAATATTGCCCTTTATGGAGACATTTCCGAGTCTTCTCTTAAGTATTGGGCTGAAAGGGTCAAAGAGGAGCTCCTCTCCTTGCCAGAAGTTACCGAAGTGGCTTATTTTGCTTTACGGCCTGCTGAGATTCATATAGAGGTCTCTGAAGAAACCCTTCGCAAATATGGTCTCAGCCTTTTCGAGATTTCCCGTCTTATCCGTGAACAGAGTCTTGATCTCCCGGCGGGGCGTATCTTTGACCCGTCAAAAGAAATTCTTCTAAGAGTTCAGGGGAAAAAGTATTACGCCCGCGGTTACAGTGAGCTTCCAATTATCTCTTCTCCTCAAGGAGAGGAAATAAAACTACGCAGTTTGGCTACGGTTAAGGATGAATTTCGCGATGTGATTGATTTATTTGCCTATTTTAAAGGTAAGCGGGCGGCGGTAATTGAGGTTTTTCGGCTGGGAAACCAGAATGTCCTTGCTATTTCAAGGGCGGTAAATGCCTATTTTCCGGTGCTCAAGTCTCATCTTCCTGAGGGGCTTTCTTTGGAGATTTTCGAAGACCATTCCCAGATTTTAAAGGCCCGACTTTTTTTGCTCCTCAAGAATATGGGGCTGGGCATGCTCCTTGTAATCGTGATGCTCGGATTTTTTCTGAACCCCAAACTTTCCTTTTGGATCATGCTGGGTATTCCTATCTCTTTTGCTACGGCACTCTTTCTCATGCCCCATTTTGAGGTCTCTATCAATATGGTCTCGCTTTTTGCCTTTATTCTGGTGCTGGGAATTGTAGTAGACGACGCCATTGTCATCGGAGAAAACGTCTTTCGTCTCCGAGAAGAAGGAATCCCTCCCCTTCAAGCCGCTATAAAAGGGACCATTGAAGTTGCTCAGCCTGTAATCTTTGCCGTTCTCACCACAATGGCAGCTTTCTGGCCCCTTCTTTACGGCACAGGGGTGCTTGGAAAATTTATTCGGGTCATTCCAGTTGTTGTAATTTTGGTATTGCTGGGTTCACTCCTTGAAGCCCTTTTTGTTCTTCCTGCTCACCTTGCGGCAACCAAAGGGCATATTTCTCCCGAAGGGGCAAGTTTTCTGGCCCGTGGACTCAAAAGATTCGTGTCCGGGCCCTACCGTCGGCTTCTTCTTTTTAGTTTGCGTTGGCGCTATGCTACGCTAGCCGCGGCCTTGGCAATTCTCATTCTCTGTCTAGCTCTTTGGCTGGGAGGGCGTATTAAATTTACCTTTTTCCCTCGCGTGGAAAGTGATGACATCAATTGCTACCTTACCATGCCAGCTGGCACTCCTGTCTCCCAAACTTTAGCTATCGCCCGAGAGATAGAAAAGAAAGGGCTTGAGGTAGTAAAAGAATATGAAAAAAAATACAAAAAATCCTTGCTAGAGTACTCTATGGTAATGATAGGGGTACACCAGGCCCGTCATGGTCCCAAAGCTGGAAGCCCAAGTATAGGTTCTCATCTGGCTCAAGTTACTATTGAACTTGTTCCCGGTGAAAAACGTCCAGGAATAAGTACTAGAGAAATTGTCCGGAAATGGCGGAAAAGGGTGGGAGAAGTCCCCGGAGCCGAAGGGGTTCTCTTTCAAAGTGAACTTTTCGGCCTCGGTAAACCCATTGAGGTGGCTCTATCCTTGCGAGATGAGCAGGCCCTTTTTGCAGCGGTAGAGGAGTTCAAAAAAGAACTTGCTCGCATCCCCGGGGTTCACGACATTGAAGATAGTTTTCTCCCGGGCAAAGAGGAAATAAAACTTAAGTTAAGGGAAGGGGCAAGAAGTCTGGGAATTACTCTTGAAGAGGTAGCGCGGGCTGTAAGACACGCTTTTTACGGGGCAGAAGCTTTGCGCGTTCAGCGGGGGGAAGACGAAGTTCAGGTTTTGGTGCGCTATCCCAAGGCTGCTCGTTCTTTGCTCTGGAGTCTTGAAAATTTTAGACTTCACCTGGCAGATGGGCGTGAAATTCCTCTAGAGGAAGTGGCCTCTTTTGAGCGCGGCGAGAGTTATGTCACTCTTGAGAGACTCGATTGCCGAAGGGTTATCAGGGTCTTGGCTGAGGTGGATGAAAAAGTAGCCAATGCCGCAGAAATTAGAGATTATCTCAAGAAAGAATTTTTGCCTGCCCTGAAGAGCAGATATCCCGGGCTTGTATATTCCATTGAAGGGGAGGGAAGAAGACAGCGAGAGGCAATGCGTGATGTCGTAAAAGGCTTTTTGGTGGCTCAGCTTGCTATTTTTGCCCTCCTTTCCATTCCACTAAGGTCCTATCTTCAACCTTTGGTAATTATGTTTGCGGTCCCCTTTGGGATTATAGGAGCATTTTTGGGTCATAAAATTATGGGTTACCATCTTAATATTTTAAGTTTTTTTGGGATTGTAGGTCTTTCTGGTGTGGTGGTTAATGATTCTTTGGTGCTCCTTGATCTGACAAATCGTCTACGCAAAGCAGGTGAAGAAGCCCATAATGCGGTGGTGGAGGCTGCTCAAAAACGTTTTCGGCCTATTGTCCTTACTACCCTTACTACCTTTGTAGGTCTTATGCCCATGATCTTTGAAAAGAGTCTCCAAGCCCGAGTCTTGATTCCTATGGCTATCAGTTTGGGCTTTGGAGTGCTTTTCGCTACTTTTATCACCCTCCTCATTATTCCTTGTTCTTACCTAATTTTAGAGGATTTCCAGAGACTATTTCGAGAAAAAATAAAGTAAATTTTAAATTTTTTTTCTTAAATATCGAATTTTTACGTGAGGGGTGGGCCATATTATATAGATGGAGGTGGCCCAGATGAGTTTTGTTCTTTGGAAACCTTGTTATTGTATCGGAGATTCCAAAATTGATGCTCAACACCGTAAGCTCGTTTCCATTCTCAATTTTCTTCACGATCGTATTTTAGAAGCCTGTTCGAAGAAATTGGTCGATCGGATTCTTATGGAGCTTGTGTGTTACGCTGAAGAACATTTTCAGGACGAAGAAAGTCTGATGGAAAAGATCCGTTACCCCGCTCTTGAACACCATCGTCAAGAACATGAGAGGCTTCTTGTGGAAGTCTTTGCTTTCAAAAAAAAGTTTGACCATGGCCTTGCCACTAAGATGGAACTTTTACACTTTTTGCGGGACTGGCTTATAAACCACGTCATTAACGAAGATCTGGAGATAAAAAAATATCTTTAAATTTTTTCTTGGCTTTTTAAGCCTTCGAATTTATAATTCTTCTAAATATAAGAAGGAGGGTGTGATGGAAAGAAGAGCTTTTTTGAAAGGAGCTTTAGGAGGTCTGGCCCTCTTGGCCGCTTTTAAAGAGGCAAAAGCTTACGATTTTCAGGAAAAGATCAAAGAATATAAGGAAAAATACGTCTCGGGGGCTTCACAAAAGGGAGAGAAGCTTTTGCGCCTGAAAAATCGCGAAAATCCCTCTCTTTTAGAAAAAAAGCACGTTCCCGCCATTATTGCCCCGAAAGTTGTAGGCGCCGGAGAATGGTTTGAAGTTAAAGTAAAAGTGGGCTTTATGGTAACGCATCCTTCTACTCCAAAACATTGGATTACAAAAATCTATCTTTTGTCTGATGGCCAAAAAATCGCAGAGGTCAACTATCCCCTCGGTGGGGTAGCGGCTTCTGAAGCCACTTTTAAAATACGTTTAGACAAGAGCGCCAAACTTGAAGCCGTTGAAAATTGCAACCTTCATGGCACCTGGATAAGCGATCCCTTTGAGATCAAAGTAGTTTAGTTAAGAAGGGGGCGTTAGCCCCCTTTCTTTATTTCTTCCCAAAGGGCATCCATCTCGGAAAGGGGTGTTTCTTTAAGGTCTTTTCCTAGACCTTTGAGACGAGATTCCATCTTTCGGAAACGTTTTTCGAATTTTTCATTGGCAGCTTTTAGGGCTTCTTCCGGATTGATACCAAGTTTGCGAGAAAAATTAGCAATAGTGAAGAGTAAATCTCCTATTTCTTCAAAAATCCGGCTTTTTTCTCCCTGAGACAAGGCCTGTAAAAGCTCTTTTATTTCTTCTTCTATTTTGGGAAAGAGGTCTTGAGGGTCTTTCCAATCAAAACCCACCCTGCTGGCCCTTTCGCCCAGGCGGAAAGCTCTTTGAAGGGCTGGCAGGTTTTTGGGGAGATTTCCCAAAGCCGAAGAGGCCTGGCCTTTTTCGAGGGTTTCTTTTTCTTTTATACTTTGCCATTGCTTGATTACGTCTTCGGCTTCTGCAAGTTTTTTCTCACCGAAGACATGAGGATGGCGCCGGATCATCTTTTCGGCACAAAGGGTTAGAACGTCTGCAAGGTGGAAATTTCCGGCTTCTTCGTAAAGATAGGCTAGGAAAATCAACAAAAAGAGTAGATCCCCGATTTCTTCACACACTAGTAAGGGTTCATGATGATCGATCGCTTCACTGACTTCATAGGCCTCTTCGAGAACATACTTTTTAAGGCTTTCTGGAGTTTGTTTGCGATCCCAGGGGCAACCATCCGGAGCACGCAAGCGTGCTACAATCTCTACTAGTTTCACAAAAAGAGGACCAAGGTGGTCGAAGCTTTTATCTTTTTCCTTCATGGCTTAATATGCGCCGTAGATTGTAATTAAACCGCGCTTTGATTTTGGGAGGAAAGACCTCTGCTAGAAACCGGGCGCTTTTCATTAAATAAGGATAGGTGTAAGAGCCCGAAAAGAGTTTTTCTCCTCGGGGATAAAAAGTGGTAAGGAGGATGAATAACACACTCAGGAGAAGTAAGCCCTTAATTCCTCCCAAGAAAGCACCTAAGAGATGATCTAGCCAAGATAGGCGGGTTTTTTGCAAGATTCGCACTAAAATTTCTACTACAATAAAAACCGCCAAGAAGCCCAGAGAAAATGCCAAGGCATAAGCAACTACCTTGAGCCAAGAGGCAGAGACCCAGGGTGCTAAGATATTTTCTATCAAATTTCCGTAGCGTAAGGAGACAAGATACCCTGCTATAAGCCCCGCTAAGGAAGACAACCCTCGTAAAAACCCTATCCAGGTATTACGAATGATAAAAAAGAGCAAGACCGCCAAAACCAAAATATCTATCCAGGGTAAAGGAAGTTTCATATCACCTTCCAAAAGGTTCCCCAAGGAGTATCACGAAGTTCTATTCCCTTCTGGGCAAGATCGTCTCTAATAGCATCTGCTTTGGCGAAATCTTTTTTCTCTCGGGCAGCTTGTCGTTCGGAGATAAGCCTTTCAATTTCTTGACGCGAGATCCCTTTTGCTGCCAGAGCCTTTTCGCGACGGGCCTCAATAAAGGCTTCTGGCTCTTCGGTGAGGATTCCGAGGAGGTTTCCAGCCAATTTGCGTACGATTTCTTCTCCCTGGCGAGCTACTTCTAGGTGAATAGGAGAGGGAAAACGGCCGCAAAGTTTGAGAAGGCCGTTTAAGATACGTTCTAGAGTGAATAGTTCTCCGATAGCTTTGGCAGTGTTAAGGTCGTCTGCCAGGGCCCCGAGAAAACGTTCTTCAAAGTTAGCAATGGTTTGTCTTGCTTCTTCAAGGGGCTTTTGATGTTTTTTGGGAGGTTTTTCTGTTACGGGCTTTAAACGGCGTAAGAGATAAAGGGTCTCGTAAAACCCTTCAAGGGCCTTTTCATGATCTGAAACCACTTTTTCTGAGTAGTCAAGCGGGCTGCGGTAATGCATGGACAGCAGAAAGAGCCGCAAGGCCTCGGGGTGATGCTTGGCCAGCATCTGTTTGATGGTGATAAAGTTGCCCAAACTTTTGGACATCTTTTCTCGCCCTACAGTAACCATTCCGTTGTGGAGCCAATAACGAACAAAGGGCTTTCCTGTAGCCGCTTCACTCTGTGCGATTTCGTTTTCATGATGGGGAAAGATGAGATCAAGCCCTCCTCCATGAATATCAATGGTTTCACCCAAATAATGCATGGCCATAGCGGAACATTCGATATGCCAGCCAGGTCTTCCCCGCCCCCAGGGGCTTTCCCAAGAGGGTTCACCGGGTTTTTCGGCCTTCCAAAGGGCGAAATCTAAAGGATGGTGTTTTTTTTCTGAGACCGAAACCCTGGCCCCGGCTTGCATTTCTTCTAGTCTTCTGCCGGAAAGCTTTCCATATTCGGGAAATTTTTCTACCGAAAAGTAGACGTCTCCCTCTACTACATAGGCGAAACCTTTTTCAAGCAGCCGTTCAATAAGGGCAATGATCTGGGGAATATGTTCTGTAGCCCGCGGTTCGTAAGTGGGGGGAAGCACCTTAAGAGCTTCCATGTCTTCCTGATAAGAGCGAATATAGCGCTCAGCCAACTCTTTGGTGTTTGTGCCTTCTTCTTGGGCTCGTCGGATAATCTTGTCATCAATATCAGTAAAATTGCGCACATAATGGACTTCATAGCCAATATACTTCAAGAAACGATAAAGCACGTCAAAGACTACCGCTGCCCTGGCGTGTCCCAGATGAGATTCGTCATAGGCTGTAACTCCGCAGACATACATGGTGGCCTTGGGAGGGGCCAAAGGCTTAAAAAGCTCCTTTTTACGCGAAAGGGTATTATAAAACTTGATTTCCATGGAGGAGTTTTATACCAGCCCTAGGGGAGGGTAGCAAGAAAGGGGGGCAAAGCCCCCCATTTTTATTCGGCAATTTCTCCTTCACCACTTCCTGGGGCTTTGGCCTCAGGCTCACCTACATCTACAAATCTATCCTTTAACTTTTCAAGCACTTTGGGAAGAGTAGTATATTCCATTTCTTCTGGAGGCAAGCGGTGAGGCTCAAAGATTCCCTGTCGCCTTAGCTGATTAGCGAGAATTGCGCAGCGATTGCGGGCATCATCAAAGGCCGGATCATCAAAGAGATCGTTAGGACCGATTAATTTGCCCTCACAAATTTGATAACCAGCAGCAATAACCCGCGGCGGACCATCGAAACGTGTGGGTTTGGCCTCTTTGAAAGAAACCGGCATCAAAGGACCAGTGTGAGAGCCTCGCATCCAACCCTCTACAAGCCAGGGCCTAGCAAAAGGCTCTAATACTTCCCCTACAGCGGGAAAACCACTCTGAGCCCTTACAATGAGTACCGGGTCGTCTTTTCCCACGTAACGGCCAGCCATGAGAGAGAGCTTCTGAGTGGAAGCCGCGGCGGCTATTTCACCATCACGATTTCGATATACAGCTCTTACCACATAGCGGCTAGTGGCTCCGATGAAGACTAAAAGATCATAGAGTTCCCGCGGGGTTTCGAGTTTGACTACTTTTCCAGAATAAACGTCCATTACTTCAAAAGAAAACCCATCATGCATAGAAGGGTCAATTACGAGACCAGCGGTATTCATAGGGTCAGCAAACATTTCATAGAGGGGAAGATTCCAGGCACTTGGTGAGGTCTTGTCGGCGAAGAATACAATGATAGGTTCGCTTTTCCGCTCTTCAAATTCCATTTCAGCTACACCTGGGCCCATACCTTTTACGTTTCCTGAAAAGGCGTCAGCCAAAAGATCTTGCCCTGCCCCGTAAAGTTTGAGTTTTTTAGCCACCTCTGTGCCAGCTACAAAGGCATCCCAGGCGAGCTTGTGAACCTCTTCATTATCCTTGCCTTTGGTATGTGTCATTACGATGGCAATATCATCCCCGCAGGTAATCACCGAAGCGTCTAAAAGAAGCCCTTTCTCACAACCGGCCTCAGCATATTCTTTTACTTTAGCCACTACCTCAGGATGAGTACTCGAATGCCCTACAAACCCGCCGATATCAGCCTTGATGACCGAAACTGTTATTTTCATACACACCTCCTCTTTTTAATTTCTAACAAGACAGATAATGTCGCTCTCTTTCAAAAGCAAGCCTTTTCACAAGAAATGCTTAAATTTGAGATCTTACCTAAATACTTCTTCTAGGCCTGTTTAAGCACCTTTTTGTTCTACGGATCCCAGGCGGCATTAAACGTTCGACATTTGTAATAAATTCGTTCCTATTTTTTCGTCCGACCCTACTTCGGTCTTCCCCCTAAGTGAAGGGAGCCCAAATTCCACTCCCACTCGTCAATATACTCCTTTAGCTAGGGACCTCGAACGCTCCCCTTGAAATAGTAGTTCCTTTCTATTCCGCTAACGGATTTGGTTTTTTTAACGGGTAGGGAATTAACTTTCTGTTTATAATGCCTAAAAAGACCCTGAAGGAGGGAGATCTTATGCCAGTCGTAAAAAAGCCTCAGGAAATGCCACCTATTGACCAGCTAATTTCTGAAATTATTTCACAAGCCGAAGGAAAGGTGGGCATGATTCTTACCCATGTAGGGGTGGTAAGAGCGACTTCCCGGCAAGGAAAACCCGTAAAAAAAGTGAGGGTTTCGGCAGATGCGCATCGTCTGGCCGAAATCCTTGCTCTTGCTCAAAATCAGCCTGGTATTTTTAAAGCAGAGGCTTATGTGCGAGAAGGCGAACTTTCAGTGGGGGAAGTCTTGATGGTTCTGATAATAGCTGGAGATTTTCGCGAAAACGTGTTTGAAACCCTCAAAAACACCCTTAATGCCATCAAAGCGGAGGTGACCTCTAAACAAGAAATTTAAAACGGAGGAAAAATGCCAGCCAAAAAGAAAACTCCTAATAAGTTGATCTTGATAAATGCGGAGCAACCGGAGGAGATCCGGGTAGCATTGGTGGAAGATGGGCGCCTTGAAGCCTTTGACGTAGAAACTATTGTTCGGGAACACACCAAGGGTAACATCTATAAAGGCCGTATTATTAATATTAAATCCAGTCTGCAAGCCGTTTTTGTGGATATTGGCCTTTCGCGCAACGGTTATTTGCCCTTCAAAGAGGTACATCCCGAATATTATGGCTATGCTGAGGCAGTTGATAGGTCTGGGCGTTCAAGGCTTCCTGATTTTTTGGAACCTGGTCAGGAGCTTTTGGTTCAGATTGTGAAGGAAGAAACTCCTACCAAGGGTGCAAGCCTTACCACTTATCTTACCCTTCCGGGGCGTTATGTAGTCCTTTTGCCCGGAAACCCCACCTGTGGAGTTTCTAAAAAAGTGATGGATGAAAGCAAACGTAAACGCTTGAAAGACATTCTTTTGGGTTTAAAGGCCCCAGAAGGGGTAGGGATTATCCTTCGGACCGCAGCAGCCGAAGCGGCTAAAAAGAATATTCAGGCCGATTTTCGCTACCTCGTGCGTTTGTGGAATGAAATCCGCAATAAAGCCTCTCAGGTAGAAGCACCGGCCCTTCTTTATAAAGACCAAGATGTTATTGTGCGTTTTTTGCGCGAACATCTTTCACCAGACATCAAAGAAATTCTGGTTGATACTTCCGAGGCCTTTGAAAGGGTGAAGAATTTTTTGAAATTAGTAGCTCCCCGTCAGGTGCGTCGTGTGAAGCTTTTCCGCGAAGAAAAGCCTATCTTTTCTCTCTTTAATCTTGAAGAACAGATTGAAAACGTCTACAAGCCCGTAGTGCCTCTCCCTTCAGGAGGAACCCTTTATATTGAACCCACTGAGGCCTTGGTGGCTATTGATGTTAACTCGGGAAAATGTGTACGTGAGAGAGATCTTGAAGAGATTTCTTTTCGAACAAATCTCGAAGCCGCCGAGGAGATTGCCCGTCAATTACGCTTAAGAGATTTGGGAGGTCTTATCGTTATTGATTTTATCGCTATGAAACAGCCCAAACATCGTCATCAAGTAGAAAAGTGCTTGCGGGAAAGCCTCAAAAAAGATCGCGCCAAAATTACCATGACCCGTTTTAGCAGGTTAGGCTTGATAGAGATTGCCCGTCAGAAACTTCAGGCCCCTTTGCAGTGGGGCAGTTATCGTCCGTGTCCCTGTTGTCGGGGGGTGGGCCAGATCCGAACCGTGGAGGTTTTGGCTACAGCCCTTTTGCGTCGGATAAAGAGCAGACTCGCAGAAAAGCCTTTGGCCAAATTGAAAGTGCGCGTTTCTCCAGAACTCGCTTCTTACGTACTTAATTTCAAAAGAAGAGATCTTTTTGCCTTGGAAGAATACTACGAGACCAACTTAATAATAGAGCCAGCTGCTGAACTTCCCCCTGAAGAAACTTCTTTTGAAGAAGAGGAGAAAGAAATTTTGGAAATCAAACCTGAAACCCAAGAAGAGACGATAAAGAAAGAAGAATGTCCAGGAGAGACTTCTTCACGGAAAACAAAAAAGAGAGATGAGCGCACCAAAGGGCGTAAAAAAAGTGCCACCCAAAAAGGCAGTAGCTCTTAAATATGACGCCTCCAAAGATAATGCTCCTCGGGTAGTAGCCAAAGGTGAAGGTTTGCTTGCTGAACGCATTTTGGCCCTTGCTAAGGAGGCCGGTATTCCTATTAAAAAAGATGCTCCTTTAATAGAAGCCCTGTGGAAGGTGGAATTGGAACGAGAAATCCCCCCAGAACTTTACGAGGCCGTAGCAGCAGTGTTGGCCTGGGCTTGGCATCTCGAAGGAAAGGTTTAACGAGCTTGAGAGAGGAGATTCTCCTTAATGTTTTGATAGCGCTTAAAGCCCTCGGTAATAATGCTGAAAAGTTCTCGATCTTTGAGGCCTGCTACTTTAAGGAGTTTAGATGGCACCCGATATGAAAGCCCATCGGCTCCCATTCCTATTCCCACCAAGTTGGTGAGCATATTGGAAAGGGCTACGATAGCAGCAGTTTGGTTCTGAACCATCCAATCTTCGTCGTGGTGGGCACGTACGGCGAAAATAGTCTCTTGTGGAAACCCCCAACGTCTTAGGAGTTCTGCTCCTACGATGGCATGATCCGTTCCCAGGACCATAATTTCGGCTTCCATAAAAGTGAGCCCTTCGTCTTTTACGAGTTCACGGATAACTTCAAGCTCCCCACCCACAAAAAGATCTAACACCAATTTGCCAATATCGTGTAATAGGGCAGCTGTGAAGACGTGATCTGGATTACGGGCCTTCACTTTTTCTGCAATTAGTTCTGCAAATACCCCGCTGCCTAAAGAATGGAGCCACACTTCATAAGGAGAAAGTCCGTAACCATGAAGGGCCCGGTTAAGATATTGGCCGGCACAGGCTGCTACCAAAAAAAATCGAATCTGGTTAAGCCCTAAAAGGGCAAAGGCCTGGGAAAGAGATTCAACCTTTCTTCGCAGGCCAATGTAAGCGGAATTTACTAGTTTCAGAAAATTAGCTGTAATAGTGGCGTCGTAACGGATCACTTGAGCTAATTTTTCAAAATTTACATTTTCATCTTCTAACATTTTAAGGGCACGGTAGGCTGTCTCTGGAAAATTGGGAACGGTATTGAGTTCTTCAAAGACATATTCCAGGACTTTTACCACGTCTCTTCCTCTTCTCCGGAGATTTTGACGGTAATCATTGCTTCTTTGCCATTTACAAACATGCGGCAGGGAAATGGTCTGCCACAGACTTCGGCCTTTAGGGTTAGCCCTCGGTCTTTGAGGAGCTTGCGAAGCATAGAGGCGTTAAGACCTCCTAGATCAAAAACAGTAGGTGCTTCTAAAAACCGGGCCCCTCCCGCGGCAAAAAATTCAAGCTTTTCTCTTTCTGCACCGGCTTTTTCTAAAGCTTCTAGAAAGATATCTATCCCCTCGGCGGCAAAGAAGGTTTGCGGCACTCCTCCTACTTTGGGGTTGAGTATCTTTTCTGCTGGTAGTACAAAGACCCAAAGGCCTATAATCTTCTTTTCGCGATCCCGGGCTGCCAAAGCTACGCAAGCGCCTAAAGTTTCCGTCTCAAGTTCTTCATTCTGTTCTTGGAGGACCAAAAATTGCCCCTTCTCTACTTTCACGGTCTCCACCTTTAATGCCATTGCTTTTGTTAATATCGGAATGCTTTTCAAAAACCTAAATGCTTAACCTTCTTCGATGCGGAGAATTTTGGTGGGAGCAGTTACAATAGGGAGTCTATTAATGGCTGCAAGGGCCTTGTGGACAGCCTTTTCGCGGGCCTCATGAGTAAGCATCACGATAGGCACCGAGCCCCCAATCTTGCGCCCTTTCTGGATAACCGCGGCAATACTGATTTCGTTTTCACCCAGGATGCCGGCGATTTTAGAGAGGACACCCGGCTGATCCACAGCTGCAAACCGAAAATAGTAGCGGGAAATGACCTCCTCCATGGGTTTGAGGGGCAAACGATCTAAGTTACTTAATTGAAAAGAAAGGGGCGGAACGCGTAAGCTGGCTCCAGAAAGCACGTTGCGAGCAAGATCTACAATGTCGCTCACAACGGCACTACCGGTGGGCATTTGGCCTGCTCCTAAACCATAAAGGAGGATGTCTCCCACTGCGTCTCCCTTAATATAAAACGCATTGTAAGCCATCCTAACCGAGGCCAAAACATGGGTTTCTGGTATGAGGGCAGGGTGTACCCGTACTTCAAGCCCTTCTTCTGTATCCTTACAAAGGGCAAGAAGTTTGGTGACAAAACCCAACTCCTTGGCAAAAGAGAGATCAAGGGGCTCAACTTCCCTTATACCTTCTACATAGATATCTTTGAGGGTTATTTCTGTGCCATAGGCCAATGTAGTTAAGAGGGCAAGCTTATGGGCGGCATCAAGGCCATCTATGTCAAGGGAAGGGTCGGCCTCGGCAAACCCCGCTTCCTGCGCCTCTTTGAGGGCCTGTTTAAAGGAGAGCCCTTCTTCGGTCATGCGGGTGAGGATGTAATTACAGGTGCCGTTTACAATCCCAGTAAGGGCTTTAATCCGGTTCCCCACAAGGCTTTCTTTGAGGGTTTTAATAATAGGGACCCCTCCTCCTACTGCTGCTTCGAAAGCCACGTCGACTCCCTTTTGTTTGGCAGCTTGAAAAATCTCCTGGCCAAATTCTGCAAGTACCGCCTTATTGGCAGTGACTACGTGTTTGCCAGCTTCAATGGCCTTGAGAATGAAGGTGCGGGCAGGCTCAAGCCCTCCTATGAGTTCCACTACAATTTTAATTTCCGGATCGCGGAAGATACTTTCTACCTCGGTGGTAAGGAGGCTTTCAGGGACCTCTACCAGCCGGGGAAGGCTCGGGTCCCTTACGGCGATTTTTTTGACCAAAAGAGGGCATCCTAACCTATTTTGAATGAGTTTTTGGTTTTCAAAAAGGATCTTTACCGTCCCTGATCCGACGGTTCCAAGCCCAATAATTCCTATATAAATTGACATTTTTTAACACCTCCTAAGCTACTTCCGAAAGCTTGAGACGCTCTTGCCAGCGTTCAAAAAGAATTTCTTTAAGGAGCGGATAATCTTTAAGCTCCGGGTCTTCCTCAAGGAGGGTGAAGGCCTCTTCTCTAGCCACTACCAGCATATCATAATCCCGCACTAAATCTGCCCTCCGGAAGGAAAAGTATCCGGATTGTTTGGTACCCAAAAGTTCTCCTGGCCCTCGGATTTTCATGTCTTCTTCGGCAATCCGAAAACCGTCATTTGTCTCACAGAGAATACGAAGTCGGCGCCAAGCCTCACTCCCTGGCCGGAGCTTATGAGCAATCAAAAGACAATAAGATTCTCGTTCACTTCGCCCCACCCTTCCTCTTAGCTGATGGAGTTGTGAAAGGCCAAATCTTTCGGCATGTTCGATTACCATCACCGTGGCCTCCGGCACATCTACTCCCACTTCTACCACGGTAGTGGCTACCAAAACCTGACATTCCCCCTCTTTAAAGGCCCGCATAACGGCCTCTTTCTCGGCGGGCTTCATCTTTCCGTGTAAGAGTCCTACTTTAAATTCCGGGAAGACCTTTTGTTGAAGTTTTTGAGCCATGGTAGTGGCGGCAAGGAGGTCTATTTTTTCTGACTCTTCCACCAAGGGAAAGATAACATAAGCCCGATTTCCCTTCTTGAGCTCTTCTTTAACAAAGGCGTAGGCTTTTTTCCTTTCTTCGGCAGTGAAAAGAAAAGTTTTTACTGGTTTCCTGCCTGCCGGGAGTTCATCAATGAGGGAGACGTCCAAATCTCCGTAAACTGTCATGGCCAGAGTCCGGGGGATGGGGGTGGCTGTCATGACCAGGGTATCCGGCTCCAAGCCTTGGGCCTTTTCTCGCAAAGCGGCCCGTTGTAAAACTCCGAAGCGGTGTTGTTCGTCAATGATCACCAGCCCCAATTTTTTGAATGTTACGGCTTCTTGAAAAAGGGCGTGAGTTCCTACTACGAAATGGATGTGTCCGGTGCACAATCCTTGGTAGATAGCCTTTTTTTCCCGTGCCGGACGCCCCCCTGTAAGGAGGGCAATTTCAACTCCGATTAGCCCGGCATATTTTTTGAAGTTAAGGTAATGTTGTTCAGCCAAGATTTCAGTGGGTGCCATAAGAGCTACCTGATAGCCATTATCTATGGCAATGAGAGCGGCTAAGAAAGCGACCACCGTTTTTCCGCAGCCAACATCACCCTGCAAGAGGCGATTCATGGGGTAGGGGCGAGCCAAGTCCTTTTTGATTTCTTCAAAGGCACGCTCTTGGGCGCGTGTAAGCTTAAAAGGGAGGCTGGCAAGAAACTTCTCAACCCTTTTGCTCTCGATGCGAAAGGCTATTCCTGGAGCTTGGGAGAGCTTCGATTTTCTTAAGGCTAAAGCCAATTCGAGATAGAAGAATTCGTCAAAGGCAAGACTTTTATGATAAATGCTTCTTTCGGCATTCAAGGCGGGAAGATCGTCCTCTTCAGAGGGAAAATGTAGCCCGCTAATGGCAAGAGGGAGGGGAAGGAGACGTCTTTTTTTTAGAATCTTGGCCGGAATAGCACTTACGAGTTTGGAAGCATAATTTTTGACGGCGTGAGCCACAATTTTGCGAAGTTGTTTCTGAGAAAGCCCTTCAATCCCCGGATAAAGAGGCAGGATGCGTCCCAAGTGTAGGGAAAGGGTTTCTTCTTCAGGAAAGGCTATTTCTGGATGAATAATTTCTTTGCGTCCTCCAAAAATTGTTACCTCCCCGGCTAAGATGATTTCTCGCCCGGGGCGGAGACGTTCTCGAAATCTTTTCTCTTGGAAGTGGAACCATTTGGCAGCCAAAAGCCCTGTGCCATCACTAATTACGATTTCATACACCTTGCGTCTTTTAAATTTGACCGGGCCGGAGAGAACGATTTCACCTCGAACTACTACGTGTTCTCCTACCCGGATCGAACGAATCTCGCGCACACGCCGCCGGTCTTCATAAGCCTTAGGAAGGAAATATAAAAGGTCTTCAACGGTTTTTATCTCGCGTTGAGCAAATTTGGCGGCAATTTTGGGCCCTACTCCCTTCAAATATTGCACCGGTTTTTGAAGTTCTTTGTGAAAATGGCGATAGGTATTGAGATCAATTTTCAGATCTTCAAATTCTGGGAGGGCATTACCCTCTTCGAGGCTGTCTTGAATAAGAGCCATGATAGCTTGGAGGCGGTCTTTCTTCTCCGAGAGAGAAAGGTTTTCAAGACCTTCTATCTTGGTTTGTAGTTTCTCCTTGAGATTTTGAGGAAGAGCCGCGGAAATTTCTTCCAGGGCCTTTTTGAGACTGGCCTCAAGCCCTCTTATTTTACTGAGATTGGCAAAATTCTTCCGACTTGCAAATCTTAACGGCCTTAAGAGAGGCTCAAACTTTTGGCTGTAAGAAATGCCAGCTGTCATCACTTTGGGTTATGGCAGGCAAAAGAAAAGGTGTCAACGGAGGCGAACCTGCCTCCGCTGACTTAAATTCCTGTAGGAAATTTGGGAAAGTGTTTGAGTTCTTCCAGGGCCTCTTTGATCTTTTCTTCGGGATATTCATAATCTTCAAGTTCGCCAGCAAGATAAGAATCATAAGCAGCCAGGTCAAAATGGCCATGACCACTGAAATTGAAAACAATTACCTTTTCTTCACCGCTCTCTTTACACTTGAGGGCCTCATCAATGGCAGCCCTGATGGCATGACTGGTCTCAGGGGCCGGAATAATGCCTTCGGTGCGGGCAAAGAGAAGGGCGGCTTCAAAACAAGGGTTTTGGGGGTAGGCCCGAGGTTTGATGATCCCTTCTTTGACGAGCTGGCATACGAGAGGAGCGTCGCCGTGGTACCTCAGCCCGCCAGCATGGATAGCCGGAGGCTCAAAGGAATGTCCTAAGGTATGCATGAGAAGGAGAGGGGTAAGACCAGCAGTGTCTCCGAAATCGTAGGTATAAATGCCTTTGGTAAGTGTAGGGCAGCTTGCAGGTTCCACTGCTATGACTTCGGCTTCCAGCTTTCCTTGCAAGATGTCCCCAATGAAGGGGAAAGCAAAACCGGCAAAATTGCTTCCACCCCCTACACAGCCAATCAAAATATCTGGTTTTTCTTCTATTAAAGCCAGTTGCTTTTGAGCCTCAAGCCCTATTACGGTCTGATGTAAAAGCACATGATTTAGAACGCTTCCTAAAGAGTAATTGGTGTCTTGATGAGTGGCAGCGTCTTCCACTGCTTCTGAAATAGCGATCCCGAGGCTTCCACGGGAGTTTGGGTTCTGGGCCAGGATACGGCGTCCGGCTTCAGTTCTTTCTGTAGGGGAAGGAAAGACCTCAGCTCCCCAAATATGCATCAGGCTTTTGCGGAAGGGCTTTTGTTCGAAAGAGACCTTTACCATATAGACCGTACATTCTAGGCCGAATAGCTTACAGGCAAAAGCAAGGGCGCTTCCCCATTGTCCCGCCCCGGTTTCTGTAGCTAGCCTTTTGATACCAGCCTTTTTATTGTAATAAGCCTGGGCCACGGCAGTGTTGGGTTTGTGGCTTCCGGGAGGGCTTACACTTTCATTTTTAAAATAAATGCGAGCCGGTGTTTTAAGGGCTTTTTCTAGATTGCGTGCCCGATGAAGAGGAGTAGGGCGCCAGAGGCGATAAACCTTCCTTACCTCTTCGGGGATCTCTATCCAAGGCTCGGGGCTCATTTCTTGTTCGATAAGGCTTTGAGGAAAGATGGGGGCCAGCTCTTCTGGCTTTACCGGCTCACCAGTCCGAGGATTAAGAGGAGGGGCCGGAGGACTCGGGAGTCTCGGAATGATGTTATACCACGCCTCTGGAAGCTCCTTTTCCGAAAGGGTAATTTTGTTCTCTGCCATAAGCTTCACTCCTTACGATCATTTTTAAAAGACATAACCCATTTTAAACCAAACATTTTGCCCTTCTGTCATCTCACGGGCACCAAATTCAAATTGGGCCCGGAGAGAGAGGAAAAATCTGTGTTTTTGATACCATACTCCAGGACCAATAGCCCATACACGGCTTTGGTTGTCTTCTAGGTCTTTTAGGGCTGCGCGTAAGGCAGGAGGCCCTGAAAAATCGTCAAAATCAAAGTCGTCATTCTTTACCTGACGATAATAATATCCTGTAATTCCTAGACGCAAATTCGGCCTTAGGGCGTAAGAGACACACCAATCGAAATGAAATTCCTGCCCTGGAGTGCGATCAATATTGACCCCCATGGGAGTGGGATAATCGTCCTGCTTGGTATTAAAGTCGTACATGAGTTTCAAAGAGGCTGCTAACTCAGGAGTAAACATATAAGTAATGGCGAAGACTGGCTCAATTGTCCAAAAATTTCGACCTACGCTTGCTAGATTATCGTCATCTTCGTTTGAGAGAGGAATATAAATATCGGCGATATCAAGCACCAGATGGAGTTTCCCTTGCATGAGGTGCCAAGAAAGAAGAAAAGGAGAGTAAATAAAATAGGGGACGTCAAAGTCGTCATAGTTTTTTTTGTGCTGAGGCCCTACAGGGGCTTTAAAGTCTAAGTCCACATTTACCGCCAGTAGAAAAAAGTGTTGACCATAAGTGCCGCCTAAAATTTTCTTTTTGGTGAAATAAATAAAACGTAAAACTTCGGCCCAAACAGTAATATCATCAAAGACCGGCATTTCATCCCCGTCAGAGTCTTTGAGTTCGTCAGCCGTATAAAAATAGGCATAATTAAGGATGGTAAGTCCTGGAGGAGGAGCTGCCCCCACAAGGAAACCCTCTGCTCCCAGGGGATAGGCTTTTCCACCACCAGCGTAGACCAAAGAAGAAAAGCTCAAAATAAGGAGCAGGCCCGCTAAGAGGGATCTCATTTCCGCCTCCTTAAGCCAAAATTTTTTTCCTCTTAGCGGAAGCCCTTTAAAAGTGCAAGCTTAAACTACCATTTCCTGGTGATGTTCGAGCAGCTGGAGAAGCTTGTAGGGTGAAGTAAGACAAATTTCTGAAGCCTGGCAGCAATCACGGATAAAATTGCAGAAGGAGATAAATTCATTCAAGAGGTTTGTCTTGAGTTTATCTTTGCGGATGATGATGAGGAGTTGCCTGGTGATCTCAAGTTCGGGCACGCGGAGGATCTTAAGCCAGCCATTTTCAACTTCCCGACAAATCGTAAGGACTGAAAGGCAGCTAAGCCCCATCCCAGCCTCAACGGCCTTTTTGATGGCCTCTGTGTGGCCAAGCTCCAGAAAGACCTCAAAATTGGAAATATATTTCGAGATGGCATTTTTGAAGATCTCCGCCGTGCCCGAACCTTCTTCTCGCATGATCCAGCGGGCTTCTGTGAGATCGTGAACGGTAATTTTTTCCTTTTGGGCAAGGGGATGCTGTGGGTTGGCAATGATGTTTAAGCGGTCTGTAAGCCATTCTTGGGATTCAATTTTGTTGCTATGTACAAGCCCTTCAATAAAGCCGATATCAAGCCCCCCTTCTTCTACCTGTTGTTCGATTTGTCTGCTGTTTCCCACTACAAGATTTATATAGACTTTGGGATGTTCGCGTGTAAAGGCACTTACTACATAAGGCATGACATAGTTCCCAATGGTTGAACTCGCCCCTACATGGAGATGCCCTACAAGTTCTCCTTGGGGTTCTGAAAGCAGGAGTTCGATATTGCGCACCTTGTTGACAATCTCTCGTGCGTAAGGTAGCAAAAACCGCCCCCGATCATTTAAGATCAACTTTTTGCCCTGCCTGTCAAAAAGGGGACCGTTTAAAATGTTTTCCATCTCTGAAATGGCCATGCTCACCGCTGATTGGGTGAGATGAATTTTTTTGGCTGCACTTGTAACATGCCCTGTTTCTGCAACAGCTAAAAAAATTTCAAGCTGTCTAAGGGTTAAAGCCAATTTTTCTCCCCCCTTTGCCGGTATTGACTTTCTTTTGCCAATTTTCACTTTTTAGATTAGCAGAAACTTTTTTGAAAGATCAATCAAATTTTTTGATAAAGTTTTGATCAATTTTTTTGAACAACTTAAAAAGAGAAAGGGAAGGGCAAAATGGTTGGATTTTAAGACCGGAATGTTTAACTTCCTTCTAGGTTAAGTCTCGAATATGGGGTGGAGCATGAGTGAAAAAGGAGAGGCTCAGGTGAAAGAAATAAATCTACCGGCAGAAACAGAAAAAAAGGGGGAAGAACGCAAGGAGCTGCCGGTCATCCCTT